>CAZXAR010000231.1:0-2525 GCA_964638135.1 uncultured Enterobacteriaceae bacterium | reverse complement strand
GATAACAGGATTGTAGTGAACCTCCTGCACCGGCTTCTGTTCGCCTTCGCGCTCGTGCTCGCGGCGCCGGCCGCGCACGCGAGCGGGGCCGCCGAGGCGTATCCGCAGCTGCGACAGTTCTTTCCGGGTGCCGACCGGTTCGGCGAGTTCGAAGGCGCGCCGCGCGCGGCGCCGGCCTACCGCGGCGGGCAATTGCTCGGCTACGCCTTCCTCTCGAACGACGTGCTGCGGATCCCCGCCTACTCGGGCAGGCCGATCAACACGCTCGTCGGCTTCGACCTCGCCGGGAGAATCGTCGGCGTCTCGATCGTGCAGCACGAGGAGCCGATCCTCGTCATCGGCGTCACCGACGAGCGGCTGCGGCAGTTCGCCGAGCAGTATCGCGGCAAGTCCGCCTCCGATCGCGTCGCGGTAGGCGCGCCGCGCCCCGGATACGTCACGGTGGACACGATTTCGGGCGCCACCATCACCGTGATGGTGGAAAACGCGACCATCATGCGCACCGTGCGGCAGGTGGCGGAATCGCGCGGCGTGCGCTTCGCGCCTGCGGACGGAGCGCGCGCCGCCACTCCGTCCGGGGACGCACCTTCCCCGCAATCGTCGCGACCGGAGGCCGCGCCTGCCGACGAACCGTTATGGATCAGCGTATGGCAGGACCGCAAGGTCACGATCGCGCTGCTCGTGGCGGGCCTTGCCGCGCTCAGCAGCATCCTCGTGTTCCAGGACTGGTTCGCGCAGCGCCCCGAGCTGCTGTTCTACGTCCGGCGCGGCTTTCTTCTGTACACCGTGTTCTTCATCGGCTGGTATGCGCTCGGGCAGCTTTCGGTCGTCAACGTGCTCACCTTCGTGCACGCCTTCATGCGCGACTTCCACTGGGAAAATTTCCTCATCGATCCGATGCTGTTCATCCTGTGGAGCTTCGTTGCGCTGACGCTGCTGCTGTGGGGCCGGGGCGTGTACTGCGGCTGGCTGTGCCCTTTCGGTGCGATCCAGGAGCTGCTCGGCCAGGTCGCGCGCAGGCTGGGCGTGCGCCAGTTCGAGCTTCCCAATGTCGTGCACGAGCGCCTCTGGGCGGTCAAGTACCTGATCCTGATCGTGCTGTTCGGCCTTTCGCTGCAGTCCCTGGGCGAAGCCGTGCGCTACGCCGAAGTCGAGCCGTTCAAGACCGCGGTGACGCTGCGCTTCCATCGCGAGTGGCCGTTCGTGCTCTACGCCGCGGGCCTGATCGCCGTTTCGATCTTCAACCGCAAGTTCTTCTGCAAGTACCTCTGCCCCCTGGGAGCAGCGCTTTCCATCCCCGGGCGCTTCCGGGTGTTCGACTGGTGGCTGCGGCGCCGCAAGGAGTGCGGCCGGCCCTGCCAGGTCTGCGCCAACGAATGCGAGGTGCGCGCGATCCGCCCGACCGGGGAGATCAACCACAACGAGTGCCACTACTGCCTCGATTGCCAGGTGATCTACTACAGCGACCGCAAGTGCACGCCGCTGGTCGAACGCCGGCTCAAGCGCGAGCAGCGCGCCGCGCGGGTGCGCGAGGCCATCCAGATCAGGAAAACCGCTCCGCCAAGGGGCTCCCAGGAACCGACGATTTGACACACATCAAGGCCGGGCTCCGACCCCGGCCCTAGATTGACGGGGATTTCAATCGCGAGGATGCCATGACCACCCCGTACCGTTGCAACACTGCTGCTCTGGTAATTGCCGCCGCGCTCGCGGCGGGGGCCGCGCAGGCCCAGCAGAAGCCTGCCGCAAAACCCGTGCACCCGGGGACGCCGGCCGAAGATCTCATGTACCGCGGCGCGCCGGTGCCGATCAAGCCGGGCGAGGCGCCCGACGTGGTGAGCCCCAAGGCGCCGCCGATGACGGCGGCCGAGTTCCAGCGCGCGAAGCAGGTGTACTTCGAGCGCTGCGCCGGCTGCCACGGCGTGCTGCGCAAGGGCGCCACGGGCAAGCCGCTCACCACCGACATCACGCAGGCACGCGGCACCGACTACCTCAAGGTGTTCATCAACTACGGCTCGCCCGCCGGAATGCCGAACTGGGGCAGCGCGGGCGAACTCAGCGAGAAGGACGTGGAAATCATGGCGCGCTTCCTGCAGCACGAGCCGCCGACGCCGCCCGAGTTCGGGATGAAGGAGATGAAAGCGACCTGGAAGGTCATCGTCCCGCCCGACAAGCGGCCGAAGAAAAAGATGAACAAGATCAACCTCGAGAACCTGTTCTCGGTGACGCTGCGCGATTCCGGCCAGGTGGCGTTGATCGACGGCGACACCAAGCAGATCGTCAACATCGTCACCACCGGCTACGCCGTGCACATCTCCCGCATGTCCGCTTCGGGCCGCTACGTCTACGTGATCGGCCGCGACGCCAAGATCAACATGATCGACCTGTGGATGGAGAAGCCGGACAATGTGGCCGAGATCAAGATCGGGCTCGAAGCGCGCTCGGTCGACACCTCGAAGTACAAGGGTTTCGAGGACAAGTACGCGATCGGCGGCTCCTACTGGCCGCCGCAGTACGTGATCATG
>CAZXAR010000230.1:0-2541 GCA_964638135.1 uncultured Enterobacteriaceae bacterium | reverse complement strand
CGAGGACAAGTACGCGATCGGCGGCTCCTACTGGCCGCCGCAGTACGTGATCATGAAGGGCGACACGCTCGAGCCGCTCAAGATCGTCGCCACCCGCGGCATGACGGTGGACACGCAGGACTACCACCCCGAGCCGCGCGTCGCCTCGATCGTGTCCTCGCACTTCCACCCCGAGTTCGTGGTGAACGTGAAGGAGACCGGCCAGACGCTGATGGTGAACTATTCGGACATCAACAACCTGAAAGTCACCTCGATCGGCACCGCCCGCTTCCTGCATGACGGCGGCTGGGACGCGACCAAGCGCTACTTCCTCGTCGCGGCCAACCAGTCGCACAAGATCGCGGTGGTGGACGCCAAGGACAACAAGCTCGTCAAGCTGATCGAGGTCGGCAAGATTCCCCACCCCGGGCGCGGCGCCAACTTCGTCGATCCGAAGTTCGGGCCGGTGTGGGCGACCGGGCACCTGGGCGACGAGACGGTCTCCCTCATCGGCACCGACCCGGCGAAGAAGAAGGAAAACGCCTGGAAGGTGGTGCGGACGCTCAAAGGCCAGGGCGGAGGGAACCTCTTCATCAAGACGCATCCCAAGTCGAAGAACCTGTACCTCGACACGGCGCTCAACCCGGATGCCAAGATCAGCCAGTCGGTGGCGGTGTTCAAGATCGGCGAGCTCGACAAGCCCTACCAGGTGCTGCCGATCGCCGAATGGGCCGGCATCAAGGACGGGCCGCGGCGCGTCGTGCAGCCCGAGTACAACAAGGCGGGCGACGAGGTCTGGTTCTCGGTCTGGAACGGCAAGGAGCAGGAATCCGCGATCGTGATCGTCGATGACAAGACGCTCAAGCTCAAGCACGTCATCAAGGACAAGCGCCTGGTCACGCCGACCGGAAAGTTCAACGTCTACAACACGCAGCATGACGTGTATTAGGGTTCTCTCGGGAACCCTCCTGCTGGGGATCGGGCTCGCACAGGCCGATCCCCAGCCGTTTTTGGGGCCGCGCTGCACCGGATTCCAGGGCGAAAAAGAGATCCGCGCCTCGCGGGTCGAGCATGATTCGCCCGAGGCGCTGCCCGCGAAGCCTGCCTTCGCCGCCGATCCGCTCAACCTCTTTTGGGTCGTCGAGGCGGGCGATCGCCACGTGACGATCCTCGACGGCGACCGGCTGGAACCGATCCACCGGTTTGCTTCCCGCCCCGCGCTTCAGGGCGCCCCGCAATTCTCGCTCGACGGGCGCTACGCGTACTTCGCTTCGGGCGACGGCTGGATCACGAAGTACGACCTCTGGAACCTGACGACGGTCGCCGAAGTGCGCGCCGGGATCGACACGCGCAACGCCGCGTTGTCCGCGGATGGGCGCTACGTGGCGGTCGCGAACCACTGCCCGTACTCGCTCGTGCTGCTGGACGCCGACCTGCACCTCGTGAAAATTCTCGAGGCCCGCGACCGGACGGCGAAACAGAGTTCGCGCGTCGCCGCGGTGTACGATGCAGCGCCGCGACGGAGCTTCGTCGCCGCGCTCGCGGACGTGAAGGAACTGTGGGAGATTTCCTACGATCCGAAGGCGCCCGAGATCGCCGAAGGCCTCGTGCACGACTACAAGCTGCGCGAGGGCGGATTCATCCCCGGGTTCCTCAACCCGCGCCGCACGCCGCTCGACGATTACCTGGCCGATTTTTTCTTCACGCCGGATTCCCGCCAGCTCATCGGCGCCACGCCCGGCGGCGGCAAGGGCGAGGTCGTTCATCTCGACGTGCGGCGCAGGATCGCAACGCTCGAGCTTCCCGGCATGCCGCGATTCGGATCCGCGATCACCTGGCAGCGCGCCGGCCGCACCCTCATGGCGGTACCCAACCTGCGCGAGGGCGTGCTCTCGGTGATCGACGTCAGGGAATGGAAGACGGTGAGGGAGGTGAAAACGCTCGGCCCGGGATCGTTCCTTCGCAGCCACGAAGCGACCCGCCATGCGTTCGTCGATGCCTCGATGAGCCACGAACACCGGGACACGATCCAGGTACTCGATAAGGAAACGCTCCAGATGGTCGCCGTGCTCAGACCCGAGCCCGGCAAGACGCTTGCACACGTGGAGTTCGACCGGCACGGCCGCTACGCGCTTGCGAGCCTTTGGGAACTCGAGGGCGCGCTGATCGTCTATGACGCGTCAACCCTGCGCGAACTGAAGCGTTTACCGATGAGGGGACCTGTGGGAAAATATAACGTTTTCAACGAGATCACGCGTTCCGGGGGCACCCGCCACTGAGCGCACCGAGCCATCCGACGAAAGGAGCCGAAATGAAATTTGCCCCCCTTACCCTTGCGCTTGCGGTTGCCGCCGCCTCCACGCTCGCCGCCCCGGCGCGCGCCGACGAAGCGCTGGCGAAAAAGCACAACTGCCTCGCCTGCCACCAGGTCGACAAGAAGTCGGTCGGCCCGTCGTACAAGGACATCGCGAAGAAGTACAAGGGCCAGAGCGTCGCCGCGAAGCTCGAAGAAAAGGTGAAGAAGGGCGGCTCGGGCGTCTGGGGCCAGGTGCCGATGGCGCC
>CAZXAR010000229.1:0-2694 GCA_964638135.1 uncultured Enterobacteriaceae bacterium | reverse complement strand
GCTTCGAATTCGGCGTCGAGCTGCTTTAGCGCCGTCATGGCCGTGAGATGCGTGACGGTATAATAGTGGATGACGGTCGAGTAGACGAGAATCGCCATCGTCCCGTACATGAAGTTGAGCGGGTTGCCGGGCGCGTTGAAAAAGAAGATGTAGGAAAGCCCGAGTACCAGGCCGGGAACGCCCATCGGCAGGATGGCCAAAACCTGCACGACGCGGCGCGTGCCGCGAAGCTCCTGGGTCTTTTCGACGAGGTAGGCCCCGAAGAACACGATCGCGGTGCCGGCGACGGCCACCCACAGCGACAACACCAAGCTGTTGAGGTATGCCATCCAGCCGCCGCCGGCGTAGAGATCGAAATTGTAGTTCCGCAAGGTAAACGAGAGATCGTAGGGCCAGAACTTGACGAACGAGCCGACGGCGGCAACGCCGACGATGCCGAGGATGGCGAAGGCGACGAGGCTGCAATAGGCAAGGGCGAGCCGGTCGGCGATCGGGCTCGGCTTCGGCTCGTAAGGGGAAATCTTGCTGGACAGCATGGCCACCAGGCGGCGCTGCGTCAGCCGGTCGATGACACAGGCGATTGCCGCCGGCACCAGCAGCATGACGCTGACCACCGCCCCCATCTCGAAATTCTGCAGCCCGATCACCTGCTTGTAGACATCAGTGGCGAGCACGTCGAAATTTCCGCCGATGACCTTCGGCGTGCCGAAATCCGTGATGGCGTGAGTGAAAACGACGATGGAGGTGCTAACCAGCCCGTATTTCACGCCCGGCAGAGTGACGGTGAGAAAGATCTTCAGCCTCGACGCGCCGAGCGATTCCGCCGCTTCGTACAACCGCCTGTCCGAGAGAGACAGCGCGACATTGAGGATGATGAACGCGTGCGGAAAGATGGCGAAGACAAGCCCGATTACAATTCCAATCGGACCGTAGATCGCATGCCCGAAAAGCAGCCCCTTCATGAAGCCCTGGTTGCCGAACATGTAAATCAGGGACAGCGCCGCCAGCAGCGACGGCGCGAGCAGCGGTATCATCGCCACGGTGCGAAAGGCCCCCTTGCCCGGCATGCACGTGCGGCTCAACGCATAGGCGTAGAGAAACGTCAGCAACACCGTGATCGCCGTCGTCACCACGGCGATGAAGAGGCTATTGTAGATGGAGCCCACGAGCGCCGGCGTCGCGAAGTAGACAGCGTAGTTGACGAGGCCGGCAAAGCCCCCCCGAGAATCCTGGAAGCTCTTCACCAGCATGGTGGCCAGTGGCAGCACCAAGCCGATAATGAGGATCGCCGCCAGCAGGACCGTGGCGGCGCGCAACACCCAGGCATCGAGGCCGGAAGCCCGCTTGAGGCGGAGGGCGGGAATGGTGGCCGCGTTCGCTGTCATGGCTCAGAAAAGCGCAATGGGAACCGTCCGCCGAGGGGCGGACGGCCGCTCTCGTCGGGCCGCCGCAAAACGGCCGGTTGATCCGAGCCGACTACTTTTTCTTCTTCGGGTCGGCCTTGGCCTCGTAGCGTTTGCTCCACTCCGCCAGGATACGGTCTCGGTTTTTGGCCGCCCAGACGAAATCCTGCTGCATGATGGCCTGGTCCAGGTTGGCCGGCATATATGGAAGCGCCTTGGCGTAACCGGGAATGGCCGCGATCGAACGGGTGTCGCCGTACATCTTCACGGCGGTTGGGGAAACCGCCCAATCCATCAGCTTCTTGGCGGCTTCCATTTTCTTGGTGCCCTTGATGATGGCCATTGCGTTCATTTCCCAGCCGAGGCCGTCCTTGGGCATGATTACGGCGACCGGCGCGCCTTGCGCCTTGACGCGCGAGCCGCGGACCTCGAAGCCGAGCCCGACCAGGTATTCGCCTTTGCCGGCGAGCACCGCCGGGGCGGAGCCGGAATGGGTGTAGCGGGCGATGTTCTCGTGCAGGGCATCCATGAACTTCCAGCCTTCCTTTTCGCCCCACATCTGCAACCAGGCGGAAACGTAAATGAAGCCGGTGCCTGAAGAAGCCGGATGCGGCATCACGATCTGGCCCTTGTAGGCGGGATTGGCGAGATCCTTCCAGGTGGCGGGTATCGGCGCGTTGCGCTTCTTGCCTTCGACTTCGTTGAAGATGATGGCGCTGATCCAGCCGGAATTGCCGAGCCAGCGCGGCGGATTGCGCGGATCGCGGAACTTCGCGCTCAGCTTGTCGAGGCCCTTCGGCGCATAGGGCACAAGCAGCCCGTAATCGTCGAGCACCAGCAGGCTGGTGACGGCGAGCCCCCAGGTGGCGTCGGCGCGCGGGTTGTCCTTCTCGGCGATCAGCTTGGCGGTGACGACGCCGGTGGAATCGCGGACCCAGTTGACGACGATGTCCGGATTGTCCTTCTCGAATGCCTCCTTGTAGGGCTTGAGGTCGTCGTTCTCGTAGGCGGTATAAACCGTCAGTTCCGTCTTGGCGAAGGCGCTCCCGGCGGCAAGGGCGACGGCGGCGAACGCCGCCGCGAAAGTACCGATCGATTTCGTGAATTTCTTGTTGGCCATTTTCCACTCCCTCGGTTCTTTTTTGGGTACGACGGCCTCTCCCGGGGGCGCTCAGGTGGCCGGGAAAGGGTCGTCGACGGAAGCGAAGCATGTCATTGGCCCCGGCTGGCAACAAGTGGAATTCTGGTTTTCTGACCGTTTGTGACCTATTGCGAATCACTCGCAAATTCC
>CAZXAR010000228.1:0-2724 GCA_964638135.1 uncultured Enterobacteriaceae bacterium | reverse complement strand
CGGCGCCGGGACCGTCCGGGACGTAGTCGAACGGCTCGACCGCGATGTCGCCGGCGTAGCCGTGCCGCACCAGCGCGCCCAGCAGGGGCGCAAAGCGCTGCTCGCCCTGGCCCGGGCCGCGCCGGTTGCGGTCGTTCACCTGCACGTGCGCGATCATGCCGGCCGGCAGCCACCGCTCGACCAGGGCCGCGAGCGGTGCGGTCTCCATCCGGCCCGCGGCGCTGCAGTCGAGCATGGTCCGCACGGCGCGGCTTCCGATCCCCTGGACCATCCGCACCGCCTCGTCGAGCGTGTTGATGAGCGGCGTCTGGTCCGCCGCGAGCGGCTCGATGCAATACAGAATTCCCGCCTGCTCGGCGCGCTCGGCGACCGCGGCAAAACACTCCTGCGCCCGCGCGAGCGCCGCCGCGCGCGTGTCGCCGGGATCGATGCGCCGCTGGTGCGGCGAGCCGTGCACCAGGTAGCTGCCGCCGAGCTCGGCGCACAGGTCAATGAGCGCGAGCATCACGTCCACGGTGCGCCGCCGCGCGGCCTCGTCGCGCGTCGAGATCGAAAGCCCGGCGGGTTTCAGAAGCAGCCAGTGCAGGCCGGTGATCGCGATGCCTGCGTCTTCGGTGGCGGCGCGCGCGGCGGCGATCTGCGCGCTTCCCAGCCGATGCGGCTCCTCGGAGAACGTGTACGGCGCGATCTCGAGGCCGTCGTAACCGAGCTTCGCCGCGTACTCGCACTGCTGCGGGAACGGCATCGGGGCGATCACTTCGTTGCAGAGTGCGATGCGCATGCGGCAAAATAACATCGCTCGCGTCGCCGACACAAATTCCCCCAGGGAGCGCCTCATGTCCGCCCGCACCTCGCCGCCGTTTCGCGCCGACCACGTCGGCAGTTTCCTGCGTCCGAAGGACTTGCTCGAGGCGCGCGACCGGCATTTCAGGGACAAGGCGATCACGCGCGCGCAACTGCGCGAGGTCGAGGACCGCGCGATCCGCGACATCGTGCGCCTGCAGGAAGACTGGGGGCTGCAGGGCGTGACCGACGGCGAATTCCGGCGCACCTACTTCCACATCGACTTCCTGGAGCAGCTCGAGGGGGTCGAAGTGCGGCAGGGCGCGATGGGCAAATTCCACGGCGCCAAGGGCGACGTCGATTTCGCGCCGCCGGTCATGCACGTGACCAAGCGCATCCAGCACGTCAGGCCGATTCAGCGCGCGGACTTCCAGTTTCTCGAGTCGGCCACCCGGCGTACGCCCAAGGTGACCATTCCCTCGCCGACCATGCTGCATTTTCGCGGTGGCCGCGGCGCGATCAGCAAGGAGGCGTACCCCGACCTGGAGGCGTTTTACGCCGACGTCGCCGCGTGCTACCGGCAAGAGCTGAAGGCGCTCGGCGAAGCAGGCTGCACCTATGTGCAGCTCGACGACACCAACCTTGCCTACCTGTGCGATCCGAAGATGCGCGAGGGGGCGCGCGGCCGCGGCGACGACCCGGACTGGCTGCCGCATCGCTACGCAAGCCTGATCAACGCCTCGATCGCGGGGCGTCCGCGGAACATGAGAGTGTGCATCCACCTGTGCCGCGGCAACTTCCAGAGCGCCTGGGCCGCCGAAGGGGGTTACGAGCCGGTGGCGGAGGCGCTTTTCCGCGAGCTCGCCGTGGACGGCTACTTCCTCGAATACGACGACGCGCGCTCGGGCGATTTTTCGCCGCTGCGCTTCGTGCCGAAGGACAAGACCGTGGTGCTCGGACTCATCACGACGAAGATCGCGGAACTGGAGTCGAAGGACGAATTGAAGCGCCGGATCGAAGACGCAGGGAAGTACGTGCCGCTCGAGCAGCTGTGCCTCTCGCCGCAGTGCGGGTTTTCAAGCACGGTGCACGGCAACCAGGTGACTGCCGAGGACCAGGCGGCGAAGATCCGGCTCGTCGTCGAGACCGCGCGCGAGGTCTGGGGAAGCGTCTAGGGCCGGAAGAGCGCCTTCGACCAGGCCTCGTTCCAGTCCTGCCCGAGCGCGTCGAGTTCGCGCCCTTCACGCACGAAACACGGCTCGCGAGCGGCGCCAGGCCGGCAGGGCGGGCCGCGTTCGGCGTGACGGCGCTCATGACGTCCGGTGCTCCCCGATGCGTACGATCTTCATGGTGTTGGTCCCTCCGGGCTTGCCGATCGGCTCGCCGATCGTGATCACGATCACGTCGCCGTTCTTCACCCGACCGTTCTCGACCAGTACGGTCTCGGCTTCGGTGAGCAGCACATCGCGGTCGTGCCCTACGTATTTCACCATCAGCGGATACACATCGCGCATCAGCGCGCAGCGGTAGCGCGTCGAAGTCTGCGTGGTGAGCGCGTAGATCGGCACGCCGCAGTTGAGCCGGCTCATCCACAGCGCGGTCGAGCCCGATTCGGTGAGCGTGGCGATCGCCTTCGCCTTCAGGTGGTAGGCGGTGAAGAGCGCCGCCATCGCGATCGACTGGTCGACGCGGGTGAAGACGCGGTGGAGGAAATCCTGCTCGAGGTTCAACGGCTGCGTCTGCTCGGCCTCCAGGCATACGCGGTGCGCCGCCTCGACGACTTCGACCGGGAACTTGCCGCTCGCCGATTCGGCCGACAGCATCACCGCATCGGTGCCATCGAGCACCGCGTTGGCGACATCGGAGACTTCGGCGCGCGTCGGAATCGGGCTCGAGATCATCGACTCCATCATCTGCGTCGCGGTGATGGTGAGCTTGTTC
>CAZXAR010000227.1:0-2726 GCA_964638135.1 uncultured Enterobacteriaceae bacterium | reverse complement strand
GTGATGTTCGGCGTCTGGAGCTACCTGCGCCAGTTCATGTACACCAAGTTCATCGTGGTCGTGGACGACGACGTGAACGTGCGCGACTGGAAGGAGGTCGTCTGGGCGATCACGACGCGCGTGGATCCGGCGCGCGACGTGCTCATCGCCGAGAACACGCCGATCGACTACCTCGATTTTGCGAGCCCGGTCGCGGGACTGGGCTCGAAGATGGGGCTCGATGCGACCAACAAGTGGCCGGGCGAAACGGCGCGCACCTGGGGCCGCCCGATCGTCATGGATGCCGCAGTGAAGCAGCGGGTGGACGCGCTGTGGAAGGACCTCGGTCTGTGAGCCCCGACCCCCATCTGGAAGGACTGCGGGCGTGGACGCACGTCATCTACGGGTTGCATGCGTGGTCGGTGCTCGCCGGGATCCTCACGCCGGCGCTGGTGGTCACGACGTTCCTCCTCGGCTGGCCCTCGATCATCGCGGTGATCCTGAACTACGTGAAGCGCTCCGACGCAGCCGGCACGCCGCTCGAATCGCATTTCCGCTGGCAGATCCGCACCTTCTGGTTTGCCGTGCCCTGGGCGCTCGCCGGCATCGTGCTCTGGGTGACGGTGCTTCTGATCCCGCTCGCGATCGTGCTCTGGCTGGGGACCGGGCTATGGGTCATCTACCGCGTAGTCCGCGGCTGGCTCGCCCTTGTGCGCGGCCAAGCGATGCCGATGCCGGCCTGAGGTCAGCCGCCGTACACCCAGCGCAGCAGCTCGTCCATCGCGCCTTGCGCCTGGTGCGCGTTCGGGTGATTGACGATCATGACCACGGCGTGCCGCCGCCCGTTGCGGTCGAGGACATAGCCCGCCATCGCGCGCACCTCCGCAAGGAGCCCGGTCTTGATGTGTGCGTTGCCCGCCATGCTGTCGTTCTTGAGCCGCTTGCGCATCGTGCCATCCACCGCCGCCACCGGCAGCGAAGCGATGAATTCGGGCATCGTGCTTCCGCGCCACGCATCCTGCAGCAGCGCGGCAAGCGTGGCCGCGCGCACGCGCGCGATGCGCGATAGCCCCGAGCCGTTTTCCATCACCAGCTCCGGCGCCGCGATGCCTTTTGCCGCGAGCCACTGGCGCACCGCGCGCAGCGCGTTTTCGCCTCGCGCCGGCGGGCCGGCCGATTCCGCGGCAAGCGTGAGGTAGAGCTGCCGCGCGATGACATTGTTGGAGAACTTGTTCATGTCGCGCACGATCTCGGCAAGCGGCGCAGACTCGTGCACGTAATACGGGCGCGCGCCCGCCGGAGCGCGCCCTTCGCGCGTTGCGCCCTTCCAGGTGCCCCCCATTTCGGCCCACAGCTGCGCCAGCACGCCGGCGGCGTGATCGTTCGGCTCGAGCAGCGCAACGTTCAGCTCGCGTTCGCCGCAACTCGACGGATATTGCCCGGTGAAGGCGGCGCGCGGACGCGGCCGGGGCTCGAACAGCGGCTTGAGCAGGTCCCGGAAGGCGCGCCCCTCGGGGCATGGTCCATCGGCAAGCCGCAGCGAATTCACCACTTCGAGCCCCGGAGGCCGGGGATCGACGGCAAGCTGGACTACGCCCTTCTCCGGCTGCGGCACGAAGGCGAACCGCAGCGATCTGAAGTTGACGAGCAGCGCGTCGGGCAGCACGTTATAGGGGCGAAACGATTCGCCGTCGAAACGCCCCGGATCGCCCCCGCTGCGCTCGAAGTGGCTCCGGTCGAGCACGAGGTCACCCCGGATTTCCCGCAACTCGCGGCCGCGCAGCGCGCGCAGCAGCATCCAGAACGACTCGTAATCGAGCTTCGGATCCCCATAGCCCTTGAGAACGAGGTTTCCTTCCAGTACGCCGTCGCGGAGCACGCCGTCGAGGTAAACCTCGGTCTTCCAGCGGTAGGCCGGGCCGAGCAATTCGAGCCCCGCAAGCGCGGTGACCAGTTTCATCACGGAGGCGGGGTTCATGGGCACCCCGGCGTTGAAACTGAGCGTAGGAAGGCGAGCGCCCACTTCCTGTACGACCAAGGCGGTGCTTGCAGGTGGAATTCCGGCCGAGCGAAGTGCCTGCTGCACTGCGGGCGGCAGGCCCTCCGTCGCGTGGGCGCCGAGGCAGGCCGAGATCAGGGACAGGGCCAGGATCCAGAATTGGGGCTTGAAACGTCTCACTCTCATCGTTATCATTAGCACTCGCGAACGGTGAGTGCTAGCAGTTTCCTGATCGTTCAGCCATATCGGATCCCAACCCATTGTTTTAGGTTAATTTTTCAATTGGAGACCACGCATGAAAATCCGTCCTCTTCATGATCGCGTGATCGTCAAGCGCATCGACGAGGAACGCAAGACCGCGTCCGGCATCGTCATTCCTGACACCGCCGCCGAAAAGCCCGACCAGGGCGAAATCGTCGCGGTGGGCAAGGGCAAGAAGGCCGACGACGGCAAGCTCATCACGCTTGATGTCAAGGTCGGCGACAAGGTGCTGTTCGGCAAGTACTCCGGGCAGACCGTGAAAGTGAAAGGCGAAGAACTCCTCGTGATGCGCGAGGAAGACATCATGGGCGTGATCGAAGGCGCCTGATCCGGAACGAATTCAGATACCAGGAGAATAACCAATGCCTGCAAAAGAAGTCCGTTTCCACGACAGTGCGCGCGCCAAGCTGGTGCACGGCCTGAACATCCTGTCCGACGCGGTGAAGGTGACGCTGGGGCCCAAGGGCCGCAACGTCGTGCTCGAGCG
>CAZXAR010000226.1:0-2730 GCA_964638135.1 uncultured Enterobacteriaceae bacterium | reverse complement strand
CTCAATCCCTACGTCGATGGCGAGCTCGATCTGACGGCCTCGATCGCGATCGAGGAGCACGTCGAAGGGTGTGTCCGCTGCGGCGCGGCGCTCAGGGGACTGCAGGCGACGCGCGCGGCGATCGGCCGGCACTGCGAATTCCGGAGCGCGCCGGAATCGCTCGCTTCGCGTGTCCGGGCGGCGAGCGTTGCGCGCGAACAGGCGAGCGGCTGGCGCGCGGCGCTGCGCTCGCCGCTGGCCGTGGCCGCGCCCGGAGTCGCGGCGCTCCTGCTTGCGAGCTGGCTGGCGCTGTCCGAAGTGCTGATGCGCGAAGCGCCGTCGGCGGGTCCGACGCGGGTCGTCTACCACATTTCGAACAGCAGCAATGCGGGCGCGGCGCTCAGGAACTTGAACAACCATCTCCAGGCGGCACCCGGCGTGAAAGTGGTCGTGGTCGCGCACAACGACGGGGTCGATTTCCTGCTGCGCGGGGCGCGCGACGAATCCAACCGGCCCTACGAGGCGGCGGTGAAAAGTTTCCGCGAGCGCGGCGTCGAGTTTCGCGTCTGCAACAACACGCTCGTGCGCCGGCAGATCCCGGCGAGCGAGGTCCTTTCGGAAGCAGTGCTGGTGCCCTCCGGGATCGCCGAAATCGGCCGTCTGCAGAGCCGCGAGGGCTACGCCTACATGCGGCTCTGATTTCGGCGGGCCGCGCTCTTTCGCCTTGGCCGCCGCGCGCCGGCGCGACGGTACTCGCCCGATTTTCCGCCGCGCTTTTCCTCCAGCCGCAGGCCGCCGATCGACATCGCGCGATCGGCGGCCTTGAGCATGTCGTAGATCGTGAGCAGCCCCACCGCGGCGGCCGTGAGCGCCTCCATTTCGACGCCGGTGCGGCCGCGGCATTCGACCGTGGTGCGCACCGTGACCGCGCTGCGCGGCGCGTCCAGTTCGAATTCGGCCGCGGCGCGCGTGATCGCGATCGGGTGAGCGAGCGGGATCAAGCCGGGCGTGCGCTTCGCCGCCTGGATCGCGGCAATCCGCGCGACGCCGAGCACGTCGCCCTTTTTCGCCGTGCCGCGCGCGAGCAGGCGAAACGTCTCGGGCTGCATCCGGATACGGCCGGAGGCGACCGCGATCCGCTGCGTCTCGCCTTTTTCGCCCACATCAACCATGTGCGCGCCGCCCCTGCGGTCGAAGTGCGTGAGGGCGGCCGCTCGCCTGCGCGCCAATCGCGGCTCCTGGGAACTCGTCGACCCGGACGGTATCATAGCTGCATGAGAATCCTGGCGGCGCTGCTTGCGCTTCTGCTGACCGCGTTGCCGCGCGCGCTCGGGCAGACGCTGCCGGATCTGGGCGAAGGCTCGGGCGGAACTCTTCCGCCACAGATCGAGCGCAAGGTCGGCGAGAGCATCCTGCGCGAGATCCGGCTGCGCGAATCGGGCTACCTCGACGATCCGGAGATCGCCGATTACCTGAACCAGCTCGGCGGGCGGCTGGTCGCCGCGGTGCCGGGCGCGCGCCAGGATTTCGAGTTCTTCGCCATGCGCGACACGACGATCAACGCGTTCGCCCTGCCCGGGGGGTTCGTCGGCGTGCACACGGGGCTTCTCACCGCCTCCGAAAGCGAGTCCGAGGTCGCCTCGGTGCTGGCGCACGAGGTTGCGCACGTGACGCAGCGTCACATCGCGCGCCTGCTCGGCGCGCAGCAGAAGATGCAGATTCCGGCGATGGTCGCGCTCGCGGCCGCGATTCTGCTCGGCAATTCGCGCCCGGACCTCGCACAGGGCGCGATCCTGGCGGCGCAGGGCGCCGCGGTCCAGGCGCAGCTCAGCTACTCGCGCGATTTCGAGCGCGAAGCCGACCGCATCGGCTTCCAGACGCTCTCGGGGGCCGGCTTCGACGTGCGCGCGATGTCGGCGTTTTTCGAGAAGATGCAGCGCTTCATGCGGGTCGCGGACGATGGCAGCGTGCCGGGCTATCTGCGCTCGCATCCGGTGACGACCGAGCGGATCGCCGACGCGCAGTCGCGCTCGGCGAGCCAGCCGTACCGGCAGCATCTCGACAGCCTCGATTTTCATCTGGTGCGCGCCAAGCTGCGGGCCGAAGTCGGCGAGCCGCACGAGGCCGTCACGGAGTTCGAGGCGGCCATCCGCGAGCGGCGCTACGCGAACGAAACGGCGGCGCGCTACGGCGTGGTGGTCGCGCTGCTTCGCGCCCGGCAGCCGCGCGAGGCCGAAAACGCAATGGCGCGCCTGCGCGCTTCGAGCGCGGCAAGCCCGATGCTCGTTACGCTTGCCGCGCGGGTCGCGCAGGCAGCGGGGGACGGCGCGCGCGCGCTCGCCGTGCTCAAGGAAGGGTCCGAACGCTGGCCGCACCGGCGCCCCATCGTGTACGCCTACGCCGAGGCGCTCGGCAGGCAGGGCCGCCACGATGATGCGCTCGCGTACCTGAATGCCGAGGTCCGCACGTACCCGCGCGACGAGAGGCTGCACGAGATGCTGGCGAAGACATACGCCGCGCTCGGCAGGCGGCTGCAGCAGCACCAGGCGCAGGCCGAAGTGTATGCGCTGCGGGGCAGCCTTCCCGCAGCGATCGAGCAGTTGCAGCTGGCGCGCGCCGCGGGCGACGGCGATTTCTATGAGCTTTCCGCCGTGGAGGCGCGCCTGAAGGAACTTCGCGCGGAACATACGCGCGAAGTGCGCGAATCCCGCAAGAGCGGCCCCACCGCTCCGCGCTGAACGCCGGTTCAGG
>CAZXAR010000225.1:0-2842 GCA_964638135.1 uncultured Enterobacteriaceae bacterium | reverse complement strand
AGCAGTGCGCGAGGATGATGCCCTCGGGCGTCTCGCGGAAGAAATACTTGAACGCATCGAGCGGCCGCGTCGAGCCGAGCCAGGTGAACTTGTTGGGCCGCAGATCGACGCCGGGCTGGAAGTGCTCCTTGTGCCGCTCGCGGATCTTCGAGTTGATGCCGTCCGCGACCACGATGAGATCGGAGTCGGCGAATTCGTCGAGCGTCTCGACTTCACGCTGGAAGACGAGCTTGACGCCCAGGCCGCGGCAGCGCTCGTGCAAAATCTGCAGCAGCGCGACGCGCGAGCAGCCGCAAAAGCCGTTGCCGCCCGAGCGCATCACCTGCCCCTTGTACACGACATCGACGTCGCCCCAGTAGGCAAAGCGGCGCCGGATCATTTCGTAGGAGGGCACGTCGTAGGCCTTGAACGTGTCGAGCGTCTGGTCGGAAAAGACCACGCCGAAACCGAAGGTGTCGTCCGGGCGGTTGCGCTCGTACACGGTGATGTCCCAGTCGAGCCAGGCCTTCTTCGCGAGCAGCGCGAAATAAAGACCTCCGGGGCCGCCTCCGATCACGGTGACTTTCATGGCGTGCCTCCCGCCGGAACGACTGCCGTGGCCTCGATCTCGAGGCGAGCTTCGGATTCGACCAGGCCGCCGACCTCCACCACGGTCATCGCGGGGTAGTGCCTGCCGATCAGCTCGCGGTACGCGGCGCCGATCTCGGCGAGCGACGCCAGGTACTCGCCGCGGTCGAGCACATACCACGTCATGCGAACGATGTGCTCGGGCCGCCCGCCGGCTTCGGCAAGCAGGGCGACGATATTGGCGAGCGCCTGACGGAACTGCCCGCCGAAGGTCTTCGCGGCGAACTTCCCTTCCCCGGTCCAGCCGACCTGCCCCGCGATGTACACGGTCGTTCCTCCGCGCACCGCGATCGCGTTCGAATAGCCCCGGGGCCTCGCCCAGCCGGGCGGCTGCAGGATCTGCATCATGTCGGCTTCCTTAGTTTGAAGCGCTGCAGCTTGCCGGTTTCCGTGTGCGGCAGCGATTCGCGGAATTCGATCGCCCGCGGATACTTGTAGGGCGCGATCGCCTGCTTCACGTGCGCCTTGAGCGCGGCAGCCATCGCCTCGCCCGGCGCGTGTCCGGAACGCAGCACGACGAATGCCTTGACGATCGTCCCGCGCTCCTCGTCGGGCCAGCCGACCACACCGCACTCGGCGACCGCGGGGTGTGTCAGCAGCGCGCTTTCCACCTCCGGCCCCGCGATGTTGTATCCGGCCGAGATGATCATGTCGTCGGTGCGCGCCTGATAGAAGAAGTAGCCGTCCTCGTCCATGACGTACGCGTCGCCGGTGAGATTCCAGCCGTTCGCGACGTAATCCTTCTGCCGCTCATCGGCGAGATAGCGGCATCCGGTCGGGCCCTTGACCGCGAGCCGCCCGATCGCGCCGGGCCTGCAGGGCCGGCCGTCCTCGTCGAGCACGGTGGCGCGGTAGCCGGGAATCGCATACCCGGTCGCGCCACGCCGCACGCGCTCGGGCGTGTGCGAGATGAAAATGTGGATCATCTCGGTCGAGCCGATGCCGTCGATGATCTCGATTCCGGTCGCCTGCTTGAAGAGCTGGCGCGTCGAATCCGGCAGCGCTTCGCCCGCGGAGACGCACTTGCGCAGGCTGCCGAGGTCGTGGTTCCGCGCGATCGCCGCGATGGCGCGGTACATCGTCGGCGCGGTGAACAGGACCGTCGCCTTGAATTTCTGCACGGTTTCGAGGAGCGTTTCCGGCATGAGCTTTTCGACCAGCACGGTGGAGGCGCCGATCCGCAGCGGGAAGCAGAGCAGGCCGCCGAGGCCGAACGTGAAGGCGATCGGCGGCGTGCCGCAGAAGATGTCGTCCCGCGAGGCCTTGAGACAGGAGCGCGGAAAGCAGTCGCACATGGCAACCACGTCGCGATGAAAGTGTATCGTCCCCTTCGGTCTGCCGGTGGTGCCCGAGGTGAACGCGATCAGCGCGACGTCTTCCGCCGCGGTATCCACGTTCGGGAACGTGTCCGGTTGCCGCCGGCAGAGCGTATCGAGCGAGCCGGGCGCATCGTCGTACCAGTACCGCACCACTTTCAGCATGGGGCAGGCCGGCAGCGCGGCCTTGAGCTCCGCCGCCAGTCGCGCGTCGCACAGCGCGTGACTCACCTCGGCCTTCGCGATGATGTCGGTCAGTTCCTTGGCGCGCAGCAGAGGCATCGTCGCGACGCAGACTCCGCCCGCCTTCATGACCGCGAACCAGCAGGCGGCCATCATGGGGTTGTTGGGTCCGCGCAGCAGCACCCGGTTTCCCGGCCGCAGGCCCATGTCGCTCACCAGGACGTGCGCGATGCGGTTGGCCTGCGCCATGAGCTGGGCATAGGTGCATCCGCCATCGGGCGCGCGAATTGCCATCCGCCCGCCCCGCCCCTGCGCGACCGCCCGGTCGAGCAGTTCCGCGGCGCAATTCATTCGCGCCGGATAGCGAAGCTCCGGCAGGTCGAAGGTCAGCTCCGGCCATTGCGCGCGCGGCGGCAAGTTGTCCCGGGCGAAGCTGTCGACGTGGGCGCTGTCGCTCATGAAGACCCCTCGTTCGCGGTGACCTCCAGGCAGTGCGCCTTCACCTTGGCGAGCAAGGCGAAGAGTTCGGCGTGCTCCCGGCGCCCGAGTCCCGCGAGGATTTCGACGACCCACTCCTCGTGCGCGCGGGCCATCTCGGCGAACGCCCGCTCGCCGGCGCGCGTCAGGCGCACGCGGAAGGCGCGCCGGTCGGCGTGCGCGGCGCGCTCGACCAGGCCTTCCTTGACGAGCTGGTCGACGATGCCGGTGACGTTGCC
>CAZXAR010000224.1:0-2874 GCA_964638135.1 uncultured Enterobacteriaceae bacterium | reverse complement strand
AGGTCGCCAAACAGGCCACCGAAATCGCCGAGGCCAACGTCGCCGCGGCAACCGATGCAGTGAGAGGCATGGCGACGATCAGGAAAGCCGCATAAGCGGATTCCACCCGCTGTAGCGTTCAAGCCCCGCCCGTGCGGGGCTTTTGTTTTTCGGCAAGGTAAAATTGAGGCCGGAACTCCCGCATCCTTTCCATTCAAAAGAGGGACAGCATGGACAAGGCGCTCCTATCCAAGACGGCAGCCGCGCTGGTCGCCAGAGGCAAGGGTATTCTTGCCGCCGACGAATCGAGCGGCACCTGCGAAACGCGATTCAAGTCGGTGGGTGTCGAATGCACCGAGGAGAACCGCCGTGCCTACCGCGGACTGCTCTTCACCACCTCGGGCATCGAGCAGTTCGTCTCGGGCGTGATTCTTTTCGACGAAACCATCCGGCAGAAGACCGACGACCGGATGCCGTTCGCCCAGTACCTGGCGAGCAGGGGCATCATTCCCGGAATCAAGGTCGACCAGGGCGCGCACGATCTTGCACTCTGCCCCGGTGAGAAAGTGACCGAGGGGCTCGATGGACTGCCGAAACGCCTGGCGGAGTACTTCGCGCTCGGCGCGCGGTTCGCCAAGTGGCGCGCCGTGATCACGATCGGCGATGCGATCCCGTCGCACACCTGCCTCTACGCCAACGCGCATGCGCTGGCGCGCTATGCGGCCGCGTGCCAGGCAGCCTCGATCGTGCCGATCATCGAGCCCGAGGTGCTGCTGAACGGCAGCCACACCATTGAGCGCTGCGAAGAGGTCACCGAGGCGACGCTGCGGGCGACCTACGCCGCGCTGGCGGCGCACAATGTTTCGCCCGAACACGTCATTCTGAAAGCGAGCATGGTCGTGTCCGGGAAGGAATGTGCGCGCCAGGCCGCGGTCGACGAAGTCGCAGAGCGCACCGTGCGAGTGCTGAAGCGCACGGTGCCCGCGGCCCAGCCGGGCGTCGTGTTCCTCTCCGGAGGCCAGTCGGACATCTCGGCGACGGCGCACCTGAATGCGATGGCGGCGATGAAGGGTTTGCCGTGGCCGCTTACGTTCTCCTACTCCCGCGCGCTGCAGAATCCGGCCCTCAGCACGTGGAAAGGCCAGAGCGGCAACGTGGCGGCCGCGCAGGGGGCGTTCTTTCACCGGGCGCGCATGAACGGGCTTGCCTGCCAGGGCAAGTGGAAACCGGAGTTGGAGCGCCAGGCCGCATGAACGCGACGGTCTACGAATCGGATTTGAAGAGCCTGCCGCGTCTCGGCAAGGGCAAGGTGCGCGACATCTACGCCGTCGATGGCGACAAGATGCTGATTCTGGTCTCCGATCGTCTGTCGGCGTTCGACGTCGTGCTCGCCGATCCGATTCCCGACAAGGGAAGGGTGCTCACCGAGATGGCGAATTTCTGGTTCCGGAAACTTGCCCACATCGTGCCGAACCACCTCACCGGCATCGATCCCGAGAGCGTCGTCCAGGGCGACGAGGACAAGGCACAGGTGCGCGGCCGCGCCATCGTGGTGAAGAAGCTGAACCCTCTGCCGATCGAGGCGGTGGTGCGCGGCTACCTCATCGGCTCGGGCTGGAAGGACTATCAGAAGACCGGCGCGGTCTGCGGGATCCCGCTTCCCAAGGGTTTGCGTCAGGCGCAGAAGCTCGCCGAGCCGATCTTCACGCCTGCGACCAAGGCGCTCGAGGGGCACGACGAAAACATCTCCTTCGAGCGCATGGGCGAGATCGTCGGCAAGCCGCTCGCGGAGAAGGTCCGCGACGTGAGCATTCGGCTGTACAAGGAAGCGGCCGACTATGCGGCGGGCAAGGGCATCCTCATTGCGGACACCAAGTTCGAGTTCGGAACCGATGCAAGCGGCGAACTGGTGCTGATCGACGAGATTCTGACCGCCGACAGTTCCCGTTTCTGGCCCGTGGATGGGTACGAAACCGGCATTTCGCCCCCGTCCTTCGACAAGCAGTACGTACGCGATTACCTGGAAACGCTGGATTGGGACAAGACGCCGCCCGCACCCAAGCTCCCGCAGGAGGTGATCGCAAAGACTTCAGCCAAGTATCGGGAAGCGCTGGAACGGCTGACCGGGAGAAGGCTATGAGGAAAGACGCCGCAAGTTCGCAGGGGAAAAGCACGCATGGCTAAGGCGCTCGTGGGAATCGTGATGGGGTCGACGTCCGACTGGGACACGATGAAAGCCGCGGCGAAGACGCTCGAGGAATTCGGCATTCCGTACGAGGCCAAGGCGATGTCCGCGCACCGCACACCCGACCTTGTTGCCGAGTGGGCGGGCGGAGCGGCGAAGCGCGGCCTGAAATGCCTGATTGCCGGCGCCGGCGCGGCGGCGCACCTCGCCGGCGTGGTCGCTGCGCATTCCCGGCTTCCGGTGCTCGGCGTGCCCGTGCCGTCGAAGCATCTCCAGGGGCTCGATTCGCTGCTTTCCACCGTGCAGATGCCGAAGGGAATCCCGGTCGCAACGTTCGCGATCGGCGAAGCAGGCGCTGCCAACGCGGCCCTTTTCGCGGTCGCGCTGCTTGCGCTCGCGGACGCCGGGCTGGCGGAAAAACTCGCCGTGTTCCGCGCCAAGCAGGCCGAAGCCGTCAGGAAAGCAGAGCTGCCCAAACCGTGACAGACGACATCCTGCGCGCGGTGGAGATTCTCCGCGCCGGAGGGCTCGTCGCATTTCCCACCGAGACCGTGTACGGGCTGGGCGCCGATGCGTCCAACGCGGCCGCGATCGCACGACTCTACGCGGTCAAGCGCCGGCCCGTCGATCATCCTGTCATCGTGCATTTTGCTGCCGATGCGCGTGCGTTCGAGTGGGTGCGCGAAGTGCCAGAGGCGGCGCGCCGCCTC
>CAZXAR010000223.1:0-2927 GCA_964638135.1 uncultured Enterobacteriaceae bacterium | reverse complement strand
CTCGGCGTGCAGGATCATGTCCGTGTCCATGAGCTTCGCCGTGTCCGCGCTCGGCGCCTTGCCCTTCAGCATGTAGAGGAAGTTCGCGGCGTGCCCGAGCTTCGGGTCGGGTGCCACCGGGTCGCGGCCGTTGCGGATCGCCTCGTGCGCGGCGACGATCATCGGCACCTGCGAGGTGAGCCGGATGCCTTTGCGGAGCGTCGCCTGCGGCGAGTTGTCGGCCACCTCCGGGTCGAAAGCGGCGAGCGCCGAGACCGCGGTGCGAAGCACGTCCATCGGATGTGCCTTCGCTACGGTTCGCAGGATCTCGTAGATCGGCGAGGGAAGGGCGCGCGCGGCGCGCAAGTCGCGCTCGAACGCCTCCAATTCCTCGCGCCGCGGCAGTTCGCCCTTCAGCAGCAGGCAGCACGTCTCCTCGAAACTGGAGCGCTGCGCGAGGTCGTGGATCGAATAGCCGCGGTAGCGCAGCTCGCCCGCACGGCCGTCGATGAAACAAACGCGCGAGCGGTCGAAGTACACTCCTTTCAAGCCGCGATGGATTTCGGTCTTTTCCGCTTCTTCGGCCATGGCGTGTTCCTTTACCGAGTGACCGGCGTGCCGCGCTCGAACGCTTCGCCCGCGAAATACTTCTTCAGGCGGTCGTCCGCGGTGCGCGCATGCGCTTCCATCCCTTCCAGCCGCGAGATGCGCGCCGCGACCTGCGCAATCTCGCGGTTGGCGTCGCGCGTCATGCGCTGCCAGGTCACCGTCTTCACGAACTTGTGCACGGAGAGCCCCCCGGAGTAGCGCGCCGCGCCCTTGGTCGGAAGGATGTGGTTGGGGCCGGAGGCCTTGTCGCCGTAGGCGACGGTGGTCTCCTCGCCCAGAAAGAGCGAGCCGTAGCAGGTGAGGTTGGCGAGCCACCAGTCGAGGTCGCGCGCCTGCACTTCGAGGTGCTCGGCGGCGTAGCGGTCCGAAACGCGGGCCGCCTCCTCGCGCGTGGAGCAGAGCACCACCTCGCCATAGTCGCGCCAGGCGGCGCCCGCCGAATCGCGCGCCGTCGGCGGGAGTCTCTCGATCAGCACCGGCACGCGTTTCATGACCGTCTCGGCGAGCGGGCGCGAGGTAGTGATGAGCCACGCCGGGGACTCGTGGCCGTGCTCGGCCTGTCCCACGAGATCGCTCGCGACAAGCTCCGGGTCCGCGGAATCGTCGGCGATCACCGCGATCTCGGTGGGGCCGGCAAAGACATCGATGCCGACTTTGCCGAAGAGCAGGCGCTTCGCCTCGGCGACGAACTTGTTGCCGGGACCGACCACGATGTCGGCGGGCTTGCCGGTGAAAAGCCCCAAGGCGAGCGCCGCGATCGCCTGCACGCCGCCGAGCGTCATCACCACGTCGGCGCCTGCCACCTTCATCGCATAGAGCACGTGCGGGTGAATGCCCCCGCCGCGGTACGGCGTCGAACAGGCGACCACCGTAGGCACACCCGCCGCCTTCGCGGTGGCGATCGCCATGTAGGCGGAGGCGATGTGCGCGTAGCGGCCGGTCGGCACGTAACAGCCGGCGACGTTGACCGGAATCAGCCGCTGGCCTGCAATCAGCCCCGGCTTCAGCTCTACCGAAAATTCGCGCATCGACTCGAGCTGCGCCAGCGCAAAGCGCCTCACCTGCGCGGTCGCGAATTCGATATCGCGTTTCACGCCCTCGGGCACCTCGTTCGCCCGCCGCTCGATCTCGGTCGGCGCGACCACGATTTCGCCCGTCCATTGGTCGAGCTTCGCGGCGTACTCGCGCACCGCGGCCTCGCCGCGCGCTTCGATCGCGGCAAGCATTTCCTCGGCCACTTTGCGCGCCGCGCCGGACTCGGTCTCGGGGGTCTTCACCGCCCGCTTGAGAGATTCGATCGTCATCGCGCAATCTCCGCTATTTCGTGTACAGCACGCCCGGCAGCCAGAGCGCAATTTGCGGGAACACCATCACCATGGCCAGGCCGAACAACTGCAGGAACATGAATTGCACCATTCCCCGGTAGATGTCGCCGAGTTCCCATTGCGGCGCCACGCCCTTCAGGAAGTACGCCGAGAGCGCGACCGGCGGGGATAGCCAGGCGGTCTGCAGGTTCACCGCGACGAGAATGCCGAACCAGGTGATATTGAATCCCAGCTCCTTCACCATCGGCAGCATGACCGGCAGAAAGATCAGCACGATCGGCACCCACTCGAGCGGCCACGCGAGCAGGAAGATGACGGCCATGAGCAGCACCAGGATCACCATCGGCGGCATCTCCAGTCCGAGGAGCGCGCTCGTCATCACCATCGGCGTTCCGAGCCGCGAGAACACCGCGCCGAAGAAGTTGGACGCGGCCACCAGGAACAGAATGAGGCACGAGACCTCGAGCGTCTTGATGACCGAATCGTAGAGCAACTTCCAGGTGAGCTTGCGATAGGCGACGGTGAGCGCGAACGAACCCGCCGCCCCGATCGCCGCGCCTTCGGTCGGTGTCGCGAAGCCGAACAGGATCGAGCCGAGCGAGGCAAGCACCAGCACCGCGGGCGGCACCAGCCCCTGCAGGAATTCCCTGAGGATCTCCAGTCGCGACTCGGCGTGCTCCGATTCGGGCAGCGCCGGGCCGAGTGCGGGGTTGATGTAGCAGCGCACCATCGCGTAGATCGTGTAGATGGCCGCCATCACGAGCCCCGGGATGATCGCGGCGGCGAAAAGATCGGTAACCGGAACGCCGATCACCGGACCCATCACGACGAGCATCACCGAGGGCGGGATGAGGATGCCGAGCGTGCCTCCGGCGGTGATGACGCCGGCCGAAAGGCGCACGTCGTATCCCGAGCGGTCCATCGCCTTGGCGGCCATGATGCCGAGCAGCGTCACCGCTGCCCCGACGATGCCGGTCGCGGCGGCGAAGATCGTGGCGCAGAACATCACCGCGA
>CAZXAR010000222.1:0-2933 GCA_964638135.1 uncultured Enterobacteriaceae bacterium | reverse complement strand
CCAACGACCCCTACCATGTCAAGGTAGTGCTCTAACCAGCTGAGCTACGCGCCTGAATGCGCGAATCTTACCGCATCAGGCGCGCGCGAGCGAGGCGACCTTCTTCTCCGACAGGCCACTCACCGCGAATTTCACCCCCACCGCCTTCCACGATCCGGCCTCGGATTCGAGCGCATCGGCCGTAAGGGGGTTCTCGTCGAGCCACGCCTGCGGCAGGACCACGCCAAAGCCCGCCTCGTCCATCGCGACCCGCAGCAGCGGCACGCGCACATCGGTCCGGCTTCGCAGCAGCAGCGTCGCGAGCCGCAGCGCGAACACGAGCATCCAGTCGCTGCGTTCCAGTCCGAGGTCCTGCACCTTCACGAGCTTGCCGCGGTGCGCGAGCACGATCCGCGCCAGGCGCTGCTGCTCCATGCGCGAAAATCCCGGCATGTCGGCGTTCATGAGCACGTATGCCGAGTGTTTGTGGTATTGCGCATGCGCGATCGACTGACCGATCTCGGCGAGCCGCGCCGCCCAGTCGAGGGTCGGGCGCGCCGAATCGTCGTCTCGGATTTCCGCATCGCCGCCGTTTGCGAGTGCGTCGAAGATCCACAGCGCAATGCCGCGCACACGTTCGGCCTGCGCGCCATCGACGTGATACCGGCGCATGAACTGCGCCACCGTCGCTTCGCGCATGTCGGCGTGCTGTGCCCGGCCGAGCAGATCGTAGAGCACGCCGTGACGCAGAGCCGCTTCCGAAACGCTCATCGTCTCGATGCCGAGCGCTTCGACCACCGCGCACAGGATCGCGACGCCGCCGGGAAGCACCGCGGCGCGGTTCTCGCGCAATCCGGGGATGCGGTCGGCGTCGGCGCGCTCGTGCTTGATCAGCTGCGCGCGCAGACGCTCCAGCCCGTCGCGCGTGATGCCCGATTCCGCATAGCCGCTCTCGTGCAGGATCGCTTCGATGGCGCGCGCCGTTCCGGAGGAGCCCACCGCCTCCTGCCACCCGGACGCGCTGTACTCCCGCGCCATCCCCGAAAGCTCCTGACGGGCGGCAAGCTCCGCTGCCCGCATGCGCGCCTTGTCGATCTTCCCGTCCGGGAAGAACCGCAGGCTCCAGCTCACGCACCCCATGTAGAGCGATTCGGTCAGGCGGGGTTCGAACCCGCTGCCGACGGCGAACTCGGTTGATCCGCCTCCGATGTCGACCACCAGCCGCTCGCGCGGCGCGGGCGGCAGCGAGTGGGACACGCCAAGATAGATCAGGCGCGCCTCTTCGCGCCCGGCGATCACTTCAATGGTGAAGCCGAGCGCGGCGCGCGCTTCGCGCAGAAACTGCGCGGCGTTCTTGGCGATGCGAAGCGTGTTGGTTCCGACCGCGCGCACGGCGTGACGCGGCAGCCCGCGCAGGCGCTCGCCGAAACGAGCCAACGCGTCGAGGGCACGGGCCTGCGTCGCCCGGTCGATGCGCTTTTCCGCCGTCAGCCCGGCGCCGAGCCGAACGGGCTCACGCAGCGCATCGAGCGCGTAAATCTGGCCGTCGACCACGCGCCCGATCTGCAGATGGAAACTGTTGGAACCCAGGTCGACTGCGGCGAGCACTTCCGGTTGCAGCATGCGCTCGACGTTAACACCCCAATGAGAACGGGGCAAACGGGCGCGTCACGCGGTAAAATTGGCGCCAGCCGGCGGAAACCTCCGTCGCAACCTGCAGGCGCGCTGGACGCCCTGGCAATGACCAAGAAAGCGCTGCCCCCGTCTCATTTCCTCAACCGCGAGCTTGGCCTGCTCGAGTTCAATCGGCGCGTGCTGGCGCAGGCCGCCGACGAGGCCATCCCGCCCCTCGAACGGCTGCGCTTTCTCACGATCGTTTCGTCCAACCTGGACGAATTCTTCGAGATCCGCGTCGCCGGCCTGAAAGAGCAACTCAAGCTCGGCGTGAGGGAATCCGGCGCCGACGGCCGCAGCCCCGCCGACGTGTTCTCGCTCGTCTCGGCACAGGCGCACGCCCTGGTCGGCGAGCAGTACCGGTTGCTGAACGCCGTGCTGCTGCCCGCGCTCGCGCGCGAGGGAATCGTCTTCCCGCGGCGCGAGGTGTGGAACGACGCGCAGCGCGCCTGGATCCGCGACTACTGCTTCCGGGAGCTCCTGCCGGTGCTCACCCCGATCGGGCTCGACCCCGCGCATCCGTTCCCGCGCGTTCTCAACAAGAGCCTCAACTTCGCGATCGAGCTCGAAGGGCGCGACGCGTTCGGCCGCAAGTCGCGCGCGGCGATCGTGCAGGCGCCGCGCGCCCTGCCGCGCGTGATCCGACTGCCCGCCGACGTCGCCGGCGCGCCGTACGCTTTCGTGTTCCTGTCCTCGATCCTGCACGCCCACGTCGACGCGCTGTTCACCGGCATGCAAGTGCTCGGGTGCTATCAATTCCGCGTGACGCGCAATTCCGATCTTTTCGTCGACGAGGAGGAAATCAAGAACCTGCGCATCGCGGTCCAGGGCGAGCTGCTGCACCGGCACTTCGGCGATGCGGTCCGGCTCGAGGTGGTCGAGAACTGCTCGCGGTCGATGGTCGATTTCCTGCTGCAGCAGTTTTCGCTCGAGGAGGTCGATCTGTACCGCGTCGACGGCCCGGTGAACCTGTATCGGCTGCGCGAGGTCCCCGACCAGGTGGAGCGCCCCGAGCTGAAGTATCCGCCGTTCCAGCCGGGCCTGCCGCCGTCGCTGCGCCAGGCGCCCGACATCTTCGCCGTGCTGCGGCAACAGGACGTGCTGCTCCATCATCCGTACGAGTCCTTCGCCCCGGTGATCGACTTCATCCGCACCGCGGTCACCGATCCGCGCGTCATCGCGATCAAGCAGACCGTGTACCGCACCGGAACCGATTCCGAGCTGATGGAGATCCTGATCGATGCCGCGCGCCGCGGCAAGGAAGTGACCGCGGTCCTCGA
>CAZXAR010000221.1:0-3008 GCA_964638135.1 uncultured Enterobacteriaceae bacterium | reverse complement strand
GGCGGCGCCACCAACCACCGCATGCGCCTCGACGACGGCGTGCTGATCAAGGACAACCATATCGCGGTCGCCGGTTGTGCCGCCGAGGCGATCCGGCGCGCCAAGGCCAAGGGTTTAAAAAACGTGCAAATTGAATGTGATACGCTCGAACAGGTGCGGCAATCGCTGGCCGCCGGCGCCGACCGGCTGCTGCTCGACAACATGTCGCTTGAAATGCTCCGCGAGGCGGTCGCGATCACCGCCGGGCGCGTACCGCTCGAAGCATCAGGCGGCGTGACGCTGGACACGGTCCGCAGCATCGCCGAAACGGGAGTCGATTTCATCTCCGTCGGCGCCATCACGATGTCCGCGCCGGCCGTCGATATCGGACTCGATCTCGCCAACGATTGACGGCGTCTAACGAAATCGTTCGCGAATTGATCCGGACCAAGTAGTCCCGAAAAATTTACCAATTGTTTCCACGACTCTTGCCCTCGACTCCGAAACGGAGTAGGAAATTCACAATACGAGGGGGCTTTGGCCTGGCTTTTTGGCTGCCTTGGTGTGGGGAAACGTCGATGGCCCGAAACAAGATCGCCTTGATCGGTGCCGGAAACATCGGGGGCACGCTTGCCCATCTTGCCGGTTTGAAAGAACTCGGCGACGTCGTTCTCTTCGACATCCTCGCCGGCATTCCGCAGGGGAAGTCCCTGGACATCGCCGAATCGTCGCCAATCGAAGGCTTCGATGCGCGCATTCGCGGCGCGCGCACTTACAGCGCCATCAGGGGCGCCGACGTGGTCATCGTCACCGCCGGCATCGCCCGTAAACCGGGCATGAGCCGCGACGACCTGATCGGCATCAATACCAAAGTTATGCAGTCGGTGGGCGCTGGCATCAAGGCGCATTGTCCGAACGCCTTCGTCATCTGCATCACCAATCCGCTTGACGCCATGGTGATGGTGCTCCGCGATGCGTGCGGATTGCCCCACAACAAGGTGGTGGGCATGGCCGGCGTCCTCGATTCGGCCCGGTTCCGGTACTTCCTGGCCGAGGAATTCAAGGTGTCGGTCGAGGACGTTACCGCCTTCGTGCTCGGCGGCCATGGCGACACCATGGTGCCGCTTGTGCGTTATTCCACCGTCGCCGGTGTTCCGCTTCCCGATTTGGTGCGTCTCAAGTGGACGAGCCAGAAACGCCTCGATGCCATCGTGCAGCGGACGCGCATGGGCGGCGGCGAGATCGTGGCGCTGCTGAAGACCGGGTCGGCCTTCTATGCCCCCGCCAGCTCCGCCATCCAGATGGCCGAATCATACCTAAAAGATAAACGCAGGGTACTGCCCTGCGCCGCGTATCTAAGGGGGGAGTACGGTGTCAAAGGGCTTTATGTGGGTGTGCCCTGTATCATCGGCGCGCGCGGCGTCGAGAAGGTGGTCGAGATCACGTTAAATCGCAGCGAGCAAGCGATGTTTTCGCGATCCGTCCAAGCCGTTCGCGCCCTGATAAGAATCACCCGCAATTTGATGAAGAAGTCAGCAACAGGCAAAGGAAGGACTTAAGCCATGAGGAGACCGAAGAAAAAAAAGGCTGCGAAGAAGCGTAGGAAGGCCACGAAGCGGAAGGGAAAGAAAAAGAAGAAGAAGGCGCGGAGGCGGCGCCGGTAGTCGCTTCTTCGTTGACCACGTGAACATTGAGGCATCGCCGGATCCAATGATATCCCCATGAATATCCACGAATATCAGGCGAAGCAGTTGCTCGCCCGATACGGGGTGGCGGTGCCCCGAGGCGGGGTCGCCTATACGGTCGACGAAGCGGCCACCCAGGCGCAAGAACTGGGCGGCCCCGTTTACGTGGTCAAATCGCAGATCCATGCCGGCGGTCGTGGCGCCGGCAGGTTCAAGGACAACCCCGGCGGCAAGGGCGGCGTGCGAATTGTCAAGTCCGTCGAGGCGGTCCGCGAGAACGTTCGGGAGATGCTCGGCCATGTCCTGGTCACCAGGCAAACGGGACCGGGCGGTAAGGAAGTCAAACGCGTCTACATCGAGGAAGGCTGCGAAATCGCGCGCGAACTTTATCTCGGCATGCTGCTCGACCGTGGGACGTCGCGCCTGACCATGATGGCGTCCACCGAAGGCGGCATGGAGATCGAGGAAGTCGCCGCCAGGACCCCTGAAAAAATCCTCAAGGTGTCAATCGACCCGGCGACGGGGATGATGCCTTACCATGCCCGGAAACTGGCCTTCGGCCTCGGGCTGGAAGGCAAGCAGGTCGGATCGGCGGTAAAATTCATGCTCGCGATGTACAAGGCCTTCACCGAACTGGACGCCAGCATTGTCGAAATCAACCCCTTGGTGGTCACCAAGGGCGGCGAAGTCCTGGCGCTCGACGCCAAGATGAATTTCGACGACAACGCGCTTTACCGCCACAAGGACGTGGCCGACCTCCGCGACGAGGACGAGGAGGACCCGGCCGAACTGGAAGCGGCCAAGCACGAATTGAATTATATCAAGCTCGACGGCAACATCGGCTGCATGGTCAACGGCGCCGGCTTGGCCATGTCGACCATGGACATCATCAAGCTGAGCGGCGGCGCGCCGGCGAATTTCCTGGACGTCGGCGGCGGCGCCACCAAGGAACGAGTGACTGCGGCATTCAAGATCATCCTGTCCGATCCGAACGTCGAAGGAATTCTGGTCAACATCTTTGGCGGCATCATGCGCTGCGACGTCATCGCCGAGGGCGTGGTCGCGGCTGCCCGCGAGGTCAGCCTCGACGTGCCCCTGGTGGTGCGTCTGGAAGGCACCAACGTCGAACGTGGAACAAAAATTCTAGCGGAATCAGGGCTGCCGATCGTGTCGGCCAAGGACCTCGGCGACGCCGCGGTAAAGGTCGTCAAAGCGGTAAAAGAGGCGGCGTGATGGCTGTCCTCGTCAACGCCAAAACCAAGGTCATCTGTCAAGGCTTCACGGGCGCGCAGGGCACGTTCCATTCCGAGCAGGCGATCGCCTACGGCACCAAGATGGTCGGCG
>CAZXAR010000220.1:0-3073 GCA_964638135.1 uncultured Enterobacteriaceae bacterium | reverse complement strand
CGCCGCGCTGGAAGCGCACTGGTTCGGGCCGCTGCTCGAGGCATTGCGCGGCGGGCGCGTCGGCATGCTTACCGTGCATGCGCCGGATGCGGGCATTGCGAGCGAAACGGTCCGCGGCGACCTGCGCCGGTTCTGGCGCCGCGCGCGGCCGCTGGGCACCACCGGATGAAGATCGTCACCCGCCCGTACCGCGAAGCCGACCGCGCGGCGCTGGTCAAGGCCGGAGTGCACCCGCTGCTTGCGCGGATCTTCGCCGCGCGGCGGATCCGCTCGGCCGACGAACTCGAGCTTGACGCGGCGCGGCTCCTTCCTCCCGACCGGCTGCTCAACGCGCCACGGGCGGCGCAGCTTCTTGCCGACGCGATCGGGGCGGGAAGGAAGCTCCTCATCGTCGCCGATTACGACGCGGACGGTGCGACTGCGTGCGCGGTGGGAATGCGCGCGCTGCGCATGTTCGGGGCGCGGGTCGATTACCTGGTGCCGGACCGCTTCAAGCTCGGCTATGGGCTTTCGCCGGAACTCGTGGATCTCGCCGCCGAACGCGCGCCGGACCTGCTGATCACGGTCGACAACGGCATCGCGAGCGTGGAAGGCGTGGCGCGCGCGCGCGCGCGCGGCATCGCGACGCTCATCACGGACCACCACCTTCCGGGCGACGTGCTGCCGGAAGCCGAGTGCATCGTCAATCCGAACCAGCCCGGCTGCCCGTTCCCGTCCAAAGCGCTTGCCGGCGTCGGCGTCATGTTCTACGTGATGCTTGCCCTGCGCGCCGAGCTGCGCCGCCGCGGCGTCTTCGAGCGCAGCCCCGAGCCGAATCTCGCGGCGCTCGCCGACCTGGTCGCGCTCGGCACGGTCGCAGACGTCGTGCCGCTCGACGGCAACAACCGCATCCTCGTCGCGCTGGGCCTCCGGCGCCTGCACTCGGGAGCTGCAAGGCCTGGCCTTGCAGCGCTGCTGCGCGCCGCGGGCCGATTTCCGCAGGAGGCCTCCTGCTTCGATCTCGGCTTCATCCTCGGTCCGCGGCTCAACGCGGCGGGAAGACTCGCCGACATGAGCCTGGGCGTCGAATGCCTGGTCACCGACGATGAGGACCGGGCGGCGAATTGCGCCCAGGAACTCGACCGTCTCAACCGCGAGCGCCGGCGCATCGAGGGCGCGATGCTCGACGAAGCGCTCGCGCTGCTCGATCGCCTGGCCGAGCCGCCCGGCGCCACCGTGACGCTCTTCGATCCCGGCTGGCACCAGGGCGTGGTCGGAATTCTCGCTGCGCGCGTGCGCGAGCGCACGCACCGGCCGACCATCTGCTTTGCACGCGCCGAGAACGGCGAGCTGCGCGGCTCGGGCCGCTCGATCCCCGTCCTGCACCTGCGCGATTGTCTCGACCTCGTCGCCAAGCGCGGCCCGGGCCTGGTGCTTCGCTTCGGCGGGCACGCGCAGGCGGCCGGCCTCACGATCCGCGAACCCGATCTCGCGCGCTTCGCCGCGCTCTTCGAGCGCACCGCCGCGGAGCTGCTGCCCGAGGACGAGCGGCTGCGCGTGGTCGAGACCGACGGCGAGCTCGAGGCGGCGTACCACTCGCTCGATGTGGCGCAGATGCTCGAATCGCAGATCTGGGGCCAGGGCTTTCCGCAGCCGCTCTTCTGCGCTACATTCGCCGTCGAAAGCCAGCGCGTCGTCGGCGAGCGCCATCTCAAGCTGAAGCTGATGAAGGACGGCAGGCGGCTGGAGGCCATGCGCTTCAACTCTCTCGACCCCCTGCCCGCCCGCGTGCGCGCGGCCTACCGGATTGCCGTGAACGAATTCAACGGCCTGAAGAGCGTGCAGCTCACGCTCGAACACGTGGAAGCCTGACCCGATGAAACTGCTACGCGCGATCGTTGCCGCCGTCACCCTGTTCGCCCCGCTTGCCTGCGCTACCGAAAAGCCGGTCAACGCCGGACCCTACGTGCCTTCGCCGCAAAGCGTGGTCGCCGACATGCTCAAGCTCGCCGACGTCGGCGCGAACGATTTCGTCATCGATCTCGGATCGGGCGACGGGCGGATCGTGCTCACCGCCGCCAAGGTGTTCGGTGCGCGCGGGTTCGGCGTCGAGATCCAGGACAAGCTGGTCCGGCTCTCCAACGAGGCGGCGAAGAAGGAGGGCGTGGACGACCGCGTCAAGTTCATCACGAAAGACCTGTTCAAGACCGACATCTCGCAGGCGACCGTGCTCACGATGTACCTGCTGCCGAACACGGTGAACATGCTCAAGGACAAGCTGCTCACCGAACTCAAGCCCGGCACGCGGGTGATTTCGCACGATTACCCGCTTGCCGGCTGGATCCCGGAGAAATACGTCCAGATGGACCTGGAGGACAAGGTCGCGATCAGCGGCGTCACCACCACGCTCATCTACCTGTACGTCGTCCCGGCGAAGGTGGCCGGCAACTGGATCGCGAAGGTCCCGGCGAACGTCAGCAAGGGGACCATGCGCTTGGACCTGCGGCAGCAGGTGACGCGCGTCTCCGGAACCGCGCGGCTCGACGGCAAGGAAATTCCGCTCGAAGACGTGCGCCTCAAGGGCGAGCAGCTCAGTTTCAGGCTTGCCGGCCGCAGCCCGGTTTTCTTCGGAACCGTGAAGAACAACCAGATCGAAGGCACCGTCGAAGCGGGCGGCGCCAGGTCCGCGTGGAACGCGTCGCTCAAGTGATGGGCACAAAGATCCGCATCGTAACCGGCAAGGTTGTTGTCGAGGCGGTGCTGCGCGACGAGACACCGGGCGTCGCGGCACTGCTGGACGCATTGCCGTTCGAATCGCGTGCCAACACCTGGGGCGAAGAGGTGTATTTCGAGGCGCCGTTCAGCCTCGATCTCGAGCCTGACGCGCGCCAGATCGTGGAGCCGGGAACCGTCTGCTTCTGGACCGAGGGCTCTTCGATCGCCTTGCCCTACGGGCGCACGCCGATTTCGGGCCCCGACGGCAAGCCGAAGCTCGCGGCGCGCTGCAACCTGCTTGGCCAGCTTATCGGCGACGCGCGGGCGCTGGCGAAAGTGAGGAACGGAGATCGAATCCGGGTCGAGGCCGCCTGATGGA
>CAZXAR010000219.1:0-3200 GCA_964638135.1 uncultured Enterobacteriaceae bacterium | reverse complement strand
ATCGCGCTCGGATTCCGGGTGGAGCCCCTCGGCATGCTGTTCGCGCTGGTCGCCTCGGGGCTGTGGATCGTGAATTCGGTGTATTCGATCGGCTACATGCGGGGCAACGACGAGCCGCACCAGACGCGCTTCTATGTCTGCTTTGCGCTCGCGCTCGCGGCGACGATGGGGATCGCGTTTGCCGCGAATCTGGTGACGCTATTCCTGTTCTACGAGGCGCTCACGCTGGTCACCTATCCGCTGGTGACGCACCACGGCGACGACGAGGCCCGCTCCGGCGGACGGACCTACCTCGGCTTTCTACTCGGAACTTCGATCGTGCTGCTGCTGCCGGCGATCATCGCCGTGTGGGCGATCGCCGGAACGATCGAGTTCACGCCCGGCGGCTTGCTGCGCGGCGCCGGACTGTCGAACGCGGAACTCGGGTTGCTCCTGGCGCTGTTCATGTTCGGTATCGGCAAGGCGGCGCTGATGCCGTTTCACCGCTGGCTCCCGGCGGCCATGGTGGCGCCGACTCCGGTCTCCGCGCTGCTGCACGCGGTCGCGGTCGTGAAGGCGGGCGTATTCGCGGTGGTCAAGGTGATCGTGTACGTGTTCGGCATCGATGCGCTTGCGGGCGTACGGGCCGCAGACTGGCTGCCGACCGTCGCCGGGTTCACCGTTCTTGCCGCCTCGGTGGTTGCCCTGCGTTCGGATAACCTCAAGCGCAGGCTCGCCTACTCGACCGTGAGCCAGCTCTCGTACGTGGTCCTTTCCGCGGCGCTGTTTCTGCCCCTGTCGATCGCCGCCGCCGCGCTGCACATCGCGGCGCACGCGGTGGGCAAGATCACGCTGTTCTTCGCCGCCGGCGCGATCTACACGGCGTCGCACAGGACGCAAGTGAGCCAGCTCGACGGCATCGGCAGGCGCATGCCCTGGACGATGGCCGCATTTTCCGTCGCCGCGCTGTCGCTCATTGGAATTCCGCCTGCCGCGGGATTCCTCAGCAAGTGGATGATGTTCCAGGCAGCGGCGAGTGCAGGCCATGCTGTCGCCCTTGCAGTGCTCGCCGCGAGCACGCTGCTGAATGCCGCCTATTTCCTGCCGATCGTGCACGCCGCGTTCTTCCGCGCCCCTCCGGTGGGCGATCCCGCGCACGGCGAAGCGCCGTGGCCGATCGTGGTGGCCGTGGTGTTCACGGCCGCAGCGACCCTCGCGCTTCCGTTCTTTGCCGAAGTGCCGCTCGCGCTGGCGCGCGCGACTGCAGGATTGGGGGCGCCATGACCCGGAAAGGATCCGCGATGACAGACGAAAGAAATTACTGGCTCGACAAGCCCGAAAACGTCTCCACGCTCTACCGTGGCCTGTGGGCGCTTGGGGCCGTGCTGGTGCTGCTCGACCTTGCGGTTCATCGCCACGAGGAATCGGCTTTCGCCGAGCTGTTCGGATTCTTCGGGCTCTACGGTTTCGTCGCCTGCGTTGCGCTGGTGCTTACGGCGAAGCTGTTGCGGCGCGGGGTGATGCGGCCGGAGGACTATTACGGTGATCGCTGAATTTCCGGCCGGCTTTGTTCTGATCGGTGCCGGGCTGGCGGCGCCGCTCGTGCCGCGTGCGCTGCGCGGCGCGCTCGCGATCGCGGCTCCGCTCGTCGCATTTGCGCTGTTGCTCTCGATCGATTCGGGCGACCGGCTCGAAGTCGAGGCATTCGGCTTCGTGCTGCAACTGGTGCGCGCGGATCGGCTGAGCCTGGCGTTCGGCTATGTGTTCGTGATCGCGACGGTTCTCTACGCGATCTTCGCGTGGGAGGCGCGCGACGGGTTCGAGCGGCCGGCGGCGCTCGTCTATGCAGGAAGCGCCCTCTGCGCCGTGTTCGCGGGTGATCTGCTCACGCTGTTCGTGTTCTGGGAGATCAGCGCGGTCGCTTCGGCACTTGTCGTGTGGGCGCGAGGCACGAAGCGGGCGTTCGGCGCCGGCATGCGCTACATGGTGGTGCAGCTCGTATCCGGGATGCTGCTCGCGGCAGGGGCGGCGATTCGATACGCGGAAACCGGTTCGCTCGCGTTCGAATTCGTCGGTCTGGGCACCCCGGGCGGCGCGCTGATCCTCGCCGCGTTCGGCATCAAGTGTGCGTTTCCGCTTCTGCACAACTGGCTGCAGGACGCCTATCCCGAGTCGACCCCTACCGGGACCGTGGCGCTGTCGGCTTTCACGACCAAGCTGGGCATCTACGCGCTCGCGAGGGGTTTTGCCGGGACCGAAGTGCTGATCTGGATCGGTACCGCGATGACCGCCTTTCCGATCTTCTACGCGGTGATCGAGAATGATCTGCGCCGCGTGCTGGCCTACAGCGTCAACAACCAGCTCGGGTTCATGGTCGTCGGTATCGGGCTTGGAACCGACCTGGCGCTGAACGGTGCGGTCGCGCACGCGTTTGCGGACATCCTGTTCAAGTTGCTGCTGTTCATGTCGATGGGCGCGGTGCTCCTGCGCGCAGGGACCGTGAACGGCACCGATCTGGGCGGTCTTTACAAGTCGATGCCCTGGACTGCCGGCTTCTGTATGGTCGGCGCCGCGTCGATTTCCGCGTTCCCGCTTTTCAGCGCCTTCGTCACCAAGTCGATGATCATGGTTTCCGCAGCCGAGCAGGGGTACATGTGGGAATGGCTGGTCCTGCTGTTCGCCTCCGCCGGCGTCTTTCACCATGCGGGCATCAAGATTCCGTTTTTTGCCTTCTTCGCCCACGACTCCGGAATCCGGTGCAAGGAAGCGCCGCCGCACATGCTGATCGCGATGGGGTTGGCGGCGGCACTGTGCATCGGGATCGGGGTCTTCCCGGACCCGCTCTACAGCATCCTGCCGCGGCCGGTCGAGTACTTGCCGTACACGGCATCGCACGTCCTGTCGCAGTTGCAGTTGCTCGTATTCTCGGCGCTCGCGTTTTCCTGGCTGATGCGAACCGGTATCTATCCGCCCGAAATGCGCTCGGTCAACCTCGACTTCGACTGGATGTACCGACATCTGGGTGTCCGGCTCGGCGCCGGGGCTGCAGAGGCGATCGCGGCGTTGAACGCGGCTGCGGCGGCCGCATTGGCGGGGGCCGCACAAGCAGCCGGGGCGTTGGCCAGACGGCATCACGGAGCCGAGGGATTGCTGGCGCGCACCTGGACCACCGGGGGGATGGCGTTGTGGGTCGCCATCCTGCTCGCCGCCTACCTGATCGT
>CAZXAR010000218.1:0-3203 GCA_964638135.1 uncultured Enterobacteriaceae bacterium | reverse complement strand
TTCACCGGTTCCCGGCGGCGTCAGCGAGACTCGCCGAGATCATGCGGCCGATCGGATCCGCCGAGCGCGCGCATCGCCCCGCGCAGCGAGAGCACGAACGCGAGCGTCATGATCGCCAGCGCAGCGACGATGTTGTCCGCGAGCAGCGCGCCGGCTGCGGTCCCCGTCAACGCGAATGCGAGGAGCGGAACGTGACACGGGCAGGTCAGCGCCGCTACGAGCGCGAGCCAGGGGCCCTTTGCCTTGCCGTTCATGGCGCCTTGACCCGGGCGGCGTGCAGCAGCGCGAAATCCCACAAGCTGCCGCCGACCATGGCGGCGAGTCCCGCGTAGACCACCGCCGGGGCGATGAACAGTCCGCCGGCGGCCGCGACCGCGCCGGCCCCCGCAAGGTAGAGCGGCCGCAGCTCGCCGCGGGGCCGCAGCGAGCGCCACAGCAGCCACAGGCTCAGCGCGATGAACGCGAGGAAAAGCGGAATCAGGATCGCATCGTTGATCAGGAACCCGGCGCCGATCGCCGCCAGCGCCGCGAGCGCCCAGCTCACGCCCAGGCAGCACACCGCGGCGAACGAGACCCCCAGCATGCTGCCGAGCTGCTTGAAAAGCGCGCTCACGTCCCGCTCACCCCGCGCAGCAGGAAAGCTTCTTCACGTCGCGTGAGAAGGTCTGCGCGCACAGCTTGATCCCTTCGGCCATCGTGAGGTAGGGGAAGAGTTCCCCCGCGAGGTCCTGCACGCGCATGCGATGGCGGATCGCGAGCGCCGCGATCTGGATGATCTCGCCCGCTTCGTGCGCGACGATCTGCGCGCCGAGGAGCCGCCCGTCCTTCGCGTCGGCAACGAGTTTCACGAAGCCGCGCGTGTCGAAATTGGCGAGCGCGCGCGCCACGTTGTCCAGCGTGAGCGTGCGCGTCTCAACCTCGATGCCGCGTTTGCGCGCGGCCGGCTCGTCGAGACCCACGGTCGCGACCTGCGGATCGGTGAAGATCACCGCCGGCATGGCCGAAAGGTCGAGCGCCACCTCGCCGCCGAGCATGTTTTCCGCGGCGCGCGTGCCCGCGGCCGCTGCCACATACACGAACTGCGGCCGGTCGGTGCAGTCGCCCGCGGCGTAGACGTATTCCGCCGTCGTGCGCAGCCGCTCGTCGACCTTGATCGCGCCGTTGCCGTCGGTGGCGACACCCGCCGCCTCCAGTCCGAGCGGCTCCGTATTCGGCGCGCGGCCGGTCGCCACCAGCAGCCGGTCGCCCTCGATCTTGCCTGCCGCGGTCGCGACCCGGAAGCGCCCGTTCGCGTGGCTGACCGTACGCAGCGCCGACCGCTCGAGGACGCGCATGCCCTCTTCGCGAAACACATCCGCGAGCGCGCTTCCGATGGCGGGGTCTTCGCGCGTGAGGAGCGAACCTCGCGCAAGCAGCGTCACGCGCGCGCCGAGGCGCAGGAACGCCTGCCCCAGCTCGAGCGCCACGCTCGACGAGCCCAGCACGATCAGATGTTCGGGCAGCTCGTTCGCCACGAGCGCTTCGGTCGACGTCCAGTAAGGCGTGCCGGCGAGCCCTGGAAGGTCTGGGATGGCGGGTCGCGCACCGGTTGCGACGAGGATCCGGTCGGCGACGACACGCGAAGTCTTGCCGTCCGCCTGCGCGACTTCCAGCACAGTCGCATCGAGAAAGCGCGCGCGACCCCTCAGAAGTTCGATGTTCGGCTCGCCCTCGATCAAGGCCTCGTACTTGGCGCCGCGCAGTTCCTCGACGCGGCGCTGCTGCTGCGCGACGAGGAGCGACCGGTCGACCAGCGGCGGCGCGATTCGCAGACCCTCGAACGGCTGGCGCCGCGCGTACTGCGCGAGCTGCGCGCCGCGGATCATGATCTTCGAGGGCACGCAGCCGACATTCACGCAGGTGCCGCCGATCGTGCCCGCCTCGACGAGCGTGACGCGCGCGCCCTCCTCGGCGAGCCGCAGCGCGCAGGCGAACGCGGCCGAGCCGCCGCCAACGATCGCGGCGCGCAGCCCCGCTCCGCGTCCGGCGCGCCGCGCCGCTCCCGAACCGGATACGATCTCGGCGCAGTGCTCGCAGGTCATTCCGGTAACGCGCAGCTCCAGATCCATGGCAGTCTCGCCCTGTTTCAACGCTTGAGCGAGGACGGGTAGCCCGCGTCGGCCGTCGCCTTGGTGATCGCCTCGATGCTCGTTTTCGAGGGATCGAAGGTCACGACCGCGGTCCGGCTCTCGTAGTCCACCGTCGCGCTCACGACGCCGGGCACCCGGTTGATCGCCTTTTTCACCGTGATCGGGCAGGCCGCGCAGGTCATGTTCTTCACCTCCAGCGTCACGGTCTGCGACGCGCCGGCAGCGCCGGGCAGCGGCGCCGCGGCGATGAACGCCGAGAGCAGCAATGCGAGCACTTTCTTCATGCGGTCCTCCGGGTCAGTAGAACCACTCGGCGTAGAGCGGAAACGAGAGCAGCGCCGCGACAAGCGGCGCGGCGATCAGGAACACGATGCGCTGGTTGCGCAGCGTGCGCGCATCGGCGCACGGCGTTCCGGGAGCGCACACCCTGGGTACGTAGAACAGTTTGTACGCGGCGTAACCGAAGGCCAACGCCGCCAGCCCGGCGAATACCGGGCTCCAGGGCTGCAACGCCGTGAGGCTGGAGACCCACGCGCCTCCGACACCAGCCATGACGAGCGCGAGCGGCCCGACGCAGCACACCGATCCGGCGATTCCCGCGAGAACCCCCGCGGCGATCGGCTTTCCGGCGGCGGCGGGCTTCGCCCGCGCCTGCGCACCGCCGTGCGGCGCGGATGCGGCCGGCAGGACTGATGTTTTGCGCATCGGTGCCTCCTCTTCGGGAACCAACGCGGGGATGCTAAGGTCCGTACCCGAGTACGATGTCAAGAGCTGGGGGGCTTTCCGTGCAGATCCATGCGAGCACCATCGGGGCGATCGCCGGACGGGCCGGCGTCAACGTGGAAACGATCCGCTATTACCAGCGCATCGGCCTGGTTCGCGAGCCGAATCGGCCGCCACGGGGCGTGCGCCGCTATCCGCCCGACACCGTCGAGCGCATCCGCTTCATCAAGCGCGCGCAGGAGCTCGGCTTCGCGCTCGAGGACGTCGCGGAGCTTCTGCGCCTGAACGACGGCGTACGTTGCCGCGACGCGCGCGGACTGGCCTCCAGGAAGCTCGCGCTCGTCGAAGCGC
>CAZXAR010000217.1:0-3203 GCA_964638135.1 uncultured Enterobacteriaceae bacterium | reverse complement strand
TCGATGAAATGCAGGTGGCGCCCCGAATAATCGAACACCAGGCAGGTCATGTGGGCGCGGTTCGCGACGTGCGCTCCGTACACGAGCTCGCGGCGCGCGAAGCGTTCGTCCAGCCATGCCGTGAGCGCCTCGCGCTGCGCGGCGGTACCCGACAGGATCTGCCGGAAGCCGTCCTTGAACTTTCTCACGTCGGAATTGCGCGCCAGCGTGGTCTTGTAGCCGCCCCAGTCGGTCTTTCCGGTGCGTACGCCGAAGCGCATGAAGTACCAGCCGATCAGCACCCAGAAGCGCGCCTTCATCAGGTAGAGCCATTTGCCGAATCGGCCCCTGCCCATGGCGCGCACGCCGACCTCGTTGCCCAACTGGCGGCTGTTGAGGGTGATCGCAAGGTTGGGCGGGAAGACGGGATGGCAGGCATCGTCGGCGCCGTAGATCTCGCGCACTTTCGCGATTGTTTCGCGATAAACCATCGAGGCCGCGCCGGCGTCCCGGGCGAGCGCCCGAACCATCACGCTGACGGTTTCACCGTGGCGGCTCGGGATGTCCTGCCAGCGGCATTCCAGGCCCTCGAAGCTGCCGCGCGGCGCGATGTTGCCCGGCTCCACCGCGCAGAGCGGCGCGGTGGCGGGATCCTTCATATAGCGGTCGGCATACTCCATCCCGCCGCCCGCGAACACGGCCTGGACGTAGTTCTCGGACGCCCGGTAACGGGCGACCAGGATTTTGGCGCCCGCCTCGCGGATGAGGGCGACCGGCAGAGTCGCGATGCGCAGATCGAGATCGAACGACTTGCGCGCCAGATCTCGCGTATGCAGCAGCGCTGCGCGGGCGTCGTCGAGCAGTTCCGGGGGCACGCACAGCATCGACCCGTCGCCTTCGAAGACAAAGGGAATGTCGGTCGCGCCCGCGGCGTTGAGCACCGCCGTGATGGTCGCGGCGCCGAGCGTGTTGACGTTCTTGTAGCTGCCGGACTGGATCGCGATGGTGGAATTGCGCACGTCGGACATCACGACGTGCCAGTCCTCCGGGAGCGGTGCGAAGCTCTCCGGGCGGCTTACCTCGCGAAAGTCGGTGAAGACCGGGAGCTCGGCGTAGAACCGGGTGGTGGTCATGTGCCGGCTTGTCGATTCAGCGGTCTTCGGCGTCCCGCATGTCCTGTTCCAACAACGCTCCGCGTCCCCGATCTGTTATTGCAAGACCGCCGCGGCCATTCGGCGTTACGAAGCCGAACGTGCGCAGCTTACGGGCGATTTCCTTTGCAACCGGTGGCGGATCCCGTTTCGCAGCGGTAGCTGCCTTCACCCTGCGCAGCCAGTCGAAATCCTCTGGCGTCAGTGCCGGATCGATGTTTTCTTGCCGGGTACGGCAGCAGCGATTCCTGCCCGCGTCACGACAACCGACGACGCTGGAGAAACGGGTTTCTTGGGTTGCTTCGGTTTCTTCGGTTCACGATTGCTTCGTTGATGGCCCTTGGGCATTCGAGTTCTCCTGTGGGGATGCGCATCCGGCGGTTCTTGTGCAGCTAGCGACTGGACTGTCGCCCCATCGTTTTCCTGCCGCGGGATGCAGGGGATTTTCGTTGCGCGCCGCGCCGGGATTCCTGAACCCGTCCTGACGATGCCCTTCCCTGGGTCGGGCGCTGGCTCGCGATGCCCGCCAGGGTCTCGACTCTCCTGATCTCGGCCGCAAGGGCCTCGGCGTTCGCGAGGCGCTCGGTGCCCGGACCATGCAACCGGGATTCTTCCTGCTCGCCCCGCAGCGCCAGCTGCAACCTGCCAAGCGCATAGTTGCGCGAAGCGTCCAGGCCTGCTTCCCTCTGGATCTCCTGCCGGTGCATTTCGATGTTGGCAATGAGATCGGTGACTTCATCCATTGCGGTTTCCGAGTTCATTTCCAGAGGGTCCTCAGGCATAGCAGCGCAAGCGTTGCGAAAAGGCGACCAGGGGACCGATGCCGCTTGATTCGGCGCGCTGGCACCAGTCCTGCAGTTGCCTGACAAGCTGCTCCCGCGAGGCCATCGAGCGCCCCCAAAGCGCGGCGAGCTCGCGGCGCATCGCCTGCATGGTCTGATGCGCGCTTCCCTCCGCAGATCGGATGCGCCTGAGCGCCGTGGCGTAGCGCGCCAGGACGTCATGGCGATGCGTGATCACCGCCTGCAACGTCTGCAGGTCCACGGCCGGCTTGGCGGCGATGAAACGCGGGACCGGCGCGAGGCGCTTGACCGCCGCCAGCCCCGACGCTTCGAGAACGCGGATGTACATCCAGCCGATATCGAGCTCGTACCACTTGCTCGACAGCCTGGCCGACAGGACGAACGCATGGTGATTGTTGTGCAGCTCCTCGCCGCCGATGAGGATTCCCCACGGCACGATATTGGTGCTGGCGTCTTCCGTGGACCAGTTGCGATAGCCCCAATAGTGGCCGATGCCGTTGATCACGCCCGCCGCCCAGAACGGGATCCAGGCGATTTGCGTGACGAAAATCAGGACGCCCGGGACGATGCCGAACAGGATCACGTCGGTTACCCCCATGAGCGTCAGGCCCAGCAGGACGAATTTGGAGTAGAGGTTGCGTTCGAGCCAGTCGTCGGGCGTGTCTCGGCCGTAGCGCTCGATCGTGTCGCGATTCGCGGCCTCTCTTACGTACAGGAACACCCCGCCCCACAGCACGCGGTTGATTCCCAGAACCTGCGGACTGTGCGGGTCCTCCGCGGTCTCGCATTTGGCATGGTGCTTGCGATGGACGGCCGCCCATTCCCTGGTTTTCATGCCGGTGGTGAGCCACAGCCACAGGCGGAAGAAATGGCTGGCGGCCGGATGCAGGTCGAGGGCGTGGTGCGCCTGATGACGATGCAGGAACACCGTGACGGCGACGATGGTGACGTGGGTCAGCACCAACGCTACCGCCACGTAGCCCCACCAAGGCAGGTCGAATACGCCAGAAAACAAGACTGAATCCATCGAGATCTTTCTCTTTACGCCCTCTGGTTCACATATCCATGCCGCCCATACCGCCCATGTCGGGCATGCCGCCGCCGTGGCCGCCGCCCTTCTTGTCCTCGACGAGTTCCGCCACCATCGCGTCGGTGGTCAGCATGAGGCCGGCAACCGAAGCCGCATTCTGCAACGCGAAGCGCACGACCTTGGTGGGATCGATGACGCCCATCTCGACCAGGTCGCCGAACTCCATGGTCTGGGCGTTGT
>CAZXAR010000216.1:0-3207 GCA_964638135.1 uncultured Enterobacteriaceae bacterium | reverse complement strand
GTCGAGCGCACCGACTACGGCATGCGCCTCACCACGCTGCGCCGGATCGACGCGGCACATACCCATGTGCGGGTCACCAACCTGCTCTTCCCGCAGACGTTCGTCATTCCGATGAGCGCCGAGATGACGATCTCGCAGTGGCATGTTCCGGTGCACGACACCGGCTGCTACTGGTACGCGATCTTCACCAGCTTCGGCGCGCCGGTGGACAAGGAAACGATGCGCGCCCAGCGCCTCAAGACCTACCCGGCGCCCGATTACGTGCCGATCTTCGGCCGCGCCAATCAGTGGGGGTTCAACCCCGAGGAGCAGCGCAGCGCGACCTACACCGGGATGGGATTCGACATCAACATCCACGACCAGTGGGCCTGCGAGTCGCAGGGCCCGATCCACGACCGCACGCGCGAGCACCTCGCGAGCACCGACAAGGGAATCGTGCTCTACCGGCGGCTGCTGCTCGACGCGATCGAGAAGAACGCGAAGGGCGGAAAACTGCTGCTGCGCCCGGACGCCGAATCGGCGCGCGCCTTCACCGGGCCGCCGGCAATCGACGGCATCGGCCCCGCGGACCGGGTCGAAGAATACTGGAAGCAGACCGACGCGCTGCGCCGGCGCCAGGCACCCTGGAGCGCACAGACCGAACCGGAGGCGGCTTGAGCTTTGTCGAGCGCCACGCGCTGTGGAGCGAGGCGCAGCGCGCGGCGGCGAAGCGGCTGCTCGAGGCGATCGAGTCTCGGCGGATCGAGGTGGTGCGTTTTTCCTTCGCCGATCAGCACGGCATCCTGCGCGGCAAGACCATCGCTGCCGGGGATGTGAAGCGCACGCTCGAGAACGGCGTCACTATCACCACGACCATGCTCGCGAAGGATACTTCGCACAAGACCGTATTCCCCGTGTTCACGCCGGGCGGCGGCTTCGGCATGCGCGAGATGGAAGGCGCGGCCGATTTCCTGATGATCGCCGATCCGGAGACGTTCCGCGTGCTGCCGTGGGCACCCGCAACCGGCTGGGTGCTGTGCGACGCGTATTTTCCGGGCGGCAAGCCGGTGCCGTTCGACACCCGCCGCCTGCTCCGCAACGCGCTGCAGCGGCTCGGCGAGGCGGGCTATGACTTTCTTGCCGGACTGGAGATCGAGTTTCATGTCTTCCGCCTCGCAGACGCGCACCTCCGGCCCGCGGACGCTGGACAGCCCGGGCAGCCGGGCACGCCGCTCGAGGTAAATCTCCTCACCCCGGGCTACCAGTACCTCACCGAGCAGCGCTACGACCTCCTTGATCCGGTGGCCACGCTCCTGCGCCGCGACCTTGCGCAGCTTGGACTGCCGCTGCGCTCGTTCGAAGTGGAATTCGGGCCGAGCCAGATGGAGATCACGCTCGGCGCGCTGCCCGGGGCCGGTTCGGCCGACGCGATGGTGCTCTTTCGCAGCGCGGTCAAGCAGATCGCGCGCCGCCACGGCTACCACGCGACCTTCATGTGCCGGCCGAATCTGCCGAATGTGATGTCGAGCGGCTGGCACCTGCACCACTCGCTCACGCGGCGCGCCGACGGCAGCAACGCGTTCGTCCCCGAGCGGGAAGGCGAAGACCTGTCGCGGACCGGGCGCCAGTGGCTCGCGGGGCTGCTCGCGCACGCGCGCGGCGCGAGCGCGCTCTCGACGCCCACGATCAACGGCTACAAGCGCTACCGCCCCTATTCGCTCGCGCCGGACCGGGCGATCTGGGGACGCGACAACCGCGGCGCGCTCGTTCGCGTGATCGGCGGCTTCGGCGACCCGGATACGCACATCGAGAACCGGGCGGGCGAGCCGGCGGCAAATCCCTACCTGTATTTCGCCTCGCAGATCTACGCCGGGCTGGACGGCATCGCGCGCCAGCTCGATCCGGGGCCGTCTGCGGACACACCCTACGAGACCAGGGCCGAATTCCTGCCGCACACCCTTTCCGAGGCGCTCGCGTGCCTGCGCGCGGACGCGCATCTGGTCGCCGACCTCGGCGCCGGGTTCGTCGATTACTACTGCAAGATCAAGGAAGCCGAGATCGCGCGCTTCAACCTCGAAGTGACCGAGTGGGAGCAGCGCGAGTACTTCGAGCTGTTCTGAGCGCACCGCGAATTATTCGCCCAGGGAAACGTGAAGGTCTTTCAGATCGAGGGCGACTGGGGGATGGACAACCTCATGATTTCCACGCGCCCCGAACCGAGACCCGGCGCCGGGGAAGTGCTCCTGCGCGTGAAAGCCTCCTCGCTCAACTACCGCGACCTGCTGGTGCCGAACCGCGGATACGGCTCGTTCACCGGCAATCTGCCGCTCATTCCACTGTCCGACGGTGTCGGCGAAGTGATCGAGATCGGAGCGGGCGTTACCCGCGTCAAACCGGGCGAGCGCGTGCTGCCCTGCTTCCAGCAGGGCTGGATCGCAGGCGAGCCGAGCCTCGAGCGACTCACGCGCACACTCGGGGGCCCGGTCGACGGCACGATGGCGGAACTGATGTGCCTGTCGCAGGAAGGCGTGGTGCGCGCGCCCGCGTACCTGAGCGATCTCGAGGCGGCGACGTTGCCGTGCGCCGCGCTCACGGCGTGGAGCGCGCTCGTTACCCACGATTCGCTCGGTCCGGGCTCGAAGGTATTGGTCGAGGGCACCGGAGGCGTTGCGCTCTTCGCGGTGCAGATCGCGAAACTCCTCGGCGCACACGTCACCGTGATCTCCTCGAGCGACGACAAGATTGCGCGCGCCCGGTCGCTCGGCGCCGACGCGGCGATCAACTACATGAAAACCCCGGAGTGGGCAAAGGCGACGCGCGAAATCACCGGCGGCAGCGGCTACGATCACATCGTCGAGCTGGGCGGCGAGAAGACGCTGCCGCAGGCGCTGCGCTGCATCCGGCCCGGAGGAACGCTTTCGATGATCGGGGTGGTCACCGGCGGCACGATGTCGGCGCAGCTCGGACTCGTGGTGACGCGCCAGGTGCGGCTGCAGGGGATCACGGTCGGGCATCGCGACGGGTTCGAATCGATGCTGCGCGCATTCGAACAGCACAGGGTGAAGCCGGTCGTCGACCGTGTGTTCGCGTTCGAAGAACTGAAGGAAGCCATGGCATACCTGAAAAGCGCCGCGCACTTCGGCAAGGTCTGCATCCGCCACTAGAAAATGGGGTCAGAGTAAATGGGGTCAGAGTAAAAGGGGCCAGAGTAAGACGCTCCTTGCTCCG
>CAZXAR010000215.1:0-3287 GCA_964638135.1 uncultured Enterobacteriaceae bacterium | reverse complement strand
GCCTGTGCGGATAGACGTTTGTGCGGACAGACTACCATAGCTCGGCCGCGTGCCGCGCCTTCAGCTGCAGCGCCGTGTAGATCGAATAATGCCGCGCCTGCATGAGGTTGCCGCCGAAGAACCACAGCCCCTCCTGCTTCGTCGGCTTCCACATGTTGCGCAGCTCGCCCTCCCAGGGGCCGGGGTCGTATTTGGTGCCGGAGCCCAGGCCCCAGCAGGGGCCGACTTTGTGCGCCACGTCGGGGGAGATGAGCTGCGCCGCCCAGTCGCTCATGGAGCTGTAGCCGGTGGCCAGCACGACCAGGTCGGCGGGGAGCTCGGCGCCGGTGGTGAGAGGGTGACGGAGCGCTCGTTGAAGCGCTCGATGGCGGCGCCGGGCGCGAGCTTGATCCTGCCGCTGCGCGCGAGGTCGGCGTAGAACTGCGCGTCCTGCTGCCGGATGAGCTCGTAGACCGGCCGCTGCAGCGAGGGCAGGACCTTGTGCGGGACGGAGGCGAGGGTCAGGTCGGCGAACTCGGTGCCGATGCCGCGCGCGAGCGCGGCTTGCGAGTACAGGCGCCCCCAGGCGTGCTCGAGCAGCGACCCGGTGGTGGCGACGACGCACTTCTTCCCCCGCCATGCCGCTCCCCCCCTGCTTTTCGCGCCGGGCCGCTGGCGCGACTTGCCGTCCGTCAGGTCGTGACGATGTCGATGCGCGCGGCGAAGCCGAGACGGCCGAGAAGCTCCTCGCAATCCGCCCAGGTCAGGCCGAAAGCGCGCACGTCGGCGACGCCGAGGCGCGCCACGACCGCGGAAATGGTCGCCGCATCCTGGTCGTCGAATTCGCCGTCCATCAGCGCGTTCTCCGCCCAGTCGACGAGCTGCGCCTGCGTGATGCGGTGGTGCAGGTAGTCGGCGATCCTGCCGGCGACGGCCTGCCTGGTGATCGTCATGGCTCGATCCTACGCCTTCCGGTCCCCTCATCCACGGGGAACTTGTGGTGCACTTCGGCAAGTCTTCCCTGCTCGTCGAGTGGAGGATCGTACCCTCGAAGGCGCCGGCGCACGACGCGAGCTCCAGCAGCCCGCGAACTACCTCCGCAGCGACTCGATCATCTTCCATCCGGCCTGCCCGGGCAATCGAGCCTCCCAGAAGCGCCAGCCGTTGACCGCGCTTCCGGTAATCGCCACCGCCGCGGGCGACGGCGAATCGTATCGTTTGCCGTTGACCACGAGCGCACCCCCCTCCACCCGCGCAAGGAACGTCTGGCCCTTGTAGATCGCCCGGAATTCGGTTCCTGCCGGGAAGCGCACGCCCTTGGTGACCCAATCACCCGAAGCGATCGCTGCCGGCGAAGGAGGGGTGCGAGATGGCGCTTTGCGAGGAAGCCCGAAGACTTCGCGTAGGACGTCGTTGTCCGTGACGTCTTCTGAGGGACGTCTCGCAGTAATCGCCTTAAACACGTCGAAATCGACTTCAATGGTTCTCACGTTGACCTAGTAGACTTAAAGCCTTTAAGACTTAATTAGGCATGAGATTCGATGGGCAGTCAAGCCTTGCCCTTGAGCTTTATCGCCAGCGCTACTATAATGCACAACATATATACCTTTATAGGACAAATGAGTTGCTGATTCAGGAGCTGGGCAAGGCTATTCGAAGGGGCCGATCCGCGCGAGGATGGACTCAGGCACGCCTCGCCGCGGAGGCTGGTTTGTCGCGGAATACGCTTAACCGCCTGGAAAACGGGCTCTTTCCCGATCTGGGCGTCAAGAAAGCTGAGGCAATCCTGGAGAAATTGGGAATGAAGCTGGCAATAAGTCCAACGGACGCCAAGTCGATGCCGCCGGATTTCATCGGCATGGCCTGCACGAGCGCGAGCGTGAGCTTCAAAGAGGCGCTCACGCCGGACGAGCTCGTCCATGCTTTGCTTTCCGGCAAGCCGCCCCCGGGCAAAGAGGCCCATCTGATCGCGCTGATCGAGGAAGCGCCTGGCGTTTTGGCGAAAGGCCTGGTTCAGCAGGTCGCCGGATGGATAAAACCGGGCAAGCTGGAGAAGAACCTCAAGAAGCTTGTGGACGAGCTCGGTGTATCGCCGGGGTCTGAATGGCTGATACCCGCCTAGGCGCCTGGGAGACGCTCTTCAAGCGGGCCCTCGAGGTGATCGACTCGGTGGCCAAGGCCGGAATCACGCTCGACGATTGGAGCTTCGGCGGTGGAACGGTCCTCATGCGCCGGTATCGACATCGCCTCAGCAAGGACATCGACATCTTCGTGCCCGACCCTCAGTACCTCACCTATCTCAGCCCGCGGTTGAACGCCACGGCGGAATCGCTGACATCCAAGTACTTGGAGGATGCCCGGTTCGTGAAGCTGTATTTCCCCGAAGGAGAGATCGATTTCGTGGCGGCGACGGCGTTGACGCGCGATGCGACGGGGATCGAGCAAATTCTCGGCAGGGACGTGAAGACCGAAACGTCGATCGAGATCATCGCCAAGAAGGTCTGGCACCGCGGCAAGGAGTTCACCGCTCGAGACATGTTCGATCTGGCGCTGGTCGCGCAGAAGGAAAGCAAGGCCCTCGGCTCGATCGATCAGATCCTCAAGGAAAGGCGCGGCGTGATCCTCGAGCGGATCGAGAAGTACGAGGCGCCCCTGCGTCAGACGTTCGCTGCGCTCGAGACACTGGACTTCAGACCGAGCTACGAGGAATGTGTTGAGATGGTAAAGAGAGTATTCAAGTAGCGAGTCAGTCGTGATGCTGTTGATGAATCATCGTCGTAATGATTGAGAGGTTACAAATTTGTAACTTCCATCGAGTAGTGACGTCCCACGTTGGGACATCACTGCGCGCCGCCATGGCAACGCGCTCGAGCATCGAGTGGACCGAATGCAACGGCGCCGATCCGGTTGTCCAGGCGATCGAGCGGCAGGCTCATGGCCTTGTCGATCATCACTTGCGAGGATTTTGTGAGCCCGTTTTCAGAGGCGGGATCGATCCGGACCCGCAGCCTCGACTCCACCAGGTGCGAGGTCAACAGGCAAACCGTTACCGAGGGCGGGTCGGCATTGTATTTGTCCGACTGGACGATGACCGCGGGCCGGACCTTGCCGACGAATCCCGGCGGCTTGACGAAGTACAGGTCGCCGCGTTTCAGCGGTTCGGCCAAGCGGCGTAGTCGGCCCAGTCGTCGCCGCGGTGCGCATCACGCAGCACCGCCAGTTCGCGCGCAGGGTCGGCCTGCGGCCGCGCGCGCTGCGCGCGAAGCGTCGCAATCGTGCGGCCGCTCTTTACGAGGCGCACGCTCCGG
>CAZXAR010000214.1:0-3290 GCA_964638135.1 uncultured Enterobacteriaceae bacterium | reverse complement strand
AGCGCCCCTTGTCGGCGCGAGGCTCGGCGACGCCGTGCTCGACCGCGAACACCGCCGCTTCGACGCGCGAGGAGAGCTTGAGCTTGGCGAGGATCTTGCGCACGTGCAGCTTCACGGTCTCGTGGCTGATGTCGAAGGTGCGCGCGATCGCCTTGTTGGTGAGGCCCTGCGCCACGTAGCGCAGGATTTCGCGTTCGCGTTCGGTGAGCTGCTCGAGCAGGCTTTCGCGGGCGCGCGCGCCGTGCTTGGGGTTGAGAAGATCGACGAGCTTGAGCGTCATGGCGGGTGCAACCACCGTCTCGCCGCGCAGGGCACGCCGCACCGCGTCCACCACGTCCTCGGGCTCCATGTCCTTGAGGAGGTACCCGCGCGCGCCGCTCGCCAGGGCATCGGCCATGTCCTCCTCGGAGTCGCTCACGGTGAGAACGAGCGCGATCCCGCCCCAGCCCGAATCGCGCATCCCGCGCAGGAGCGCAAGCCCGCCGCGCGGCGCCATGTGCAGATCCACGATCGCCACATCGGGTCGGCTTTCCTGCACCAGGCGCAGCGCCTCGTCGGGCTCCCCGGTCGCGGCGACCACCTCGATCCCGTCGCGCCCCGCGAGCAGCTCCGCGAGGCCCTTGCGGAACAGCGTGTGGTCGTCGACCAGCAGGATCCTGACCGGGTGCGTCATGAGCCGGCAGACCGCGCCGCCGGATCGGCCGGAAAGGCAAGGCGCACGCGGGCGCCGCGGCGCGGAAGGTTGGCGATCTCGATGCGGCCCGCGAGCCGCTGCGCCCGCTCGCGCATGATGTTGACGCCGAGATGGTGGCGCAGGTTGTGCTCCTCGTCGCCGCCGGGCCGGCCGCCGAGCACGAAAAAGCCCGCGCCGTCGTCCTCGACCGTGAACCAGTACTCGCCCGCGTGCTCTTCCAGGGTCAGGCGGGCGCGCCCGGCGCCGGAGTGGCGCGCGACATTGGCAAGCGCCTCCTGCACGATGTGGAAGACATTGGCCTCCTCGTCCACCGTGAGATCGAGCGCGGGCATCCGGTTGTCGATCTCGAGCGCGATTCCGCACCGGTCCTGGAATCCGTGGGCGATGCCCTCGAGCGCGTGCGCGAGGCCCAAGGGGTCCATGCGGGTGCGGAACTGCGCGAGCAGTTCGCGCAGATCGGCGTACGCCTCGCCGAGAGCCTGCTGCAGCTCGGTGGCGTACTTCAGCGCCCGCGCGGTGTTCGCGCCGCGCAGCGCCTCGACGAGAAGCGCGACGTGCATTTTCATGTACGCCATGGTCTGCGCCAGCGAATCGTGCACCTCGTTGGCGATCATCTGGCGCTCGTTCATCACCGTCATGCGCAGGTTCTCGCGCGCAAGGCGCGCATTCTCGAGCGCCATCCCGAGATGCTCGCCGATCGAGCGGTAGAGGAGCTCGGCCTCGCGCGGCAGCGCACGCGCCTCGGCGAGAAAAAGGTTGTAGGCCCCCAGCACGCGCCCCTGGTGCGAGAGCGGCACCACCACCATGCTCGCGAATCCGCTGAACCAGGCGAGCGAGGTCACTCCGGCGCAGGCGGCGCCGGCCGGCCCCTCGATGACGGTGGCCGCGCGCATCGCCTTGCCGCAGGCGCCGCAGTCCACCGGCATCAGTTTCTCCGCCGCCGCCACCTCGGGCGGCATGCCGACGGAGGCGACCAGGCGCAGGTGCTTGCCGTCGGCCGTGACCACGCGAACTGCGCCGGCCGCGGCCCCCGCGAGCCGGATCATGGTGCCGAGAAAGCCCCCCAGCCAGTCCTCGATCGCGGATTCTCCGGGAAGGCTGGAGGTCGCTTCCGAGAGCACGTGCAGCGCGCGCAACGACTCGCTGCCCCGGGAATCGGGGGAGGGCGTGCCGACAGGACGGGGTTGCGTCATGCGCCGTACGCGGCTCAGATCGAAAGGGCGGCGGTGTCGCCCAGTCCCGCGCGTATGCCGCCGGAAAGGAGCTCGCGGGCGGTGTGCTCCCAGTGCCGCGCCCCGTCGCGGATTGCGCTGCGCAGCGGTTCCGCGCCGCCGGTCGAGCACCAGGCGCCGTACGCCGCAACGAGGGCCGGGAATAGCTCGCGCCGCATGCCGTCCAGTTGCGAAAAGTAGAAGTGGATCGAAGCCTGTGCGTCGCGCCCGAGGAGCGCGGGCAGGGTGCTCAGGCAGTCGGCAAGGTGATCGCGCACCGCGCGCGCGAGAAGCTCCGCGCGCCGGTCTTGGAGCGCCTCGAGCATTTCCTCCCAGGCCGGCCCGAGCATCTCCGCTGCGCGCGCCTCGCCCAGTTCATGCAGGATCGCGGTCTCGGTTTCCGCTTCGACCATGCGCTCGAAGGCCGCCTCCGCATCGGCAGCGAAATTCCAGCCCTCGAGCGCGCGCTGCAACGCGCCCTGGCCCCTGCGCGCCTGCCACAGCTCGATCTTCTCCCACAGCCAGCGCCGCAGCGCGTCGCGCCGCACGTAGACGGTGTCGCGCTGAAGCGCCGCCGGCGCGCCCGCGGCGTCGCGCGCAAATTCGCAGCCGCACACCAGCACGTCGACGCCGCCGCGCCGCTCGCTTCGCTCCAGCTCGGCAAGGAAGAAATGCGGCCGGTGAAAGCGTCCGTACCCGGCGCCGTATACGAGGCCCCGGCCGAGCAGTGCGCGGTTGAGCGCCGGTGCCTCGAACGCATCGTAGCGGCGACCCTCCAGCGGCAGCGGCTCGTAGCGTCCGTCGGCGATCGTGCTCCACTGCTCTTCGCGCTCGGTGAGCCAGCGCGACAATTCCTCGCGCGGCGGCTGCGCCGAAAGCGGCATCTCGTGTTCCCAGCGGAACAGCTCGCGCATCTGCAGCAGGTACGTGCACAGCGTCGCCTCGCGCGCGTGGCGCGCGTCGGCGACGTTGCAGTTGTGCTGGACCGCCTCGATCAGGCAGCCGAAATCCCGCATCGCTCCGTGCTCACCCATACCCCATTCTACGCGGCCGATCAGTAATCGTCGCCGATGCGCGGCGGTGCTTCGCGCGGGTTCATGAGCAGTTCCTCCGCCTCGAGGGCGTTGGCGCCGAACACGATCCGCACGGCGCCGCCCGCGCTCGGCGCGGCGCGCTGCGCCTTGGCGAAGCGGCTCGCCCCGGGATAGCGGTCGAATTCGCCCAGCGGCTCGACCCGCCGCAGCGGATCCTCGTACAGGCGATACACGTAATACGGCATCAGTGCGGAATCCAGGTGACGAGCTGCGCCGCTGGCAGGCCCTGCTCGGCAAAAAACTCCCGTGAGGCCGCGATCTGCGCCGGATCGCCCGCGACATAGACGTCGC
>CAZXAR010000213.1:0-3323 GCA_964638135.1 uncultured Enterobacteriaceae bacterium | reverse complement strand
GCTGCGCGACTACGACGACAAGGTCGTGCGGCGCGCCGCGAGCGAAGACGAGCAGGTCGCGCGCATCGTCGCGCTGCGCAGTTACCGCGGCGACAAGGTGCGGACCTGCAACCTGCAGCCGATCCTCGATCCGAAGGCGGGGCCGCTGATCGCGATCCGCGAATTCATCGTCAGCCGCAAGAGCCTGGGCGGAATGCAGACCGATCTTTCCTCGCGCGTACTGGACGCCTCCGGAGCGCCGATTCGAGGGCTTTATGCCGCGGGCGAAGCGGCCGGCTTCGGCGGCGGCGGCATGCACGGGCTGCGCGCGCTCGAAGGAACGTTTCTCGGCGGCTGCATTCTCGGCGGCCGCATCGCCGGCCGGGCCATCCGCGGCGAATCCAGCCCATGAAGGCGGGCGCATGAACCGCACCGCCGCCTGGCTTGCCGTGCACGCGCTCGAGAAACTCGGCGTTCGATTCACCTTCGGCATCCCCGGGGTGCACAACACCGAGCTCTACGACGAATTGAACAATTCGGAGCAGATCACCCCGATCCTGGTCACGCACGAAGGCTGCGCCGCCTACATGGCGGACGCCGTGAGCCGCGTTTCGGACATGGTCGGCACGCTCGCGATCGTCCCGGCGGCAGGGGCGACCCACGCGGCCAGCGGCATCGGCGAGGCGTTTCTCGCCGGGATTCCGATGCTCGTGCTGGCGGGCGGCATACGGACCGACGTGCCGTTCCAGTACCAGCTGCACCAGATCGATCAGCATGCGTTCCTGAAGCCGCTCACCAAGGCGACGTTCCTGATTCGCGATCACAAGGAGGTCGTCCCGGTGCTCTACGAAGCGCACCGCATCGCGACGAGCGGCGAGCCCGGCCCGGTGTTCATCGAATTGCCGGTGAACCTGCAGCTCTTTCCAGGCGAGGCGGGGGATCTGCCCGAACCTCCGGCGCGGGCGCCGGTGCAGGCGCCGGCGGCCGATCTGCTCCAGCGCGCCGCCGAACTGCTCAGCGCCGCGCGTCGCCCCGGTCTGTTCCTCGGCTGGGGCGCGCGCGATGCGGTACCGGAGGCAATCGCCATCGCAGAGCACCTGCAGGCGCCCGCGTGCACCACTTTGCAGGGGCTGTCTGTTTTCCCCGCCAAGCACGTCTTACATACCGGCTTCGGCTTCGGCCCTTCGGCCGTGCCCGCCGCGCGCAACGCCTTCGGCGGCTGCGATGCGCTGCTCGCGGTCGGCACGCGCTTCTCGGAAATCGCCACCGGGAGCTTCGGCGTCACGGTGCCGGCCAACCTGGTCCACGTGGACATCAATCCGAAGGTGTTCGGCGCCAACTACCCCGCGGCGGTCGCGATCGAAGGCGATGCGGCGATCGTGCTGCGGGCGCTGCTCGAACACCTGGGCCGCAAAGGCGCGGCGCGGCCGAATGACGAATCGCTGCAGGCGCGAATCCGCGCCGACAAGCGGCGCTACCGCGAAGAGTGGTACGCGCACGCCGCCGCCGGCCGCGTCAACCCGGCGCGGTTCTTCGATGCCTTGCGCGGGCGGCTGCCCGACGATGCGATCGTGTCGGTCGACGACGGCAACCACACGTACCTCACCGCCGAGCTTTTTCCGGTGCACCAGCCGAAAACGCTGATCGTGCCGACCGATTTCAACAGCATGGGATACGCGGTGCCGGCCGCGATCGGCGCCAAGCTCGCGCGGCCCGAGCGCGAGGTCGCGGCGATCGTCGGCGACGGCGCATTCCTGATGACCGGAATGGAGATCGTGACCGCGGTGCTGCACCGCCTCGGGATCGTGTTCTGCGTCTTTCACGACGGCGAGCTGAGCCAGATTTCGCAGGCGCAGGCGATCACCTATCAGCGCGCGCCCTGCACGACGCTCGGCGCACTCGACCTCGAAGGCGCCGCCGCGGCGACCGGCGCCGCCTACGTGCGCATGGCCGACGATGCGGCGATCGCCGAGGCGCTCGACCGCGCATTCGCCGCCGCGCGCGCGGGGCAGCCTGTCGTGCTCGACGTCAACATCGATTATTCCAAGCGCACCGCGTTCACGCAGGGCGCGGTGAAGACCAATTTCCGGCGCTTTCCGCTCGCCCAGAAGCTGCGCATGGCGCTGCGCGTGCTCAAGCGCAAGGTGACGGGGTGAGCGCCGCAGCGAGCGCTTCGGCGACCCGGTGAAGCTGCTGCAGTGGAACCTCCAGTGGTGCCGCGGCATCGACGGCCGCGTCGACCCGGCGCGCATCGCGCGCGTCGCGCGCGACCTGTGCGACCCGGACCTGTGCTGCTTTCAGGAAATCGCGGTGAATTATCCGGCCCTGGAGGAAAGCCGCGGCGAGGACCAGGCCGCGCTCCTCGCGCGCGAATTCGCCGGCTTCAGCGCACACTTCGCCTGCGGCGTCGACGTGCCCGACGGCGCCGGCGGCCGCAGCCGGTTCGGCAACATGATCCTTTCGCGGCTGCCGGTCGGTCGGGTATCGCGGCATTCGCTCCCCTGGCCGGCCGAGGACGACGTGCCGAGCATGCCGCGCGTCGCCCTCGAAGCGGTGATCGAAACGCCCTGGGGTCCGGTGCGGCTCGCGACCACGCACCTCGAGTACTACTCCGCGGTGCAGCGCGCCGCGCAGGTCGAACGCCTCTGCGCGCTGGAAGACGAAGCGCGTGCGTGGGCGCGCGCGCGCAAGTCGCAGCGGTACGCTACCGGTCCTTTCGCGCCGCTTGCCCGACCCGCGGCTTCGATCCTGACGGGAGACTTCAACATGCGGCCCGACGACCCGCTCGTCGCCCGCTTGCGGCAGCGCTACGCGGACGCCTGGCAGGTCGCGCACCCCGGCACGCCGCACGCGCCGACGTTCTGCCTGCACGGCAGGGAAGACGGCGAAGAGCCCTACTGCTGCGACTTTGTGTTCGCGAGCGAAGAACTCGCGCCGCGCATCGCCGACGTACGCGTGGACTTCGAGTGCACCGCGTCCGACCACCAGCCGGTGGTCGTCGAATTCAGGCTGCCTTGATGCGGCGCTCGAGGAGCGAGCGGAGTTTTTCGATCCGTTCCCGGTTGACGCCGAAGTCGCGCCTTCCCAGGCGCGAGGCCGAGCGAACGTGGATGACGCCCGCGGCGTGGTCGAACGCGAACTCGACATCGTCCACGTAGCGCATGAGCCGGGAGCGGAATTCCGCGTAGAGGTAATTCGCCTCGTGCCGGATGACGGTCGAGCGCTCCATCGCGAGCACCGCCTCGCGCACCGCCGCCATCGCCTCGAGCGCGCTGCCCCGAAACGGAATCGGCGCGATGTAGTGCTCGGCGTCCGCCGGATCGGCCTGGCTCGAGACGCAGTTG
>CAZXAR010000212.1:0-3376 GCA_964638135.1 uncultured Enterobacteriaceae bacterium | reverse complement strand
GGCAATTGAACGTCAGTCTCGTGACAGAGTCTGGGCTCGCGTCTGCTCATCGTTCACACTCCGGAATGCCTTCTACACACTACAAACGCTTGCGATCCGCATTTGGTTAGAGGCCGCTGCGCTCCGCCTCTGCCCACTGACCTTCTGACCGCACGGAGCGTTATTAGAGTTGCAGGAGTGCCGATGGGGCGGCGTGAAAAAATTCCCGCGGCACACCCGCGGCACACATCGGGACTGTAGAGAGAGTGAAGAGCTGTGCTGCACCTTGCGGCGCACGCCTTGACGTGCCCCAAGGGCGCAAGGACAGCCGGCACTGTGGCGGGAGAGCACCCATGTCGCGAGCTATCGAATTGACCGTGTTGTTCGAGGTGTTGGGGGACGGCACGGAGCCGAGCGACGCGATCAGCAGCTCCTGCACACGGCGAACGACGCTCGCGGTCGCGGCACGTGAGGGACCGTGACGAGCTGCACTCCAAACACTCGGGCGCCGGTGCTCGGTCTGGCCGTGTGTCTCGCCACGCTGGCTTCGCACCCGGCCGCGGCGCAGCAGACCCGCGCCGAGCAGTTCCAGCAACAGCGACAAGAAAAGACGACCCGTTTGCAGCCGTACACGCGGAGCCGGGTCGAGTCGTTTCTGTTCACGCTCGAAGACACCCTGCTGTTGGAGCGCGTGTTCAACCCTCCGCGGGGAGCGTTCCTGCGCGTCGGAGGACTGGCGGAAGGTGCTGGCTTCGGGGCGGGTCCCGCCTATCGTGCCAGCACGCCTGAGCGTGTGTTCACGGCATCCAGCGCGATCTCCACCAGAGGCTACTGGCTTGCGGAGGCAACCTTCGTCACGCCGCGCCGTGGCCGCTGGTTTGCCGAGCTCCGCGCCCGACGTCGAGAGCTTCCGCAGGAAGATTTCTTTGGGTCGGGCCCGCATTCGACGTCGAACAGCCGCACGAACTTTGCGTTGCGCGACACCGCGCTCGGTGGCGTCGCCGGTGTGCGGATCGCCTCCTGGATGACTGCTGGCGGACGGCTCGAGCACCTTGCGCCGCGCGTCGGCCGCGGCACCGACGGGCGGTTTCCATCGAGCGACCGGCTCTTCGTCGAAGCCACCGCCCCGGGCCTGTCGGTCCAGCCCGATTTTCTTCGCGTTGAGAGCTTCGTGCGGATCGAGTCCACCGATCAGCCGCTCAACCCGCGTTCCGGTGGCCGCTACCTGATCTCCTATCAGCGCTACAACGACCGCGACTTCGACCGGTACTCCTTCGACCGCTGGGAGATCGACGTCCAGCAGTTCGTCCCGTTTCTGCACGGGCACCGGATGCTGGTGCTCCGCGGACTCCTCTCGACATCGGACCCAAAGGCGACACACGAAGTGCCGTTCTATCTCCAGCCCACGTTGGGCGGCGCCTACTCGCTGCGCGGCTTTCGCGCGTACCGGTTTCGCGACCGCAACCTCTTGCTGCTCCAGGCCGAATATCGCTGGGAGGTCAACCCGTTTGTGACCGGCGCCCTGTTCTACGACGCCGGCACGGTGGCGGCGCGCCGTGGGGATCTGGACGTGACGGACCTGAAGCGGGACTACGGATTTGGGCTGCGGCTTGGCTCGGCGGCCGGCGTCGCTCTCCGCATGGACATCGCCGCCGGCAGCGGTGAGGGAGCTCGGCTCGTCGTGAGGTTCGACGATGTGTTCTAGAACGTGGGTGCAGGATCGCGCGGGTCGGGCACCCGGCTTGTCTCACGCACGGCGAAACCGACGCAGGACCACGATCGTGATGCTCCTGGCGAGCGCGTCGATGGCGATCGTCTCTGTGAGCGCCCCGCGCGCGGCAGCGCCAAGATTCTACGCGGACGATCCCGTCACGGTCGATGCCGACATGGAGTTCGATGCGAGCGGCGCGAGACCTCTGGATCTGAGCGAGTACTACGACTTCCTGGAGAACACGTTCGCGTCCCGTGGCGATCGAACGCCGATTCGCGCCCTGAACGTCAATACGCTGGACGAGGTCCCCGACTCCAGCTGGTTCACCAACCGGATCGGGCGTCGGCCCATGCCGGTCGCGGAGATCGTGCGCGGGCCCGACCGGGTCGAGCGCTTCGAGATCGACCAATGGCTCATCGTGCGCGGCAAGAGCCCGGGCGGCTTGCAGCCGGGATTCCTCGCCGTCGATCCTGCCAATCCCTCGCAGCTCTATCAGCTCGAGGTCGACCCGCCCGCGAACCCGGAAATGGCGACTGGCGCCGAGGTGATCGGGACGGCCTTCTACCACGCCCTCGGCTACAACGTCGTCGACGTCTATCTCGTCGATGTCGATCCGAAGAAGATCACCATCTCCGACAAGGCGACCATCAGGGATGCATCAGGCAGGCGACGGTTCGTCCAGGCCGATCTCGATGCGATTCTCGAGCAGGGTGCGCGCCTGCGGGATGGCCGGTATCGCATGTCGGCGGGCCGCTTCGTCGAAGGTGAGGGCCTCGGGAACTTCAAGTACTACGGCACACGGCCGGACGATCCGAATGACATCTACCCGCACGAGCACCGGCGGGAACTGCGCGCCAACCGCGTGTTGGGGGCGTGGCTGAACCACGACGATTCGCGCGCGGTCAATACCCTCGACATGCTCGTGACCGCGGCCGGACGCAAGGTCATTCGCCACTACATGTTCGACTTCGGGTCGATACTCGGGAGCGCGACCCGGTTTGCCGACAGTCCGCGCTCCGGCCGCGAGTACCTGCTGGAGCGCGGCTCGAGTCTCGCTGCACTGCTCAGCCTGGGCCTGCACGTTCCGCCATGGCTGCGGCGCACGTGTCCCGATGACCTGCCGCCGGCCGTCGGTTGCATCGATGCGGAGACGTTCGAGCCGGCGCGCTGGAAGCCCGAGTACCCCAACGCCGCGTTCGACAATATGCGACCGGACGACGCCTTCTGGGGCGCACGTCTTGTCGCCGCGTTTTCAGATGAGGCGATTCGGGCGGTCGTGGAGAAGGCGCGCTTCAGCGATCGGCGCGCCACCGACTATCTCACTGACGTGTTGATCGAGCGCCGCGACAAGATCACCAGGACCTGGCTGACGGCGGTCAACCCCGTCGTGAACCCCAGGCTCTCGTCCGCAGGAACGCTCACGTTCCAGAATGCAGCCGTCGACGCTGGTGTGGCGACGCACCCTGCGAAGTACGCGGTGGCCTGGTCGCGCTTTGATAACGTCGCCGGCACTCACGAAGGAATCGCCAGCGAGAGCGAGGTCACGGCGACTCGTGCTGAGGCGCCGGGAGAGCTGCTCAGCGGAAGCGAGTACATCGCTGCCGCGATCCGCGCAAGTCACCCCGAGCATCCCGCGTGGGCGCAGCCGGTCGTCGCGTACTTTCGGCGGTCACCAACCGGGTGGAC
>CAZXAR010000211.1:0-3403 GCA_964638135.1 uncultured Enterobacteriaceae bacterium | reverse complement strand
GCACCTGCCGGTGCTCGAGCGAAAAGCCGAGCGGCCCGACCAGATGCAGGCGCGCGCCGGTGTTCGCCGCAAGCCGCACCACGTTGCCGGCATTGGGCGGGATCTCCGGCTGCAGGAGCACGATGTCGAATGTCAGCGAGCGTCCTCCGCCGGAGGAAAGGTGCGCGCCACGACCCAGGCCGAAACGTGCGCGGCGCCGGCGCTTTTCAGGGTTGCCGCGATTTCGCCCAGCGTTGCGCCGGTAGTCATCACGTCGTCGAGCACCGCCACCGCGGCGCCGTCGAGCGCCAAAGGGGCGCGGAATGCGCCGCGCACGTTTTTCGCGCGTTCGCTCCACGGCAGATCGGTCTGCGGCGGCGTGTCGCGCACGCGTTCGCACAGCCCGGGCGCAAGGCGGATCCCGGTCGCGCGCGCCACCTGGCGCGCGATTTCGAGCGCCTGGTTGTAGCCGCGTTCGCGCAGGCGAGCGGCTGCGATTGGCACCGGCACGAGGTAGTCGGCGCGAGGAGCGGCCCCGAGCCTTTCGACGAGCAGGGCGGCGAAAAATCCGGCGAGCGTGAGTTCGCCGCGAAATTTGAACGCCTGCAGCAGCACGTCGGCAGGAAACCGGTACGCCAGCGCCGCCCGCGCGGCGTCGAAATGCGGCGGGTGCGCGAGGCACTGGCCGCACACTTCCGCGCCGGCCGAGGGGAGCGCGCAGCGCGGGCAAAGCGCCTGGCGCAGGCGCGGCAGGTCGGCATCGCACGCTTCGCAGAGAAGTCGTTTCTTCGCCGCGCCGCGGCACAGAAAGCAGGTGCCGCCGAATACCCATTGCGCGACCTTCTGCGCTGCCTCGCCGAGCATCGCGGCATCTTATACTGCGGCGCATGATCGACCGGAAAGCGGTGCGCCTGCGCTTTGCGCGCGCCGCGGCGAGCTACGCCGACGCGGCACGCCTGGAAGCGGAAGTCGGCGAGCGCATGCTGGCGCGGCTCGATTACGTGAAGATCGCGCCGCGGCGGGTGCTCGATGCGGGCTGCGGCCCGGGGCGCGAGGCGCGCGCGCTCGGCAGGCGCTACGCGGATGCCGAACTGGTGCTGCTCGACGCGGCGCTGCCGATGCTGCGCCTGGCGCGGCGTGCGCGTGGCCTGCGCGCCTGGTGGCTGGGCGGGGCCGCGCGCGCGGCGCTGTGCGCCGACCTGGAGCGCGTACCGCTCGGCCCGGGCACGATCGGTCTGGCGTGGTCGAACATGGCGCTGCACTGGATCGCCGATCCGCTGGCGGCGATCCGCGAATTCCACCGCGTGCTTGCGCCCGAAGGTCTGCTCATGTTCAGCACGCTCGGCCCGGACACGCTGAAGGAATTGCGCGCCGTGGCCGGCGCGACGCGGGTGCACGCGTTCGCCGACATGCATGATCTCGGCGACATGCTGGTCGCGGCCGGCTTCGCGGATCCGGTCATGGACGCCGAGCGCATCACGCTTACCTACGCGGATGAAAGGGCGCTGCTCGCCGACCTGCGGGCGAGCGGGCAGACCTGCGCGCTTGCCGAGCGGCCGCGCGGTCTCGCCGGAAAAGGTTTTCGCGCCGCGCTGGGCGCGGGCCTTGCCGCGCAGCGTCGCGGCGGCAGGCTGCAGGCGACGTTCGAAGTGCTCTACGGGCATGCCTGGAAGGCAGCGCGGCAGCGCACCACGGACGGACAAGCGATCGTGCGCTTCGCACGCGCCGGCCGCTGACCCGGGCGCGCGCGAACTGCGTCGCACGGCGCCCCTTTTTTGTTGAGGCAAGCCTTTGACTGTGGTAACTTTGCGCGCTTTCCGGCAGCACGCCGCGTGCGGTACGGGTGGGCATGGAGAATCCGCAGCGCGAATTGGCGTCCATGAGGTCAGCTCCTGGCTTCAGCGTGCTCTTGAAACGCGATTGCCCGATCTCCCCTTCGGCCCCCGGGCGCAGTCTTCGCGGCCGTCACGGTCGCAACGCGCGGAATCGGAACCGGTTTCGCCGCCCTCGGTGCCTGGCTTGTGCTGCCGTCTGCCGGGCTCGAGTCGCCGCGCTCGCGGCGGACTTGGCGATGAGATCGCGGTATTGAGGCGGGAAGGAACAGCGATGCAGAGAAGTTCGGCACGTAGCGCGGCGACCTGGGCAGTTGCCCTCCTGGGCGCGGCGTACGGCGGCCTCGCGCTGGGCCTGGAGTGGAACCTGCAGCCGGCGGTGACCAAGATCGCCTCCGACATCCACGGCCTGCACGAATACGTGATGATCGTCGTCACCGTGATCTTCGTCGTCGTGTTCGGCTTCATGTTCTGGTCGTGCTATGCGCACCGCAAGTCGAAGGGCCACAAGGCCGAGCAGTTCCACGAGAACACCACCGTCGAGGTCATCTGGACCGTGATTCCGGCGCTCATCCTGGTGGTGATCGCCTGGCCGGCAACGCGCGTGGTGGTGGCGCAGAAGGACGCCTCGACGCCGGATCTCACCATCAAGGTCACGGGCTACCAGTGGCGCTGGGGCTACGACTACATCAAGGGCGAGGGCGAAGGCATCAGCTTCATCTCGACGCTCACCACCCCGCGCGAGCAGATCGAGGGACGCGCGCCCAAGGGCGAGCACTACCTGCTCGAAGTCGACAACGAGATGGTCGTCCCGCAGGGCAGGAAAGTGCGCGTGCTCACTACGGCCGCGGACGTCATTCACTCCTGGTGGGTCCCGGCCTTCGGCGTCAAGCAGGATGCCATGCCCGGCTTCATCCGCGACCTCCACTTCAGGGCGGAAAAGACCGGCGTGTACCGCGGCCAGTGCGCCGAGCTGTGCGGCAAGGAGCACGGCTTCATGCCGATCGTGGTGCGCGTGGTGACGCAGGACGAATACTCGAAGTGGGTCGGCGAGCGCAAGAAAGCGATGGCGGCCGCGGCCGATGACCCGACCCGGCAGTACACGTTCGAGCAGCTGAAGAGCCGGGGCGAGAAGGTCTACGCCGCCCACTGCGCCGCCTGCCACCAGGCGAGCGGCAAGGGTACGCCGCCCGCGTTCCCGCCGCTCGACGGCTCAAAGGTGGTGACGGGCCCGAAGGAAGCGCCGCTCGCGGTGGTCCTGAAAGGCCGCCCGAACACCGCGATGGTCGCGTTCGGCAGGCAGTTGAACGACGTCGAGGTCGCCGCGGTCGTCACCTTTGCGCGCAACAACTGGGGCAACCAGACGGGCGATCTGGTGCAGCCAGCCGAAGTCCAGGCGGCGCGCAGGTAGAACCGGAGATACCGAATGAGCGCAGTTCTGGACCAGCACGGCCACGCCGCACCGCACGGCGAGCACCGCGGGCACCCCAGCGGGGTCATGCGCTGGATCACGACCACCAACCACAAGGACATCGGAACGCTGTACCTGTGGTTCAGCTTCATCATGTTCATGGTCGGCGGCGTGATGGCGC
>CAZXAR010000210.1:0-3458 GCA_964638135.1 uncultured Enterobacteriaceae bacterium | reverse complement strand
TCGCCGTGGCGCAGCAGGACCAGGCGGTGCATGCGCTGAATTATAATGGCGCGATGAAACGGGACGGCTTCGAGCTGATCGAGCGCCAGGAGCACATCGACCAGGCGACGCGCGCGCTGAAGGCGATGGCGCACCCCCTGCGGCTCAAGATCCTGTGCGTGCTCGCCGCCGGGGAGGCGAGCGTGCAGGACATCGTCGATGCGGTCGGCACGTCGCAGTCGAACATCTCGCAGCATCTCGCGATCCTGCGCGACAAGGGCGTGCTGCGCGCGCGCAAGGAGGCGAACCGGGTGTATTACCGGGTGGGCGACTCGCGCATCCTCCAGCTGATCGGCATGATGCGCGAAGTCTTCTGCGGCGAGCCGCGCAGGTAAGTGGATTTCGTCCAGAACAACATCCTGCTGATCGCGCTCGCCTTCGTTTCGGGCGCGATGCTGCTCTGGCCGCTGGTGCGCCGGAGCGCGGGCGGACCCTGGGTGACGACCCTGCAGGCAACCCAGATGATCAACCGCGAGGACGCGCTGGTGCTCGACGTGCGCCCGGTCGCCGAATTCGCGCGCGGCCACATCCTCGGGGCGAAGAACGTGCCGCTCGAGGAGATTGCGCGCCGGGCCGAGGAATTCCAGAAGCACAAGTCGCGCCCGGTGATCGTGCATTGCGAGAACGGCAACCGCTCCGGCAACGCCGTGAGCGCGCTGCGCCAGCGCGGTTTCGAGAAGGTGCACAATCTGGCCGGCGGATTCGCCGCGTGGCAGCAGGCCGGGCTGCCGGTGCAGAAGTAGGGCAGCGGGGGAGAATGGCGCGCGTGCTCCTGTACTGCACGGCGACGTGCCCGTTCTGCCGCTCGGCGGAACGGCTGCTGCTGCGGAAGGGCGTTCTCGACGTCGAACGGGTGCGGGTCGACCTCGAACCCGGCCGGCGCGCCGAGATGAGGCAAAGGAGCGGCCGCGACACGGTGCCGCAGATCTGGATCGGCGCCCGCCACATCGGCGGCTGCGACGAGCTGTACGAGCTGGAGGAGGCGGGTGAGCTCGATTCGCTTCTCGCCGCCAGCCGCGACGAGGGCGCGCCGCTGCGCGCGCCGTAGAGCGTACGCCGCTCATCACCTGGAGAGATTGCATTGGACGCTACCGAACAGCAACCCACCTTCCAGATCGAGAAGATCTACGTGAAGGACCTCTCGCTCGAGCTGCCGAACGCGCCGCAGGTGTTCATGCAGGGCGAGAACCCGCAGCTCGAGATCCAGGTGCGCAACGAGGCGCAGCCGTTCGCCGACGGGCTCTACGAAGTGGTGGTGACGGTCACGGTGACCGCGCGCGTCGGCGAGAAGACGCTGTTCCTCGCCGAGGCGGCACAGGCGGGCATCTTCTCGCTGCGCGCGATCCCGGCCGACGATCTGGCGCCGCTCCTCGGCATCGCCTGCCCCAACATCCTGTACCCCTACGTGCGCGAAACCATCTCCGACGTGGTGACGCGGGGCGGTTTTCCGCCGGTACTCCTCGCCCCGGTCTCGTTCGAGGCGCTCTACGCGCAGCGCAAGCAGGCCGAATCGGGCACTTCGCGCATCGAGGTCGCGAGCTAGCGATGCGCGCCCCGGCGGCGATCCTCGCGCTCGTCGCGCTGGGCGCTGCGCAGGCCGCCGAGTACCGCAGCGTGGCCGACGACGCGGCGGTGCTCTACGACGCGCCGTCGCGCGCCGCGAAGCCGGTCCTGATCGTCTCGAAACATTACCCGCTCGAGGTGATCGTGAATCTCGAGGCGTGGGTCAAGGTGCGCGACCACACCGGCGCATTGTCCTGGATCGAAACGAAGTCGCTCGCCGAAAGGCGCATGGTGCTCGTCACCGCGCCGTCGGCGGAAGCGCGCGTGCGGCCCGAGGACAGCGCGCCGCTCGCGTTCGTCGCCGCGCAGAACGTGGTGCTCGAGCTGATCGAGGTTGCGCCGGCCGGCTGGCTGCGCGTGCGCCACGCCGACGGCGCGAACGGCTACCTGCGCGCGGCGCTGGTCTGGGGCGGCTGAACCGATCCGCATGACCTCGATCGCGGTGCTCGGTGCGGGCGCCTGGGGCACGGCGATCGCGGTGGCGCTCGCGCCGCGGCATCGCGTCGGCCTGTGGGCGCGCGACGCGGACCAGGCGCGCGAAATCGCCGCCGCCCGCCGCAACGCGCGCTACCTGCCCGAGATCGCGCTGCCCGGCTCGGTCGCGGTGACCGCCGACTTCGGCGCCGCATCGCGCGGCGCCGGGCTGCTGCTCGCCGCGACGCCGGTGGCCGGGCTGCGCGACCTGTGCGGCCGCGTCGCCGCCCTGCGCACCGAGGCGAAGAGCGGGGCGAGCTCGCATCCCGGCACGCCCCTGGTCTGGCTGTGCAAGGGTTTCGAGGAGAAAACCGGCCTCCTGCCGCACCAGATCGTCGCCGCGGCGCTGGGCGAGGACTATCCGTGCGGCGCCCTCTCGGGCCCCTCGTTCGCGCAGGAAGTGGCCTGCGGATTGCCGTGCGCGCTCACGCTTGCCTCGCGCGACGCGGCGCTCGCGCGCACGCTCGCCACGTTGTTGCACGGAGGGCGGCTGCGCATCTATCACAGCGCGGATCTGATCGGGGTCGAGATCGGCGGCGCGGTGAAGAACGTCATGGCGATCGCGGTCGGCATCTCCGACGGGCTGGGCCTGGGACAGAATGCGCGCGCGGCGCTGATCACCCGCGGGCTCGCGGAAATGGCGCGCCTGGGCCTCGCCCTCGGCGCCTCGACGGAAACGCTGATGGGCCTTGCCGGTGCGGGCGACCTGATCCTCACCGCGACCGGGGACCTGTCGCGCAACCGCCGCGTCGGCCTCGAGCTCGCGCGCGGCCGCACGCTCGCCGAAATCGTGGCCGGGCTCGGGCACGTTGCCGAGGGCGTGCGCTCGGCGCAGGAGGTGGCGAAGCTCGCCGCGCGGCACGCGATCGACATGCCGGTGAGCGAAGCGGTGAACGCCGTGCTCGCCGGGCGACTCACGGCGCCGGAGGCTGTCGAGCGGCTGCTCGCGCGCGAGGCGAAGGGCGAGGGCTGAGTCAGCCCGGGCCGCGGCGTTCGCGGGCTGCTCCCGGAAATCCGAGCTGGCGCCAGGCCTCGTACACCACCACCGCGACTGCGTTGGATAGATTGAGGCTGCGGTTTGCGGGCCGCATCGGCAGCCGCAGTCTGTGCGCTTCGGGGAATTCGAGCAGCACGCGCTCCGGCACTCCGGCGGTCTCGGGCCCGAACAGAAAGACGTCCTCTGCGCGGAATTGCGCCTCGAACACGCTGCGTCGCGCGCGCGTGGTGAGGACAAAGATGCGCCGTCCGGCGAGCGCCGCGCGGCAGGCACCCCAGTCCCGGTGCAGCTGCACGCTCGCAAGCTCGTGGTAATCGAGTCCGGCGCGGCGCACCTGCCGGTGCTCGAGCGAAAAGCCGAGCGGCCCGACCAGATGCAGGCGCGC
>CAZXAR010000209.1:0-3522 GCA_964638135.1 uncultured Enterobacteriaceae bacterium | reverse complement strand
CGGCGCGATGTAGTGCTCGGCGTCCGCCGGATCGGCCTGGCTCGAGACGCAGTTGGGCGCGCGCCTGCAGCGCGCGAGCCTGCCGTCCTTGACCCCGAGATACTCGGGACGCTTCCAGGAAAACACGCTGTCTCCCGTCGCCGTAAACACGTGCAGTGCCAGGCCGCCAGCCGCGCCCAAGAGCATGATCAGGGCCGCAGCGAGCAACCGGAGCCGCATCGAGACAGAATGCTATCAGGCAAGTCGACGACCCGGCAGCCCCATGAAGGCGGCGAATCGGCTGCCGTCATGGTTCTGCTTCGTTTTAGAAAGGGAGCGGGCCAGGCTCACATGAGCCGCAATATGGTATCATTTGCTTACAGAGGACAACCAGCCATGCTACCGGTACCGGTCAGTGCTATCTCCCGCGTCATGGGTCTCAAGAAAGGCGTCGGCGACGTGGAGCATCTCATGCGTGCCATCGAACAGGGGCTGCCGAAGCAGGCGCTATCGGCGGTCCTCGAATACTTTGCGGGGCCCGATCCGTTCGCGAGAAACGAGCTCCTCGGCAAGGTCGTGAGCCTCGCCACGTTCAAGCGCCGCAAGCTGTTGAAGCCGGACGAGGGCGAAAAGGTAGCCCGGCTGGCAAGGCTCATCGCTCATGCCCGTTTTGTGTGGGATGGGGATGACGAGGCAGTGCGGGAGTTTTTCACGTCCCCGCACCCGTTGCTCGAGCGGCACCGGCCCCTCGATTTCGCTTTCTCGGAGCTGGGCGCGATGAAGGTGGAGCGGATACTGACGAATATCCTGCATGGCTTACCGGCCTGAGCGGAAGCTTCGGCGGGAGCTGGTCTGCTATCGAATCGCCGATCGTCGTTTTCCGCTGTTTTCCGGGGAGCACACCGGCCGGGTCGGCGGACGATGGAACCCTCGGGGCAGGCCTGCAATCTATGCCAGCACGACGTATAGCGGAGCGATGCTGGAAAAGCTGGCGCAGCTCGGCACCACCCGCATTCCTCGTCATCAGGTGTCGATCACCATTACGATTCCGGCGGGATTGACTGTACAGGCGTACCAGGCAGACGAACTCGCCGAGGGATGGAATGCGTCCGGCTACGAGGCCAGTCAGGCGCTCGGCGAAAAGTGGCTGGTTGCCGGGAAGGCCGTCGCGCTGGTCGTTCCTTCGGTCCTCTTTCCGGTAGAGCGCAACGTGGTATTGAATCCGTCGCATCCGCAAATCGCCCGCGTAGCGGTGGGCGAGCCCCAAGAGATCAGGTGGGACGAGCGGCTGTTCGCGACGAGACGGCGTCGGTCGGGGTAGCTGGAATCGCCGACGAGGTCGAAGAGAAGGTGAAGGCTCTCGACAGAGGAGATCTCAACGCGCGCGCGGGAGCGCACGAGTAGGGTTACGTCGGGCCGAGTGAGGCGGCGCGGGAGATCCTCGAGGAGGCCGTCGAGCCGTTCGTCGCAAACTAGAGCTCCGGCGGCGCCGGAAACTCCGGCCTGCGCTTCTCGCGCAGCGAAGCGATGCCCTCCCGCACCTCGGGCCCCGTGAATCCCATGAATTCGAGCGCGAGCGAAGCGTCGAAGTTCGGTCCCGCCATGCGCAGCCAGTTGTTGAGGCTCCACTTGGTCCAGCGCAGCGCGGTCTGCGCGCCGGCGGCGAGCTTGCGTGCGACTTCGAGCGCCTTCGCCTGCAGCTCGGCCTCCTCGCAGCACATCGATATGAGCCCGATCCGCTCGGCTTCCTCGCCGGTGACCTGCTCGCACAGGAGCAGGTAGTACTTCGCCTTCGCCATGCCGCACAGGAGCGGCCAGACGATTGCGGCGTGGTCGCCGGCCGCCACGCCGAGGCGCGTATGCCCGTCGATGATGCGCGCGTTGCGCGCCGCGATCGAGACGTCGGCGAGGAGCCCCGCCACCAGCCCCGCTCCGACCGCCGGCCCATGCATCGCCGAGACGATCATCTTCGAGCAGTTGATCACGTTGTAGACGAGATCGCGCGCCTCGCGCCAGACCCGGGCGCGAACGGAGAAGTCGCGCGTGACTTCCTCCACCATGGCGAGATCGCCGCCCGCCGAAAAACCTCTCCCCGCGCCGCGCAGGATCGCAACGCGCGTCTCGGGATCGCGGTCGATATCGAGCCAGACGTCGGCGAGCTCGCGATGCAGCCGCGCGGTGGCGGTGGAGAGCTTTTCGCCCTCTTCACCCATCACGAGTTCCAGGATTCCGGGCTCCAGCCGCCGGACTTTGAGATCTTGGTACCGGGTGTAGTCCATCGAGTCATTCTACAATCCGTCCATGGAAGTCCTGCGCACGGACGAGCAGCGGTTCGCCAACCTGCCCGGCTATCCCTGGGTGCCGCGCTATTTCGAGTGGAACGGGCTGCGGGCGCATGTGCTCGACGAAGGCCCGCGCGATGCTCCGGTACTGCTCGCGCTGCACGGCGAGCCGACCTGGAGCTACCTGTACCGGCGCATGATCCCGCCGTTTCTCGCCGCCGGCTACCGCGTGGTGGCGCCCGACTTCATCGGCTTCGGCCGCTCCGACAAGCCGGCGGAGGACGCGTTCTACACGTTCGACATGCACCGCGCGTTCCTGCTCGACCTCGTCCAACGCATGGACCTCAAGCGGATCACGCTCGCGGTGCAGGACTGGGGCGGGCTGCTGGGGCTCACGCTGCCGATGGCATCTCCCGAGCGCTACGCGCGGCTCCTCGCTATGAACACCGCGCTTGGCACGGGCGACGTGCCGCTCTCCGAGGGTTTCGTCGCCTGGCGCGCCTACGTCGCAAAGACCCCCGATCTCGATTGCGCCAAGCTCCTCTCGCGCGCCTGCCCGCATCTCACAAGCGCGGAAGCCGCCGCGTACGAGGCACCCTTCCCGGATGCGCGCTACAAGTCCGGAGTGCGGCGCTTTCCCCAGCTCGTGCCCGACCGACCGGACGCCCCCGGTGCCGAGATTTCGCGCCGGGCGCGCGACTGGTGGAAGACCACGTGGAAGGGCGAGGCGTTCATGGCGGTCGGCGCGAAGGATCCGGTGCTCGGCCCGCCCGCGATGCGGGCGCTGAGAAAACTCATCCGCGGCTGCCCGGAACCGTACGTCCACGCCGACGGCGGGCATTTCCTGCAGGAATGGGGCGAGGAGATCGCGCGCGCCGCACTCGCGCACTGGGGCGAAGCATGAACCCGGCCGACCCCGGGCCCCTGCTCGTTCGGTACGACGACGTGGCGCGCGCCCACGAGCGGATCGCGGGCGCCGCGCGGCGCACGCCCGTGCTCACCTCCGCAACCATCGATGCGCTCACCGGCGCCCGCGTGCACTTCAAGTGCGAGAACTTCCAACGCATGGGCGCGTTCAAGTTCCGCGGCGCCTACAACGCCCTGTCGCAGCTCGCACCGGAGCAAAAGCGCCGCGGCGTGATCGCCTATTCGTCGGGCAATCACGCGCAGGCGGTGGCGCTCGCCGGGCGCATGCTCGGCGTGCCGGCCACGATCGTGATGCCCGCGGACGCGCCGCGCGTCAAGCTCGAGGCGACGCGCG
>CAZXAR010000208.1:0-3577 GCA_964638135.1 uncultured Enterobacteriaceae bacterium | reverse complement strand
CGAGGAGGGGTGTCGCGCAGCGACGGGGTGGTGTGTCATCGTTTTGCCGTCGCGATGCGTTCCTCCGGCATGCGGCGGTATCACAACTTTCCCGAACTCAAGCTTCGCAGACGAAATCTGCGTTCGTCGCTCACTCCGGCCGAGGCGGTCTTGTGGAAGCATCTCCAGTCGCGCCAGCTCGAGGGCCGGAAATTCCGCCGGCAACACAGTGTCGGCCCGTACATCCTCGACTTTTATTGTCCCGAGGCGAAGCTCGCGATTGAGCTTGACGGCGCCGCGCACGATGGTGTCGCAGCGGATGAGGTGGATCGAATGCGGGAGAAGTTTCTCGGCTCGCTCGGGATCAGGGTGCTGCGTTTTGAGAACCGGGACGTGATGACGAACCTGGAATCGGTGCTGCTTCACATACGCGATCACTTCGCTTAGGAACCACCCCGGCGCTTTGCGCCACCCCTCCTCGTGGAGGAGGGGAGGAAGCTTTCAGAACGGCAGCGGGGCGTCGGGTTTGAGCGGCTGCAGCGCCTTGCGGAACTCCTCGCGGATGCGCGCAAGCGCCTCGGGGGTGTCGCCTTCGAACCGCAGCACCATCACCGGCGTCGTGTTGGACGCGCGCGCAAGACCGAAGCCGTCGCGATACTCGGCGCGCACCCCGTCGATCGTGAGCACGCGCTCGGCGCCCGGAAACGGGCGCGCCTGCTGCAGCTTCGCGACCAGCGCGTGCGGCTCGCCCTCGGCGAGCTTCCAGTTGAGTTCCGGCGTGGACGGCGCATCCGGCAGGTTGCGGAGCGCCGCGTTTGCGTCCGGCTCGCGCGCCAGGATTTCGAGCAGCCGCGCGCCGCAATAGAGCGCGTCGTCGAACCCGTACCAGCGCTCCTTGAAGAAGATGTGCCCCGACATCTCGCCGGCGAGCGGGGCGCCGGTTTCCCTCAACTTCGCCTTGATGAGCGAGTGGCCGGTCTTCCACACGACCGGCTCGCCGCCGTAGCGCTCGATCCACGGTGCGAGCAGGCGGGTGCACTTCACGTCGTAGATGATCTGCGCGCCCGGATTGCGCGACAGCACGTCCTTCGCGTACAGCATGAGCTGCCGGTCCGGATAGATGATCGCGCCGTCCTTGGTGACGACGCCAAGCCGGTCGCCGTCGCCGTCGAAGGCAAGGCCGATTTCGGCGTCGGTCTCGCGCAGGGTCCGGATGAGCGTGGCGAGGTTTTTCGGCTGCGAGGGGTCGGGATGATGGTTCGGAAAACGGCCGTCCACGTCGCAGAAAAGCTCGGTCACGCGGCAGCCGAGGCGCCGGTAGAGCCGCGGCGCAACCGCTCCGGCGACGCCGTTGCCGCAGTCCACGGCGATGTGAAACGGCCGGGCAGGCCGCACGTCGCCCGCGATCCGCTCCACGTAGGCGTCGAGCACCTCGGTCTGGGTGCGCTTGCCCGCGCCGCTCGCCAGCTTGCCGGAGGCGATGCGGCGGCGCAGGTCCTGGATTTCCTCTCCCGAAAGCGTCGTCCCGTCGACCACCATCTTGACGCCGTTGTACTCGGGCGGGTTGTGGCTGCCGGTGATCATGGCGGCGCTCGAGCAGCCCAGGTGATGCGCGGCGAAGTAGGCGACCGGCGTGGGCGCCATGCCGATGTCGATCACGTCGGCGCCTGCCTGGTTGATGCCCTCCGCAAGCGCGAGCGCGAGTTCTTCGCTCGACTCGCGCCCGTCGCGCGCGAGCGCGAACGTCGTCCGTGCGCCGGGCGCCGGGGCGGTGCGCTCCAGGCCGAGCGTGCCGAGCGCGCGCCCGATCTGGCGCAGCGCCGCCGTCGTCAGCGTCCTGCCGACGATGCCGCGGATGTCGTAGGCGCGAAAGATTTCTGCGGGAACGGTCACGAGGCGGATAGAAAGTGGAGCACGCGTCGCGCGAGCCAGTGGTCGCGCCCGGGAAAGCCGGCATGGCCACCGGTGCGCGGAAATTCTAGCACCAGCCGGTCCGACACCGCGCGCGTCGCGCGCTCGAGCGCCCGCTCCGGGAGGAACGGATCGTTGCGCGCGTTGAGCACCAGCGTCGGCACTTCGATGCGCGCGAGCCACGGCGCGCTCGCGGCGCGCGCCCAGTAGTCGTCGGCATCGCGGAACCCGTGCAGCGGCGCGGTGACGAGGTCGTCGAATTCGCGCAGCGTCCGTGCGCGCGCAAGCCGCCGCTCGTCCACCTGCAGCTGCCGGAGCGCGATCTTGGCGAACGCCTTTGCCTTGAGCGTGGCGAGAAAGACGCGCGCGTAGACGCGCCGGTTGAAGGCGCGGCCGAGCGCGTTTCCGGAAGCCGCGAGATCGATCGGGGCCGAGATCGCGGCGGTCCGGCGCACCAGCCTCGCCGCCTCGGCGCCGCGTTCGCCGAGCCACTTGAGCAGCGCGTTGCCGCCGAGCGATACGCCTGCGGCGTACAGCGAAAGCGCGTGCTGCGCGAAGCGCCGCAGCATCCAGTCCACCTCCTCGCTGTCGCCCGAGTGGTAGGCGCGCGGCAGGCGGTTCAGGTGCCCGGAGCAGCCGCGGAAATGAGGCAGCGCGAATCGCCAGCCGAGATCCGCTGCGTGCCGTGCGAGCGCGCGCGCATAGTGGCTACCCGAGCCGCCTTCCAGACCGTGGAACAGAACGAGCAGGCGCGTGGCGCGTGGATCGCCGGCCCAGTCCACGTCGACGAAATCGCCATCCGGCGTCTCCCAGCGCTCGCGCGCGAACGCCACCCGCGGCGTGGGCGCGACGGCCGCGGCGAGCGTCTGCAAATGCCCGCCCGGCAGCCACCACGGCGCGCGGTACGGATTCATCCGCCTGTTCCGAAAGTTTCTTAATGCAGGATCTTCGGCGGATCGGCGGCGGGCTCGGTCGCCGGGCCGGGCGCGGGGCAGGCGTGATGCACGAGCATGCGCCAGCCCGCCGCGGTGCGCAGGTACACGTTGGTCGCGATCATCGGCGGCCGCGCGCGCGGCTCGCCCACCACGGTAATCACCTCGTGCACGCTGTGCACGGCGAACATCATCCCCGGGAGCGTCACCTGCTGCGCGAGCTGCACCCGCAGGCGCTGGCCGGAGGCGAAGATCCTGCGCCAGCTGCCGCGCACCTGCTCCTGGCCGGCGATGCGCGGTCCCGCCGGATGCACGCACACGATCTCCTCGTCGTCGGCCCACACCGCCATCATCAGCTCGAGGTCGCAGCGTTCGAGCGATTCGTAGAATGCGTTCTCGGCGTCCTGCGGCGTAGGGAAGATGCGCGTGCTCATGGAGCTCGTGGGGTCCGGAAATTGGGCGAAATCTTACTCTGGCCCCAGTTCCTGGATCTCCTCGAGGATGCGCGCGGGCGTGATCTCGCGCATGCAGCGGAAGTGCCCGAGCGGGCACTCGCGCGCAAAGCACGGGCTGCACTCCAGGCCGAGCCATACCACGCGCGCGTTGGGTGCAAGCGGCGGGGTGTGTTCGGGACTCGACGAACCGAAGAGCGCCACCTGCGGCGTGCCGACCGCCGCCGCAATGTGCATGAGCCCGGAGTCGTTGGTGACGACCATGTCGGCGCAGGCGACAAGGTCGATCGCCTCGTCGAGCGT
>CAZXAR010000207.1:0-3687 GCA_964638135.1 uncultured Enterobacteriaceae bacterium | reverse complement strand
ACGAGGCGTTCTTCAGGGAACTGGCTGACGCCAAGCTCGTGAAATAGCGGTACGCAAGGCCGACCTAGATCTGCGGGTACTCGAGCTTCGGATACCAGTCGGTGCCGCGGCCTTCGGGCGTGAAGTCGAGCACGTTCCACAGCGGCCACGCCAGGTCGAGGTGACGCGCGTTCTGGCCTTTCTCTTCTCTTGCGAACAGCAGCTCGGTGTGGAAGAAGTGGCGAATCCTGCCGTCGCGGCGCACGAACACGTTGAGGGACGGCATCTGGCGCCCGTCGGGCGACTCGCCGTGATAGTCGCGGTTGTACGTGTTGCCGGCTGACGAAAGCAGCCGCAGGTTGCGCCAGCCGCGCGCGCGGGCATGTTCGCGGATGCGCCCGATCGGCGATTTGGCGACCGCCGCCAGATTGGCGCGCTGCGCGATGTGAGGCGCGGCGCCGTCCAGACTGTCGAGGAGCGCGGTGCACATCGGGCAGGCTTTTTCCATGTTCGGCCCGTACATGAAGCTGTAGAGGATGAGGCTCTCCTTGCCTCGCTCGAAGAGTTCCGACAGGCGGACTTTCCCGGAACCCTCCTCTTCGAACGCATAGTCCTGCGGCACTTCGCCGCCCATCGGCAGCTTGCGGCGCAGCGCCGCCACGCGCTCCACCTGCCTGCGCAACTTCGCTTCCGCCTGCAGCAGCTTGTTGCGCGCGCGCCGATAGGAGCGCGATTCGCCGGGAAACCGGACCGAGGAGGTGACAGTAGCCAAGAGGTCTCCTTTCAGAGAAGGATCAAGCCGCGAGCCAGCGGTTCCACAGCTTGCGCGCGGGCGCGATCAGCTCTCCGGCGGCGATGCCGACCGGCCCGGTGCCGGTGCGAACGAGTTCGTCCGCCGCCGCGCCGTGCAGGTGCACCCCGAGCACGAGCGCCGCTTCGCCCGTGTATCCCTGCGCGAGCAGCGCGCCGAGCAGACCCGAGAGCACGTCGCCCATTCCGGCCGAGGCCATGCCGGAGTTGCCGGTCGCGTTGATGAACCAGTGTCCGTCGCGGGCGACGATCACGCTTCCCGCGCCCTTGAGCACCACGTGCGCGTTGAACTGGCGCGCGAGACGCTGCGCGGCGGTGCGCCGGTCCTGCTGCACGTCGGACGTCTTCGCCTCCAGCAGGCGCGCCGCTTCCGCGGGGTGCGGCGTCAGCAGCGTATCGGCCCGGCGGCGTGTGCACGCTTGCTTCAGATCCTTGTTTTCGGCAACGAGATTGAGCGCATCGGCATCGAGCACGCAAGGGATGTCGCTCGCAAGCGCCGCCGCGACCAGCGTCTCCGAGCGCTCGCTCTGCCCGAGGCCAGGCCCCACGACGATCGCGTCCAGTTCCATCCCCAGCGCCTCGTCCGGGTGGCGGAGCATGAGCTCCGGCGCGCCCGCATCCACGGCCGGAGCATCCGGCGCGAGCAGGCCGACGTAGACCCGACCGGCGCCCAGCGCGAGCGCGGCGCGGCCGGCAAGGAGCGCCGCGCCCACCATCCCCGCTGCGCCGCCCAGAATGCAGAGCGAGCCCGCCTGCCCCTTGTGGAAGTTGCGCGGGCGGGGCTTGAGCGCGTCGGCGAAGAGTTCAGTCGCCGCGACCCATCCTTCCGGCGCGACCAGTTTTGCCGGCTCGATGCCGAGGTCGGCGACGGAAACCGCACCGCAATGGTCGGGGCCGTCCAGCGTGAGGAGGCCGGGCTTCATCGCGATAAAGGTGATCGTGTGCGTCGCGCGCACCGCGTGGCCGAGCACGCAACCGGTGTCCGACTCCAGCCCGCTCGGCACGTCGAGCGAGAGAACCGGGCAACGCTGTTCGTTGGCGAGCGCGATGAGCTTCGCGTAGGGGCCTTCGGGCGCGCGCGCGAGACCGATGCCGAAGAGCCCGTCTACGACCAGCGTCCAGCGCCGGTCGGGCGGCACCTCCTCGGGCGCGCTCGCCAGCGTGACGCGGAAGAACCGCTCTTCGAGCAGCCTGGCGACGACGCGCGCATCGCCGCCGTTATTTCCCGGACCGGCGAGCACCAGCACGTCCTTGGCGCGATCCGAGACGAGCCGCGCGGCGAGCTCCGCGGCGGCCGCCCCCGCGCGCTCCATGAGCGGCGGCGAGACGTTTCCGGCCGCCTGCTCGATGCGGCGCACCTCGCGCGTGAGATAGATCGGTTGCGCCATGGTCCCGCGCTATCTCGGGCGTCCCAGCACCAGGTCGGGCAGCCACGTCGCGATCTGCGGAAACACGATCACGATCAGCAGCGCCAGAACCATCATGCAGAAGAACGGGATCGAGGCGAGCGCGACGTAGTTCGAATCGCGCCCGCTCATGGTCTGCAGGACGAACAGGTTGAACCCGAGCGGCGGGGTGAGCTCGGCGATCTCGACCAGCAGCACGATGAAGATGCCGAACCAGATCAGGTCGAAGCCCGCCGCCTCGATCATCGGCAGCACGATCGACGTCGTGAGCACGATCATCGAGATGCCGTCCAGCGCCGTGCCGAGCACCAGATAGATGAAGGCGAGCACCGCGATCAGGGCGTAGGGACTGGCATTGAGCGAGGCGACCCACTCGGCAAGCGCGCGCGGAATGCCGGTGAACGCCATCGACGAGCTGAGAAACGCCGCGCCCGCAAGGATGAACAGGATCATGCAGGACAGGCGCGTGGCGCCCATCAGGCTCGCCCAGAAGTTCTGCGGCGTGAGCGAGCCGCTCCACCAGGCGATGCCGAGCGCGCCGAGCACGCCGAACGCGGCGGCTTCGGTGGCCGTCGCGTAGCCGGTGAACATCACGCCCATGATGAAGGCGATGAGGACGAGGCACGGGAAGAGATTGCGCGCCCGGCGCACGCGCTCCAGGAACGACAGGCTTTCGGTTTCCTGCGGCGTGCGCCCCGGATTGACGAGCGCCCAGACGATGATGTAGCCGGAAAAGAGCAGCACCAGCATCGCCCCGGGCAGCACGCCGGCGATGAACATCTTCAGGATCGAGACTTCGGCGGCGACCGCGTACACGATCATGATGATGGAGGGCGGAATCAGCAGCCCCAGCGTTCCCGCGCCGCAGAGCGAGCCAAGGCACACTTTTTCGTCGTAGCCGCGCCTGATCAGCTCGGGCAGGGCCACTTTGGCGATCGTCGCGCACGTCGCCGAGGAGGACCCGGACACCGCGGCGAAGATGCCGCAGCCGAATACGTTGACGTGCATCAGCCTTCCGGGGAGCCATGCCAGCCACGGCGCGAGCCCCTCGAACATCTCCTCGGAGAGCCGGGTGCGGAAAAGGATCTCCCCCATCCATACGAACAGCGGCAACGCGGCGAGCGTCCAGGAGGCGTTCGAGCCCCAGAACGCCTGGAACAGGTTGACTTCGGGCGGGCTCGAGGTGAAGAACTGCAGCCCGAACCATGCCGAAATCCCCATCGCGACCGCGATCCAGATCCCTCCGGCGAGCAGCACGAGCAGCAGCGCGAACACGATCGTCGCGGCGGCGATCGTGCTCACAGCGTCTCCGTGAAATCGCGGGCGGCGCGCCGCTCTTCCTCCGCCACGTCGTACGCGGGCCGCCCGCCGCGTGCGAGCACGACGAACTCGTCCAGCACCGCGATCAGGAACACGATCACGCCGAGGACGAAGCTCATCTGCGGGATCCAGATCGGGATCTGGATCAGGCCCTGCGCCACTTCCTCGAACT
>CAZXAR010000206.1:0-3721 GCA_964638135.1 uncultured Enterobacteriaceae bacterium | reverse complement strand
GAGAAGATCCTCGCGGCGACGGTGCAGGTGGCGTGGATTCCCGCGTTGCAGAAGGATAGCCGCGTCCGCAACACGCACAGCTCGACCGCGATCGAGGGCAATCCGCTGACGCTGGAGCAGGTGCGCGCTCTGGAGGAAGGACGGGAAGTGCCCGCCGTGACGGAGCGGGCGAGGAGAGAAGTCCTGAACTGCTTCGCGGCGCTGCGCTTCATCGAGAAGAACGTGAAGCGCTCGCCGCTCGCGCACGGCGAGATCCTGAGGCTGCATAAGATCATCGCGGGCGGCGGCGTGATGGATCAGGGAGCAGCGGGGCGGTACCGCGAGATGTCGGTGCGGGTAGGCGGGTACGTGCCGCCGCCCGCGGGGCAGGTATGGGGATTGATGACCGAGCTGCTCGACTGGTGGAAGCGGGAAGCGCCGGAGCTCTCGCCCGTGCTGTCCTCCGGCATCCTGCATTACCGGTTCGAGGAGGTTCATCCTTTCGCCGACGGCAACGGGCGCGTGGGGCGCGCGCTTGCCTTGTGGGAGCTTTACCGGCGCGGCTTCGACACGCATCACATCTTCTCGGTGGACGAGTTCTACTGGGAGGACCGGCCGCGCTACTACGCCTCGCTCGAGGCCGTGCAAAGGCAGGGCGGGGATTTGACGGGCTGGCTGGAATACGTCGCCGAGGGTCTGTTCCTGACTATGGAGAAGGTCTGGACGCGCGTGCAGCGCTTCGAGGCGCGGTCGGGCCGAAGGAAGCTCGTGCTGCGTCCCAGGCAGGAGCAGCTGCTGCGGCTGCTGCGCGACCGCAAGAGCATGACGCCGCAGGAGATCTGGGATGCGCTCGGCGTCACGCGGCAGGGCGCGCTGAAGCTGCTCGGCCCGCTGTTCGCCGCGGGAATGATCCGGCGGGTCGGCACGAGAAAATCGGGCCGGTATATTCTGCCGTGAGCCGATGAGAGCCAGCGCGAACTCCGCTGGCGCTCGGGGGAGTAGATCAAGGCGGCTGTCCTGAAGGATCTTCGCAAACTGCTGCGCTTCGGGCCGCTCGGCGATGCCGCGGCCTACGCCGATTTCACCGCCACGCTCGATCTCGAAGTCAATGCGGCGCTGCAGGCGGTCGCTGCTGCACTGCGCGAGCGCGCGCCGCCGTGGATCCGCGACATCGTGCCGGCGCTCGGCGGAATCGCGCTTCACTTCGATCCGGAACACCCGCACCTGCCGGAGGCGCCGCTCGGCGTCGCCGAGACGCTGGTGCGCGATTGTCTTGGCGCAGTTCCGTCTCGCGCCGGCCGCGGCCGAATGCTTGAAGTGCCCGTGTGCTACGAGCCGGAATTTGCGCTCGATATCATCGAGATCGCCGAGCAATCGGGGATTGAGCCCGAGGACATCGCGCGCCGCCACGCGGCGAACGAGCATTACGTGCTGATGGTCGGCTTTTCGCCCGGGCAGCCCTACCTCGGGGGCCTCGATCCGAAGCTCGCGGTCCCGCGTCGCCCAAACCCGCGCACCCGCGTCCCGGCGGGCTCGGTGGCGATCGCCAACGCGCAGACCGCGGTGTACCCCTACGAGATTGCGGGCGGCTGGAGCGTGATCGGCCGCACGCCGCTTGCGTTGTTCGATCCGGCACGCGACCCGCCCAGTTTTTTCGCGCCGGGCGACCGGGTGCGCTTCGTCGCCATCTCGCGCGCCGAATACGCGCGCCTCAAATGAGCCTGCGGATCCTCCGGCCGGGTCTGCTCACCACGATCCAGGACCGCGGGCGCCGCGGACTGCAGCACCTGGGGGTAGTACCCGCCGGCGCCATGGATCCGGTGGCGCTCGCGCTTGCCAACGCGCTGGTCGGCAACCGCGACGGGGAGGCGGCGCTGGAGGCTACGCTGATCGGCCCCGAGATTGTTTTCGAGGAGGACGTGCTCGTCGCGCTCTGCGGCGCGCAGTTCGACGCCAGGGTGGAGGGTACGGCGCTCCCGCTCGACCGGCCGATATTTCTCAAGGCGGGCCGTGCGCTTGCCCTGCGCCGTGCGATCCGCGGCGTTCGCGCCTATCTCGCGGTGGCAGGCGGCATCGCGGTGCCGCCGGTGCTCGGCAGTCGCAGCACCTATCTGCCTGCCCGGTTCGGCGGACTGGAGGGGCGCGCGCTGCGTAAGGATGACGTGCTGCCGCTCGACCCGAACGTGGCCGGGCTTTCCTCGATGCGCTACGAGAAGCTGTCCGGCCGCGGCGTCGTGCGAGCGGGGCTCGGCACGGTCCGCTGGTCGGCCCCGGCGCTGACGCTTCCGGACCGCGAGCCGATCCTTGTCCACGTGATCGAGGGCCGGCACTACACCGAGTTCGACGCCGATTCGAAGCGCCGGTTCCTCGACGCCGTCTGGCAGATCTCGCCCGATTCGAACCGCATGGGCTACCGGCTTGCCGGCGCCGCGCTCGCGCGCCCGCAGGGCGGTGAGATACTATCCGAGCCGACGTGCCTCGGGACGGTGCAGGTTCCGGCAAACGGTGCGCCGATCGTGCTGATGGCCGACCACCAGACGACCGGCGGCTATCCCAAGATCGCCGAGGTGGCCGGCGCCGACGTGCCGCGCCTTGCGCAGCTCGGTCCCGGCGGCACGCTGCGCTTTGCGCGCTGTTCTCTGGAGACTGCGCTCGAGCTGCGCCGCGCGCTCAACGCAAGGCTGGCGTCGGCGCTGCGCGCGATCGCGTGGGAGCATGGACAGTGAAGACGATCGATCTCAATTGCGACATGGGCGAGAGCTACGGCGCCTGGAAGATGGGCGCCGACGCCGAGGTGATGCCCTACATCAGCTCGGCGAACATCGCCTGCGGTTTTCACGCCGGCGACCCGGCCACGATCCGCACCACCGTTCGACTCGCCGTGGACCACGGCGTCGCGGTCGGCGCGCATCCGTCGCTGCCGGACCTGCAGGGATTCGGACGCCGCGCCATGAAGATCGCGCCGCAGGAGATGTACGACCTGGTGCTCTACCAGGCGGGCGCGGTCGAGGCGTTTGCGCGCGCCGCCGGAGTGCGTCTGCATCACGTGAAGTGCCACGGCGCGCTCTACAACATGGCGGCGAACGACGAGGCGCTTTCGGAAGCCTGTGCGCGGGCCGTGAAGGACCTGGGCCATGGCGTCCTCCTCTATGCTCTTTCCGGCAGCCGGATGATGGACTGCGCGGCGAGGATCGGGGTGCGCGCGGTCGGCGAGGGCTTCGCCGACCGCGGCTACCAGGACGACGGCACGCTCGCGCCGCGCAATGTGCCCGGGGGCATGATCGAGGACGAAGACAAATCCGTCGCGCAGGCGCTCGACATGGTGGAGGAGGGGCATGTCGTCAGCCTTTCGGGCCGGCGCGTGCCGGTCGCACCGGGAACGCTGTGCCTGCACGGCGACCAGCCCGGCGCCGTCGCGTTCGCGAGGGCGCTGCGCGCCGCGTTCAAGGAGCGCGGTATCACGATCGCCTCACCTTGACGGGGAACACATGACTGCGAAGCTCTTTACGCCGCTCGAGCTGGGCGGCATCACGCTGCCCAACCGCATCGTCGTCTCGCCGATGTGCCAGTACTCGGCCGACGACGGCTGCATGAGCGACTGGCACCTCGTCCACCTCGGCAGCCTCGCCTGCTCGGGCGCGGGCCTGCTCATGGTCGAGGCGACCGGCGTGGCGCGCGAGGGGCGCATCTCGCACGGCTGCACCGGGCTGTACAGCGAGCACAACCAGGCGGCGATGAAGCG
>CAZXAR010000205.1:0-3858 GCA_964638135.1 uncultured Enterobacteriaceae bacterium | reverse complement strand
GTCGAAGACGATCGAGCTGGCGCCGGGCAAGTACGTCTTCCGCGTCGCCAACAAGAACGTGCCCTACGAGCTCGGTTTTTGGCTGCGCGGCGAGTCGCTGGTCGACCGCGCCCGGCTGCCGAGCGTCTCCGGAGGCGGGCTCACCACCGGCAAGACGCAGGACTACGCGATCGAGCTCAAGCCCGGGAACTACGTCTACTCCTGTCCACTCAATCCGACACCGGACTACAAGCTGATCGTCAGATGAGCGGTCCATGAGACGTCCGCTGAGAATTGCGGCGCAGTTCGTCGTTCCCGCATTCCTGCTCTTTGCGGGGAGCGCGGCGACCCTCGCCCAGAGCACCCCGTTTCCCGGAACGGTATCGGTGAAGATGCCGCACGGCTTCGATGCGTCGGTCGCGCGGCTGGAGAAAGCCATCGAGAGCAACAGGATGGGCCTGGTTGCGCAGGCGAGCGCGAGCCGCGGCGCCGCGGCGCGCGGCGTGAAGATCCCCGGCAACGCCGTGCTGATGGTGTTCCGCAACGATCTGGCGGTGCGCATGCTCGCCGCGAGCGTCGCGGCGGGGATCGAGGCGCCGCTGCGCATCTACCTCACCGAGAACGCCGACGGAACGGCGACCGTGACCTATCGCAAGCCGAGCGCGGTGTTCGCGCCGTACCGCAGCGCGGAGCTCGACCGCATGGCGCGCGAGCTTGATCCGGTGTTCGAGAAAATTGTGAAGGATGCCATCGGCGGTTAGCACGCGGCTCGCGCCGCAGCCACGCGCGCTCGCGGCCGCGGGCGCGTTCGCGCTCGCGCTTGGAGCGGTCGCCTCCGCGCAGGGGCCGCGCATGCTCGCGCTCCTCGCGATCGGAATCGCGCTGGGCGCGACGCTGTATCTCTCGGCGTTCGGGTTCGCATCGGCGTACCGGCGGCTGCTCGAGGGCCGCGGTGTGCGCGCGGTGCAGGCGCAACTGCTCATGCTCGCGGCGGCGACCGTTCTTTTCGCGCCGGTCCTCGCGCAAGGGCCGTGGTTCGGCCGCGAAGTGGCCGGTGCCGTCGCCCCCGCGGGGCTCCAAGTCGCGGCGGGCGCGTTTCTTTTCGGCATCGGCATGCAACTCGCGGGCGGCTGCGGGTCGGGCGCCCTCTACACGGCCGGCGGAGGGCAGATGCGCATGGCGGTCGCGCTGACGGCGTTCGTCGCCGGCTCGTTCTGGGCGAGCCTTCACATCGGCGCCTGGAGCACGCTTCCGGCGCCCGAGCCGATCGCCCTCGGGGAGCGGCTCGGCTGGCCGGCGGCCGTGGCGATCCAGCTTGGCGTGCTTGCGGCGCTGTATGCGCTGCTGGGCAAGCTCCCGGGCGCTGGGGCCGATGCGCCCCCGGATCGAAGCATCGGCCCGCAGCGAATCTGGCGTTTGCCCTGGGCACCCGCGGCGGGCGCGCTCGTCCTCGCGGCGCTCAACCTGCTGACGCTCGTTGTCGCCGGGCACCCGTGGTCGATCACCTGGGCGTTCGCACTCTGGGGGGCGAAAGCGGCGCGCGCGTTCGGCTGGGAGCCGGAGGCGGGCGGTTTCTGGAGCGCCGATTTCCAGAGCAACGCGCTCCAATCCAGCGTGTTCGCCGACGTGACCTCGGTGATGGATTTCGGCCTGGTGCTGGGCGCCTTCGCCGCCGCAGGAAGCGCGGGCGGATTCCGCCCGCGCTTCGGTCCCTCGCCGCGCGCCATCCTCGCCGCCGCGCTCGGCGGGCTGGCGATGGGCTATGGCGCGCGCATCGCCTACGGATGCAACATCGGCGCGTTTTTTTCCGGCGTGGCGAGCACGAGCCTGCATGGCTGGCTGTGGATCGCGGCGGCGCTGCCCGGATGCTGGGCGGGACTGCGCGTGCATCGATTTCTTGCGCCGCGATGATCGCGCACGCCTTGCCTGCTGCCATGCTCGCGTTCGGGCTTGCCGCCGCGGCGGCGCTCGCGCAGTCTCCTTCCGATCGCGCCGAATGGCCGAAGACCGATTTCGCGAAGCGCACCGTGGACCTTGCCGAGATCGAATCGGGCGGGCCGCCCAAGGACGGGATCCCCGCGATCGACCGGCCGCGCTTCGTCTCGACACGCGCGGCGCGCGCCTGGCTCAGGCCCAAGGAGCCGGTGATCGTGGTGCGGCTGGGGCGCGAAGCGAAGGCATATCCGCTCCAGATCCTCATGTTCCACGAGATCGTGAACGATGTCGTCGCCGGCGTCCCGGTCGCGGTCACCTTTTGCCCGCTGTGCAACGCCTCGCTCGTGTTCGACCGGCGCGTCGCCGGGCGAGTGCTCGATTTCGGCACCACCGGAAGGCTGCGGTTCTCCGACCTCGTGATGTACGACCGCCAGACCGAATCGTGGTGGCAGCAGTTCACCGGCAAGGCAATCGTCGGGAATTACGCGGGGACCGAGCTGGTGCGGCTCCCATCGGAGATCGTCGCCTTCGAGGACTTCGAGTCCGCGTACCGCACGGCGCTGGTACTGTCGCGCGAGACCGGCCACGCGCGGCCGTACGGCCGCAATCCGTACGCCGGCTACGACCGCATCGACCAGAGTCCGTTTCTGTTCTCCTCCACCCTGGACCGGCGCCTGCCGCCGATGGAGCGCGTGCTCTCGGTCTCGGTCGCGGGCAGGCACCGGCTTTATCCGCTGACGCTTCTCGAGAAGCGCCCGGTCGCCAACCGCGACCTCGGCGGCGTCCCCTACGTGGTGTTCGCGAAAGGCGGCATGGCCTCGCCGCTCGACCGCGTGAATATCGAGGAGGGCCGCGCGATCCCCGCGGCCACCGCGTTCGAGCGGCGGCTCGACGCCCGCGTGCTCGAGTTCGCATGGCGCGATGGGCGCTGGGTGGATACGGGCACCGGATCCGAATGGAACATTCTCGGCGAGGCGGTCGCCGGCCCGCTCAAGGGCAGGCGGCTCGCGGCGATGGAAAGCGGCGTGCATTTCGCTTTTGCCTGGCTCGCGTTCAACCCCGGGAGCGAAATCGTGCGCGAGCTGCGGTAGCCGGGCTCTATCGGGCGGATTGCGAGACTTTTCATGCGCAACACGCAACTGGATCGAATCTCCGAGGCGATTCTCGGAATCCTTCCTGAGTTGGACGAGGCTGGACAGCGCCTCTCGCTCGCGCTCTACCGCTTGCTTGCCGGCGGCGAGGCGGTTTCGACGGACGCCTTGGCGCGCGCCGCAGACGTCGAGCGCGGGCGGGTCGACGCCGTGCTCTCGGCCCTGCCGGGCGTGTACCGCGATGCCGAGGGCCGCGTGATCGGCTACTGGGGCTTGACGATCGCCGAGACCCGGCACCGGATGATCATCGCCGGCAAGCGCCTCTATGCCTGGTGCGCCTGGGACACGCTGTTCCTTCCCGAGTTGCTGGACAGTGCCGCGCACGTGGAATCGGTCTGCCCCGTCACGGGAGACCGGGTCGCGCTGCGCGTCGGGCCGGAGGGCGTCGAGGCGGACGGAGAGCGCCCGCTCGTTTCCTTGGTCGCGCCCGATCCTGAGAAGGTCGCCGAGGACGTCGTGCGCAATTTCTGCCACTTCGTCCACTTTTTCGCGACCGGGCAGGCGGGACGAAAATGGGTCGCCGAGCACCCGTCAACGATTCTGGCGACGCTCGATGAGGCGTGGGAACTCGGCCGCCGGCGCAACGCGCGGCACTTTCCCGGAAGGCAGTTCAGTTCCGGCGCGGACCGGCCGCGCTCAGCGAGTCGATGATCGGGCAGCAGTCGGGCGCGCCGCCCGCGTCGCATTCGGCGATGAGCTGGCGCAGCGTGCGCCGCACCAGCGTCAGGTCGCGGATGCGCGCTTCGACGAGCGCGAGCTTCCTGGAGGCCAGTCCGCGCGCGTCGCGGCAACG
>CAZXAR010000204.1:0-3911 GCA_964638135.1 uncultured Enterobacteriaceae bacterium | reverse complement strand
TGGTTCAATTTGTCGGTATCCCTGAAGAACGCGGCGAGCGCGTCGACGTAATCGCGCTCGCGCTGCGTCTTCAGGCCCGCCGCGCGCGCCGCGTCGAGCGCGGCCTGCGCATCGGCGAGCACCTTCGGCGTGAGGCTGCCGGGCCAGAGGAACGGATTGTCGAGATAGCCGAGCGCGCGTGCCCAATGCGCCATGCCGCAGCCCGGATCGGCTTTGATCACGCCATCGAGCGTCGCCTTCACCTGCGGCCAGGCAAACGAGTGGTAATACGCCATCGCGATCTCGAATTCCTTCTGCGCGGCCGCGTTGCACGACACCGGGAACGTTACCTTGCCGAGCTTGGCGGACGACGCTCCGGCCGGCAGTGCAGCGCCGACACACAGGAGCAGCACGGCGACAGGGGCGGCGAAAAATCTGCGTTCGATGAGCATGCGTCGATTCCTTTCGGTTGGGGAGCGGAATCTACGCGCCCCTGGAACGCGAAGTAAATACGCGGCGCAGAAAGACCACGTCGGCTTAGAGGTGAAGCTGCCCGTTAACCCGCCTCGCCTGCCAACCTCTCGTCGGCAAGGGCGAGGCGATCGACCAGCAGATCGGTCAGTGCGAGCGTGAGCTGAAGCTGGCAGTTGGTGCTCGTGCGGCGCAGGGTGGCCGGCTTGAATTCGGCGATCAGGACGTCGCTGATCGATTCCACCGTAGCCTGGCGCGGAATGGCCCCCGCCTTGATGTAGGCCATGTCGCCGACGTACTCGCCGGCCGAGAGCACGTTCAGCAGCCGGCCCCGCTTGGTGACCTTGACCTGTCCGCTGCCGATGAAAAAGAGACTCTGCCCCGGGTCGCCTTCGCGCACGATGGTGGTGGCCGCCGGGATGCGGCTCCAGTGGCCGGAATGCACGAGTTCCCACAGCTCGGCATCGTTCAGCCGCTCGAGCAGCGCGACCTTGCGCAGGGCGCCGAACTTCTCGATATCGGGAATGCCGCGCTTGTAGACGCTCAGCTGGCCGATATCGACCAGGTCGAGCGCGAGGTCCGCCCATGTCTGGTAGCGCGCATCCGGAGCCTTCTTGAGCATCTGCAGCAGTACCCGCTCCACTTCCGGACCGATCTCCTTGCGCAGCGCGCTCGGCGCGACCGGATCCTCGCCGAGGATCTTCGCGAAAAGCGCTTCCAGGCTCTCGGCGACAAAGGGCCTCTGGCCGGTGAACAGCTCGTAGAGAACAACGCCGAGCGCGAACATGTCGCTGTGGTGATCCAGTGGTTGGTTCTGCACCTGCTCCGGGGACATGTAATAGGGCGAGCCGACATCGAGCGCGTGCGTCTCCTGCGCCTGCAGCAGGTACGCCGCCCCGAAATCCGACACCTTGATGTTCGTGCCGCTCACCACCATGATGTTCGCGGGCTTGATGTCCCGGTGGACGATCCCCTGCCGCCACGCATAGTTGAGCGCGCTGCAGCACTTGAACGCGATCTCGATCGCCTCTTGCACCGCGAGCAGCTTCCCCGGCGCGGTGTACTGCGAAAGATCGCCGCCGGGCACGTATTCGATCGCGATATAGCCGGAGTTCTCGGCGACGGCCGCTTCGAGGATCGCCGCGATATGCGGATGAGAGAGCTTCCCCGCCAGCGAAGCCTCGTTCAGGAACTGGCTCGCCCTTGTCCTTTCCAGCTCCGGATCGGGGACCGCTTCGGGCTTGAGCACCTTGAGCGCCACGTCCTGACCGGTGAACGTGTCGAGCGCGAGATAGACCGTGCTGGACGCGCCCTCCCCCAACACATGACGCAGCTCGAATTTGCCGATACGGTGTGTCATCGCGCTTCCCCGCGCTACGTGCAGTCAGCCGAGGTCCTTGGTCATGTACATGTTCGCGTACCGGAACCCGCACTTCTCGTATAACGTCCGGGCCGCCGAGTTATCGCCGAATACGAACAGGCCGATGGATCGTGCGCCCAATTCCTTGACGCGCACTTCCAGCTCCTCCATGACCCGACGGCCAAGGCCCTTCCCACGATACTCAGGCTCCAGATGCACATCGAACAAAAAAGCACTCTTCGTATTCTGCCGCTCTCTCAGCTCGAACCACAGCATCCCGACGTTCGTGTCTCCGTCCGCAGAGGTGATCGCGTAGAGATAATGCCCCGGCGTGGCGACGCCCTGCGGCAGGAGCTGGGCGTATTCCTCGCTTGCCTTTGCAAGAGCTACTTCGGGATGCACGTCGCCCGCGCGAATATGTTCGTTGGCGTACTCCGGTACCGCGCGCTTCACGTACTGTTCGAATTCGCCCGTGCTCATGGGTCTGAACGTGAGGCCTGCCGGCGTCATATCGAATTCAGATCGAGAACTGTGCCCGAAGACGGCGCGAGTCGGCTGGAAGTCTACGCTCGAAAGGCTTTTTTCGGGGCTGCTGCAAACGGCCATGCGCGGCCGTTCGACGCGGCCGCGGCTCGGTCTCCTACCGCACATCCTCGAGGATCATGTCGGAGGCCTTCTCCGCGATCATCAGCGCCGGCGCGGCGGTATTGCCGGACACCAGCACAGGCATGATCGAGCAATCGACTACGCGCAGCCCGGAAACGCCCAGCACCCTCAGCCGCTCGTCGACCACCGCCATGGAATCGCCTCCCATCCTGCAGCTTCCCGAAGGATGGAAGATCGTGGCGCCGAAATCGCGCGCGAACGCAAGCAGGTCCTCGTCCGAGCGCGCCTCCGGACCCGGCCGGTATTCCGCGGCCACGTAGGGCCGCAAGGCATTCGTTGCCGCGAGCGAGCGCGCGAGCTTGATGCCCGCCACCGCGCAGCGCCGGTCGAGCTCGGTCGCAAGGTAATTCGGCCGCATCGAGGGCGGCTCGAAGGGATCCGCGGAGCGGATGCGGACCGTGCCGCGCGACTCGGGCCGCAACTGGCACACCGACATCGTGAATCCGGACCAGGGATGGGGCTTTGCGCCGGCAAGCTCGGCCGAGAGCGTCGCGAAGTGGAACTGCACGTCGGGCGTCGCCGACTCGGGAAGCACGCGCGCGAAAAGCCCCCCCTGATTGATGCCGATGGCGAGCGGCCCGGAGCGGTTCAGGATCCACTGCAGGCCGATTCGCATGCTGCGCCACAGGCTCGCAAGATCGTCGTTGGTGGTGATCGGCTTCGCGCACTTGTACATCACGCGAAGCTGGAGATGGTCCTGGAGGTTCTCGCCGACGCCCGCCAGGTCCTTCACCACCGCTATGCCGAGGCTGCGCAGCAACTGCGCCGGGCCAACGCCGGAAAGTTGCAGAAGCTGCGGACTTTGCAGGGCGCCCGCGCTCAAAATCACCTCGCGCGAAGCGCGAACGTCCTTTTCTACGCCGCCCTGGCGGTAGCGCACGCCCACTGCACGCGCGCCCTCGAAGAGGATCTGAACCGCGTGCGCATTCGTCTCGACCCGCAGGTTGCCGCGCCGCTCGGCCGGGCGCAGGTAGCCCGTGGCGCTGCTCGAGCGCCAGCCGTTGCGGGTGAAGAGCTGGTAGTAGCCCACGCCCTCCTGCCGGGCGCCGTTGAAATCGTCGTTGGCCGGAAATCCCAGCTCGTTCGCCGCCCGGATGATCGCTTCCATCAGTTCGTGCTTGGCGCCGATGTCCGAGCACGCCTGCGGCCCGTCGGCGCCGTGGAATTCGCTCGCGCCGCGCGAATTGGCCTCCAGACGGAGGAAATACGGCAGCACGTCCTTCCACGCCCAGCCGCGGTTGCCGAGCGCCTCCCAGCGGTCGTAGTCCTGCGGCTGCCCGCGCACGTAGATGAGCCCGTTGATCGAGGACGACCCCCCCAAACCGCGGCCGCGCGGCCAGTAGATGCGCCGCCCGTTCATGCCGGGCTCGGGGTCGGTGTAAAAGCCCCAGTTGTAGACCGGGTGGAACATGGTCTTGCCGTAGCCGATCGGGAT
>CAZXAR010000203.1:0-3936 GCA_964638135.1 uncultured Enterobacteriaceae bacterium | reverse complement strand
GGTGTAGAAGGGGCCCGCGGTCTGCGACGGCGTGCGCTCGGGCTTCTCGCCGCAGGCCGGCGTGAGCGGCAAGGTCTGCCCCGCGGCCTCACGGATCGAGACAAAGGGCAGCGCGAGCGCCGCGCCCAGCAACCTGCGGCGACCGGTCCGGTTTCGAATTCGATTCATGAGCCCTCCTTGACCTGGCTTACTTCTGGTGAGACCGATGAATCACGCTTCAGTTCGGGGGTTCGCTCGCCGCGCGTGCCGTCACCTGCGCGAGAGGGAGGCGCTGAAATCGATCTTCACCTCGCCGCCGAGCCAGCGGGTGTCCGACCATTCGCCGGTGCCGATGCCGTAGTCCAGCCGGGCGAGTGTGAATGAACCGGACACAACCGGCTTGCCGCCAGCCTCGCCCAAGCGGAACGGAACGCTCGCGCTGCGGCGCTTTCCCTTGATGTCGAGCGTGCCGCGCGCGACCAGCCGATCGGCCTGCGCCTGCACGGATTCGCTGGCGAACACGATGCGCGGATGATTGGCGACATCGAAGAATTCCATTGCCTTCAGCGCCGCGTCGATTTCGGGCAGCCCGGTCTCGACCGACGCGGGCTCGAGCCACACGTCGATGCGGGCGACCTTGCCCTGTGCGATGCAGAACTCGCCAGCGAAGCGGCGGAAAATGCCGCGAAAGGGCGAACCCGCCTGCTTCAACTCGAAGGACACGCTGCCGTGGCCAGGATCCACCGAGTAGCATTGGTCGGCGGCCGCCGGCAGCGCGGCGACAGCGAACAGCAGGACGAGGAATCGCGGCATCAGTCGTTCCTGCGCGGTTTCCAGGGCAGCATCCGGTGCGTCACGTCGTCCCGCAGAAGGAACCCGTGGCGCAGGGCCGCGCCGACGTGCACCGCGACCAGCGAGGCGAGCAGCGCGGCCAGCCCGATGTGCAGCGCCTTGAACAGTTCGGCGAGCTGGCGATCCTTCGAGACCAGGTCCGGCACCTGGAACAGATCGAACCAGTTGACCGAGAGGCCCGCGGCGGAGGCGTAAAGCCAGCCGGCGAGCGGCGCGAGAATGAGCAGCAGGTAGAACAGCCGGTGCGTCGCGAGCGCCGCGCGGCGTTCCCAGCGCGGCATCGAGCCCGGCAGCTCCGGCGGCGGGTTCCCTCCGGCGCGCCGCGCTACACCGTCGATCCAGAGGGGTCCGAAGTCCGTCTCCTCGTTTACCGTGACGGGCCGCTCGCGCGCTTCGGCCACAACCACGTCATCGTCGCCCGCGTGCAGGGCGAGATCCGGGCCGGCGACGCCGCGGCGGCGAGCGGCTTCCGGCTCGAGGTTCCAGTGGATTCCTTCGCCGTGGATCCGCCGGCGGCGCGAGCCGAGGAAGGCGACGAATTCGCGGCGCAGGTCTCGGAGCCCGCGCGCCGCGACACGCGCGAGAACATGCTCGGCAGGGACATCCTCGACGCGGCGGCGTATCCGATCATCGGGATCGAGTCGATCGCACTTGCCGGTCCGGCCTGGAATCCGTCGGTCACGGCACGCGTCACGCTGCGGGGCGCGATGCGCGACCTGCGCTTCCGCGCGGCCGTGTTCCGGTAAGGACGAAACGCTCGCGGTGGTCGCGAGTTTCCGGATCCACCAGTCGGAGTTCGGCATCGAGCCTTTCAGCGCTCTGAACGGCGGCTTGCGGGTACGCGATGCCCTGGACATCCGCATTCGTCTCGTCGCGCGGCGCGAAAAGTAGCGCGAAGCCGGACGCTACTTCACGTCGATCGCGCGCGCGATTCTCTCGCCCTTTTCGGTAACGTGCGTCACCGCAACGATGCGCCCGCGCAGCGCGGGGAGATAGACGACCTCCTCGCCCTTCCTGATCATGGTTCCGAGCGGGACCTGGATCGTCACCTGCTCGCGTTTGCCCGGGGCGGCGGTTTCCATCAGGAGCGATCCGGCGCAGCCCCCGGGCTTGAACTGGCAGACGGTCAGTTTGGTGCTGATGACCTTGCCTTCGATTTTCTCCTGTGCAAGCGCCGTTCCGGTCAGGGTGGAAAATGTCGCGGCGAGCGCCGCGATCAAGAACCGTCTTCTGGGCATCTTCGGTCTCCTTTCATTGCGTGTCGGTTATCCGTTGCCCGAGAGCCTACCGTCCTGGATGTGCACGACCCTCGACGCCCTGCGCGCGAGCGCCTCGGCGTGGGTGACGACCAGCACGGTGCGCTCGAGGGCCACTTCGCTGAGCAGCTCGTAGATCATTTCGCCGGTCTTCGAGTCGAGGTTTCCGGTAGGCTCGTCGGCGAGGACCAGCGGCGGGTCGTTGGCAAGCGCGCGCGCAATGGCGGTGCGCTGCTGCTCGCCGCCCGAGAGCTCGGCCGGCCGGTGGCTCGCGCGGGCCTCCAGCCCCAACCGCGCGAGCAGCGCTTCGGCGCGCTTCTGCCGTCCGTTCGACGCGACGCCCGCGAACTCCATCGGCAGCATCACGTTCTCGAGCGCGCTCAGGTTGGGGATCAGGTTGAAGCTCTGGAACACGAACCCGATCGTCCTCAACCGGAACCCGGCGAGCGCGTTCTCGGGCAGCGCGGCGAGCGCCTGTCCGGCTACCTCGACCTCGCCCGAGGACGGACGGTCCATCGCGCCGACTAGGTGAAGAAGCGACGATTTGCCGCTGCCGCTCGGGCCCACGATCGCCACCATGCCGCGCTCGGAGACCGAAAGATCGATCGCAACGAGCGCCCACACCTCGGCGCGCCCCTTGCGGTAAGCCTTCGATACCGAACGAAGCTCGATCAGCGCCACGGTTCTACTCCTGTCGCATGGCTTGCAGCGGCGAGAGCCGCACGATGTGCGCGAGGCCGTGCGCACTGCCGGCGAGCGACACGAGCGCGACCACCGCCACGACGAGCGCGAGCTGCGCTGCGTCGAGCCCCGCGGAAACGCTCAATACGTCGAGCAGCGTGTCCTTGTATTGCGCAGGGATGAACGGCCCCACGGCGAGGCCAAACGCTTGCTTCGCGAGCGGCGCGCCGAAGCCGAGAAACAGAGCGAGGCCGAGTGCGCTGCCGGCAAGACCGTAGGCGAACGCCTCGGCAAGGAAGGCCGCCGCGATCGAGCCGTTGGGAGCGCCGATCGCCTTCAGGGTGCCGATCTCCCACGCGCGCTGGCGCACCACCAGTAGCATCACGAAATACACGATCACCGCGAGGAGCAGCGCGGAAAGCGCCATGCCCGCCGCCGTCAGGCGCAGCACCGAGCGCGTCGTCGTGGTCTGGAACTCGGCCACGGTCGCAGGGGCGATGATGTCCGCTTGCTCGCCGAGCGCGGCGCGGATCGCGCGCTCGACCGAGGCTACGTTGGCGGCGGAATCGGCCTTGACGTAGAGCCACGACAGTCCCCGCGGCACGCCGTAGATCTCGCGGAACGTGTCGAGCGGCATGAAGAGCTGCATGTCGCCAAAGACATAGCCGCTCGCGTAGACGCCGACGATGGAGAGTTTCGCCGCGGGACGGTCGAGGGCGAAGATCACCGGATGGGTGCGCGTGAGGTCAAGGATGAGCTCGGCGGGGAGCTTATCCGGATGAATCCCCGCCCAGCGCGCGAAACCCTGGCCCATCACCCCGACTCTTTTTCCGCGGTCCGCCGCGGTCAGATCGCGGCCGGCGATGATCCTCCCGGTGCCGGCCTCGCCGTGCGATTCGAGCCGCTTGGTGTCGCCTGGATTGACGCCCACGACCATCGCGAAGTTGTGGCCCTCGGTCGGCGTCATGGCGAGCAGGTACGTCTCGACCTTCTCGACGTACGGGATCGCCTTCACCTTGTCGAGCGCCTCCGGCGGCAGGATGTCCGACTGCGCGACCATGTTGACGTGGCCCATGGAGCCGGCCGCGCGCACCTGAAGCGTCGCGTCCACGCTGCGCTGGAGCGCCGCCGTGTGCGCCTCGACCGCCCGGCCGATCGCGTGCATGAC
>CAZXAR010000202.1:0-3940 GCA_964638135.1 uncultured Enterobacteriaceae bacterium | reverse complement strand
CCGCACGGCGTCTCGTGCCGCCAGGTGCTCGAGGAGATCGAGGCGCTCGTCAATCCGCGCGCCGCCTCCGGAAAGAAGGACGCCTCGCAGGAGCAGAAGCGCCTGCGCCAGTTCATCCTCGAGCAGGTCGAGGCGGTGCGCGACGAATCGGACCGCAAGTCGAAGCTGCGCCTGGTGATCGAGCCGCGCAGCTCGCGCCAGTCGCCCGAGGAAACCGTGAAGGCGCTGCTCGTGCACACGAGCCTCGAGACGCGCGTCGCGGTGAACCTCACCTGGCTCGGGCTCGATGGACTGCCCGAGACGAAGGGAATCGTCGAAATCCTGCGCGAGTGGGGCGAGTTCCGCATCGGCACGGTGCGCCGGCGCACCGCGCACCGGCTCGAGAAATGCGAGGAACGGCTGCATCTCGTCGCCGGCCGCCTGATGGCTTTTGCGCGGATCGAGGACGTGATCAAGCTCATCCGCGCCTGCGAGGACCAGGCCGAAGCGCGCCAGCGGCTGCGCGAGAACTTCAGGTTTTCCGAGCGCCAGGCCGAGGACATCGTGAACCTGCGCCTGGGGCAGCTCACGCGCCTGGACGGGGTCAGGCTCAACGACGAGCGGAAGGCGCTCGAAGCCGAGCGCAAGGAACTGAAGGCGATCCTGGGCGACGAAAAGGTCCTGAAGAAGCTCGTGGTGAAGGAACTCGAGCAGGACGCGAAGGCCTTCGGCGATCCGCGCCGCACGCTGATCAAGGCCGAAGAGCGCGCCGCGATCGAGCGCACCGTGCTCGAAGAGCCGATCACGCTCGTCCTGTCCGCAAAGGGCTGGGTGCGCGCGCGCAGCGGCCACGGCGTCGACATGAGTTCGGTCGGATTCAAGGATGGCGATGCGCGCTACCTCGAACTCGAGTGCAAGACCACCGATCCGATCACCGTGCTCACGGCGAGCGGCAAGTGCTTCACGCTCGATGCGGCGGCGCTCCCCTCGGGGCGCGGCGACGGCGCGCCGGTGAATACGCTGGTGAACTCGGGGTCCGATCCGATCGTCTGGCTCGGCACGGGCAGCCCCGAGACCCGGCTCCTCGTCGCGAACACGGGCGGAAACGGTTTCCTGTGCAAGCTCGCGGACCTCGCCAGCAAGACCCGGCAGGGAAAGGACTTCATGACCGTGCCCGAGGGCGCACGCGCCCTGCAGCCATTGAGTTTCCCTGCCCCTGCCAAGGGGGAGGGACGGGGAGGGGGTCTCCTCGCTGCCGCGCTTTCCTCCGATGCGCGACTGCTCGTCTTCGCGCTGGAAGAAATTCCGGCCCGTCCGAATGGCGGTGTCGGCGTGCAGCTTCTCGCTCTGCCCGAAAACGTGTCGCTTGCTTCGCTCGCTGTCACGGACGGACGCGCACTCGTGGTGTCCGGTATCCGGCGCAAGAACCGCGCGCTGGGGACGCTCGATGCGGCGCAGCTTGCCGAGCACCGCGGCAAGCGCGCACAGCGCGGCAAGCTCTGCGACATCGGCTTCCGACCCGACCGGCTCGGCGGCTGACGCGTTCCGGCATTGGCCCTCCGGCTGCCTCCCTGGCTCCAGCCGGTCTTCGCCCCGGCGCTGATTCTTCTCGCCGCTGCGCTCACGCTCGCCTTCGGACCGACGCTTCCGCCGTCGCTCGCGGGCCTCAAGGAGCTGGGGCCCTACGGCGTGCTGCTCCTTGCGGCGGCGCTCGCCTTCTGGTTCAACCGCGGCCGCGCATTCATCGCCGCGGCGTCGCTCCTGCTCGCCTATGCAGGATACCGATTCGCGCTCGGCTACGGCGCCGCCGGCTTCACGGCGACCGCGGTGTATGCCGCGATCGCCGTGCTCGTGCCGCTCAACGTGCTTGCGGCGCTGCTGCTCCCCGAGCGCGGCGTCTCGCACCATCTCAGCTACCGCTGGGTGCTCGTCGCGGCGTTCGAAGCGCTGCTCGTCGCCTGGATCGCGAGCGCCGGCAAGTTCGCGCTCTCGGGCAACGTCTGGCACGCGGTGTTCGAGCACTGGCTGCTCCGCAGCCCGCCCACGCCCTGGCTCGGCCGGCTCGTGTTCGCGGCTGCGTTCATCGCCGCAGTGTGGCGCGCGTGGCCGAAGAATGCGCCGCTCGACATCGGGATCGGCTCCATGCTCGCGGCGTTTTTCATCGCCTGCGAATGGGCCGGGCGGCCCGGGGTCTTCGGCGTCTTCGTGTCGGCCGCGGGAATCGTGCTGATCGTCGCCATGGTGCAGGAGTCGCACCGCCTCGCGTTTCGCGACGAGCTCACCGGGCTCCCCACGCGGCGCGCGCTGGACGAGGCGCTCTCGGGCCTGGGGCCGAGCTACGCGATCGCCATGGTGGACGTTGACCATTTCAAGCAGTTCAACGACACCTACGGCCACGACGTCGGCGACCAGGTGCTCAAGCTCGTCGGCGGCCGCCTCGCTGCGGTCGAGGGCGGCGGGCGCGCGTTCCGCTACGGCGGCGAGGAGTTCAGCATCCTCTTCCCGGAAGCGAACGTGCACGGCGCGCTGCCGCACCTCGAGCAGGTGCGCAAGGCGATCGAGAGCTACGGCATGGAAATGCGCGCCGACGACCGGCCCGAGGACAGGGAACTGGGAACGGTCCGGCGCGGCGAGGGCGGAACCGAATCGATGCTCTCGGTCACGGTCTCGATCGGCGTCGCGGGGCCGGACGCGCGGCACGACGATCCGGGCAAGGTCATCAAGGCGGCCGACCAGGCGCTCTACCGCGCGAAGGCCGGCGGCCGCAACCGCGTCAGCGTCTGAATCTAGGAGCCGGTGATCTTCGCGTGCGCCCAGTCCAGCACCAGCGCAAGGCGCGGCGGCAGCAGGTCCTCGGCTTCGGCGAACGAGACCCAGCGCCACTCGTCGTGCTCGGGGCGCCCCAGCGCGGGCGAGTGCGGCAGCTCGATCTCGGCCTCGTCGGTTTCGGCGAGGTAGTAGCGCGCGATCTTGCCGTTCGCGTACGGCAGCGTTTCCCGGAATTCGTCGCCGAACGGGAAGTCGAGCTCGCACAGCCCGGTTTCCTCCTCGACCTCGCGCCGGGCGCAATCGAGTTCGTCCTCGCCCGGTTCGAGCATGCCCTTCGGAAAGTCCCAATTGGCGTAGGCCCGCAGCAGGAGCAGCCGCACGCCGTTCGCGGTGCGGCGGAACACCACCGCGCCCGCTGCGCGCTTCGCTCTCGAGCTCACGGCGGAACGCGCCCGGCAGCGCCTCAGCCGACTTTGAGCAGTTCGACCTCGAAGAGCAGCGTCGCGTGCGGCGGGATGACGCCGCCGGCGCCGCGCGCGCCGTAGCCGAGATCGGGCGGGATGGTGAGCTTGCGCGTGCCGCCGGTCTTCATGCCCGCGACGCCCTCGTCCCAGCCGCGGATCACCTGCCCCTTGCCGAGCGAAAACGCGAACGGGTCGTTGCGGTCCTTGCTGGAATCGAACTTCCTTCCGGCGCGGCCGCCCTCGAAGAGCCAGCCCGTGTAGTGCACGGTCACGGATTTTCCTGCGATTGCCTCGTCGCCGGTGCCGATGACGACGTCTTCGATGATCAGGCCTGCGGACATGCGGACCTCGCGGCGCGAAGGAGGCTTGATGTTAGCCGATCGGGGCGCAATGCATGCGAAACGCGACCGTCCGCCCGGGCAAGGCGCAGATTTTGCTTGGCATTCGGCGCGCGAGGCCGCATACTCCCGGGCCCCGCGCTCTAAGGATTCACGCATGGCCAAGGAAGAAATGCTCGAGCTGGAAGGTGTCGTCGAGGAAGTGCTGCCCAATACGCAGTTCCGGGTGGCGCTCACCAACGGCGCCAACGTGCTCGCCTACGCGGGCGGCAAAGTGCGCAAGAACCGCATCCGGATACTCGCCGGCGACCGCGTGACGCTCGAAATGTCCCCGTACGACCTCACCAAGGGGCGGATCAATTTCCGCCATCTCGACGAGCGCCCGGCGGC
>CAZXAR010000201.1:0-4113 GCA_964638135.1 uncultured Enterobacteriaceae bacterium | reverse complement strand
GCGGTGTTCGCGGTCGAGCACGGCGTCGCCGAGCCTCGCGCCGACAAGGGGCGCTAGGCTCGCTTGCGCGCCGCCTTGCGGCGCACGGCGCGGCGCGCCGGCGCCGCGCGCACCGCACCGACGAGCGAGCCGAGCCCCCGGCGCAGCCGCACCACTTTTCCGATCACGATCAGCGTCGGCGCCCTGAGCCTTGCCTTGGCGGCAAGCCGAGGCAGCGCCGCGAGCGTACCCTCCACGAGGCGCTGGCCGGGCATGGTGCCCTGCTGGATGATCGCCGCCGGGGTTCGCGGCGAGAGCCCGTGCGCGATCAGCTCGCGCGAGATGCGCTCCAGGCCGGCAAGCCCCATGTACACGACGATCGTCTGCTCGGGGCGCGCAAGCCCGTGCCAGTCGAGCTCGATCTCGCCGCCCCGCCTTGAACCGGTGACCAGGACGCACGCCTGCGCGAGATCGCGGTGCGTAAGCGGGATCCCGGCCGCGGCGGCGACACCGGTCGCGGCGGTAATCCCGGGAACGACCTCGAAACGGACGCGGGCGCGGGCGAGCGCAAGCGCCTCTTCGCCGCCGCGCCCGAAGATGAACGGGTCGCCGCCCTTCAAGCGCACGACGCGCTTTCCCTCGCGCGCGTAACGAACCAGGAGCGCATTGATCTCGCCCTGCGTGAGCGTATGCAGGGCGCGCTCCTTTCCGGCGTAGATACGCTCGGCGCGCCGCGGCACGCGCGCGAGGATCTCCGGGGAGACGAGGTGGTCGTGCACCACCACGTCGGCAGCGGCGAGCACGCGCGCCGCCTTCAGGGTGAGCAGGCCGGGGTCGCCCGGCCCGGCGCCCACCAGCCAGACGCGAACGCCCTTCGTCATCGCGCGAGGCGCCGCACGAACCCGACGAAACGCGCCGGCCAGTCGCAGCCGCCAGCCGCGCGCAGGTGCGTATAGGAGGCGAGCACGTTTCCGAGCACGATCCCGTCGCGCTCGCCGTCGATGCCGTGGCCGCGGCGCACGCGGTAGGCGAACGGCGTCGCCGGATCGAGCCCTTCGAGGCTCGAGTAATGGAATTCGTGGGCGCGGATCTCGCGCCCCTCGCCGCCCCCCGGCCAGGGATGCGCCGCGGTCTCCTCGAGCCGCACGTAGCCGCGGCCGGTGGGGCGCTCGCGCATCACGACGTCGGCGCCGATCGCGCCCACCATCTCGCGCCGCTCGCCCTTCCAGGCGATCGAGCGCGCGAGGTACATCAGCCCGCCGCACTCGGCGTACACCGGCATGCCGCGCGCGATCGCCTGCCGGATCTGGCCGCGCAGCGAGGCGTTCGCCTCCAGTTCGGCCCCGAAACATTCCGGAAAGCCGCCGCCGATGAAAAGCGCATCCACTTCGGGCAGATTCGCGTCACGGAGCGTGTCGAGCGGCACGAGTTCGGCGCCGGCGTCTTCGAGCGCCTCCAGGTCGCCGGCATAGTAAAAGCCGAACGCGCGGTCGCGCGCAACGCCGATCCGCACCGCGGGCTGAGAAGGCGCCGCGGGCCGTTTTGCCGCCGGTGCGGCGAGGGCGTGCTCGGTGCGGGTCTGGCGCAGCAGCGCGTCGAAGTCCACCTGGCGCTCGACCGCCGCGCGGATCGCCTCGATGCGGGCCGCGGCGGAGGGCGCTTCGTTCGCCGGCACGAGCCCCAGGTGCCGCTCGAAGATGCCGATGTCCGGCTCTTCGTGCACCGCGCCCAGCACCGGCACGCCGGTGTAGTGCTCGATCACGGCGCGCAGCTTCGCCTCGTGCCGCGCCCCGCCGAGGCGGTTGAGGATAACGCCGGCGAAACGCACGTCCGGATCGAACGCCTGATAGCCAAGGATGAGCGGCGCGATGCCGCGCGTCATGCCGCGCGCGTCGATCACCAGAACGACCGGAAGGTCGAGGAGCTTGGCGAGCGCGGCGTTCGAGTTCGAGCCGTCCAGATCGAGCCCGTCGTACAGGCCCTTGTTGCCCTCGACGAGGCAGGCGTCGGCCGCGGCGCCGTGGCGCGCGAAGGCGGCGGCGATTTCCTCGCGCGGCGCGACGTGGAAATCGAGATTGCGGCACGGCTCGCCGCTCGCGAGCGAAAGCCACAGCGGGTCGATGTAGTCCGGCCCCTTCTTGAACGTCTGCACCGAGAGCGCGCGGCGCCGCAGCGCGGCGGCAAGACCGACCGCGAGCGTGGTCTTGCCCGAGGACTTGTGCGAAGCGGAAACGAGAAAGCGGTGCATCAGCCGAGCCGGCGCCGCGCGCGGCGGTTCACGCGCCGGCGCGCAAAGCGGTCTTTGGGCCGGCGGTTTCGAACCGGTCGGGAAGGAAGCGCAGGGCCTTCAGCCCGACCGCGATCAGGATCGCGGCGAGCGCGACGCCGCCCAGGCCGAGCGCCACCTCGGGCAGGCTCGGCCGGTAGGGATGGATCTCGCCGTCGAAGAAGCTGCTTGTTTCCTGCCAGCCCGGAAAGATGGGCTGCGGCCACGCCTGGCCGGCGATGATCGTGACGTACATCTGCGCCAGCCCGCCGAGCGCAACGAGCACCGCCGCGGCGAGCACGCCGGCCCGCGTCCTGCCGGTGCGCGGCGCATAGAGCAGTACGAGCGGCAGCACGCCGCCGATCCCGACCTGCCCCAGCCAGAAGAGCGCCGTGTAGATGCCGCCCTCGAGCAGCACGAACGCCTCGATGCCGTGAAAGCGCGCCATGTAGAGCTTGGTGAGGTGAAACGCCGCCGTCATGTAGAGCGAGGCGGCGACGAAGAGCGCGAGCATGCGGCCGAGGCGCGCCACCATGGCCTCATCCAGGGCCCGAGCGTCCCAGCGGTACGCAAGGTCGAGCGTGACGAGGAAAAGCGCGGTGCCGTAGGCGAACGAAAACACGACGAACGCCGGCCCGAGCAGCGCCGAGTCGTAGGCTTCGCGCGCCACCAGGAAGCCGAAGATGGAGCCCGTACCTGTGGTAAGCACGATCCGCCAGATGAATGCGGCGAGGCCGGCCGCGCCCGAATGACGGTTCATGCGGCGTTCCATCATGAACCACAGGTACACCGCGACGATCGCGAAAAAGCCGCTGTACAGGAACATGTTCAGCGCGAAGATCGACTTGAAGTTGAAGTAGGTCAGCGCGACGATCAGGCGGTCGGGCCGACCGAGATCGGCCGCGAGGATTGCAAGGCCGCCGGCGAGCACCGCGATCGAGACGAGCGCGGAAAGCGGTGCGAGCGGCTTGTACTCGACGCGGCCGAACACGGAAGCGACCGAGGCGACGTTGAGGGCGCCGGAGGCCGCGACGATGAGGAACACCGCAACCACGTGCGGCACGCCCCACACGATCTGGTTGTCCATGCCGGTGACCACGTGCCCGTTCACCTCCATGTGAACGAACGCGGCGAACCCGGCGGCGAGCAGCGCGCCGAGGCCGAGGAGCGGCCCGTAGAAGCGCCACGCCGCTGCCGAAAGCTCCCTGTGGATTACCGCGGCCATGTTTCTCTCAGACCCCCGAATAGCGAACGCCGGTATCGAGGCGCAGATCGCCGCGCAACTGCCGGTTGGGCAGCTCGCGCAGGCGCTGCGCGATCGCACTTTGCGCGTCGTTGAGGTCGCCGAACACCATCGCGCCGTGGCCGGCTGCGGTGCACGCCTCGACGCAGGCGGGCGTGGCCCCGCGATCGACGCGGTGCACGCACAGCGTGCAGCCCTCGACCGTGCCCTTGCCGCGCGGGACATCCGGCTTCTGTTCCGTGACGTTTTCGTGTACGAAGGAGCGTGCTTTGAACGGGCAGGCCATCACGCAATAGCGGCAGCCGATGCAGGTGTGCTTGTCTACCAGCACGATGCCATCGGCGCGCTTGAACGAGGCGCCGGTCGGGCAGACGTCCACGCACGGCGGCTCCGCGCAGTGCTGGCACATGACGGGCGCCGAATGCTCGCGGCCGCTGCGCAGGTCCTTGAGGTCGATCTTGCGGATCCACTGCGCGTCGGTTCTCGGCCGGCCGGTGTCCTGCAGGCCGTTTTCCCGGCCGCAGGCGGCGACACAATCGTCGCAGCCGGTCGCGCAGCGCGCGGTGTCGATCAGCAGCCCCCAGCGAACCCTGCCGCTCGCGGCTTCCTCGGGCGCGCGCGCGCC
>CAZXAR010000200.1:0-4172 GCA_964638135.1 uncultured Enterobacteriaceae bacterium | reverse complement strand
TGATCGGCGCGGGCGCCGTAGCGGTGCAGCGCCGGAACGCCGAAGAGGAGGCCGCCCGGCGCGGTGTTCGCCCGCCTCTCGAATTCGCACGCACCGACATAGTGCGGCTCGAGCAGCGGCGGCTGTCGGTGAAGGCCGAATTGCCGGGAACGCTGCAGGCCGTTTCGCAAGCCACCGTACGGGCGAAGCTCTCGGCGGAAGTCAGGCGAGTACTCGCCCGCGAGGGGGAGCGTGTCTCCGCCGGCCAGGTGATCGCGGAATTCGACACCGCGCAGCTTCGCGCCCAGCTCGCGGAGCGCGCCGCGGCCCTCGAATCGGCCCGCGCCCAACTGGCGACGCTGGAGCGCACGCGCCAGGCGAACGCGCTCCTCGTCAAGCAGAACTTCATTTCGCAGAACGCCTTTGACACCGCAGACGGGGCCTATCAGGCGCAGCTCGCGGCAGCCGCCGCGGCGAAGGCGCAGCTCGAGCAGACGCAACTCCTTCTCGACGACGCGGTGGTCCGGGCTCCCATTTCGGGCGTCGTCGCCCGGCGCCACGTGCAGCCGGGCGAGAAGGTGGGGTTCGACGCGCCGCTGCTCGCGATTGTCGACTTGTCGCAGCTCGAAGTGCAGGCGCAGGCTTCCCTTGCCGACATCGCGAAGCTGCAGCCGGGGATGCCGGCGCAGGTCACGGTGGAAGGCGTCGCCGACCGGAGCTTTTCGGGCCGGGTCGAGCGCATCAACCCGAGCGCCGAGACCGGCACGCGCACGATCCACGTGTACGTTTCGCTGCTAAACGAAGGCTCGCTCCTGAAGGCCGGCATGTTCGCGCGCGTCAGCCTGACGACGAGCGCGGAGAAGGAAGCCGCCGCGCTGCCGCTCTCCGCGATCCGCGACCAGGGCAACCAGCAGTACGTCTGGGTGATTGCGGGCGGGAAACTCGCTCGGCGCGTGGTGACGACCGGGATTCGCGACGAACGCGCGCAATGGGTCGAAATCCTGTCCGGCCTGCAGCCTGCCGAAGCGGTCCTTGCGACCAGGTTCGACAACCTCGAGGACGGCCTGGCGGCCAAAGTCCTGGGGGCGAAATCCGCTTCTCCTCCGGGGTAGGCGCGCCATGTGGATGACCCGCGTCGCGATCAACAACCCCGTGTTCGCCACCATGGTGATGGTCGCGCTCACCGTGCTCGGCGTGTTCTCCTATCAGCGCCTGCGCGTCGAAGCGATGCCCGACGTGCGTCCGCCGCTCGTCTCGATCCGCGTGGATTACCCCGGCGCGTCGCCCGAGCAGGTCGAGAACGACGTCGCCAAGCCGATCGAGAACGCGGTCAATACGGTTGCCGGGGTGAAGCGGCTGCTCTCGGCGTCCTACGAGGGCTACGGGTTCACCTGGATCGAATTTCGCCTCGACATCGACCAGGACCGCGTGCTGCAGGAGGTGCGCGACAAGGTCGCACAGATCCGCGCCGCTTTCCCGCGCGACGTCAAGGATCCGGTGGTGCAGCGCGGCGGCGACGAAAACGACGAGCCGGTCGCGTTCTACGGCCTGCTCGGAAACGGGCTCGCTCCGCGGCAGCTCACGACGCTTGCGGAGCAGGTGGTGCAGAAGGGGCTCGAACGCGTGAACGGCGTCGGCCGGGTCGCGCTTGGCGGCACCGTGTCGCGCCAGATCCAGGTGCAGGTGGACCCGGCGCGGCTTACCGCGATGGGATTGACCGTCGACCAGGTGGTCAGCGCGGTGCGCAACGCAAACGTGAGCGTCCCGGTCGGCACCGTCTCCAACCAGACGTTCGAGGCGATCGTGCGCGTGGACGGCCGCATCGCTGCGCCGAAGCAATTCGGCGGGATCGTCGTCGCGCGGCGCAACGGCGTGCCGATCCTGCTCTCGCAGATCGCCGAGATCAGGGACGCCGAGCGCGAGCGCACCTCGATCGCGCGCATCAACGGCAGCCCGGCGATCAGCATCTCCGTGTTCAAGGCCCAGGACGCGAACATCGTCGAAGTCGGCAACAACCTGAAGCGCGCCGCGGACGGCGTGCGCAAGCAGTTGCCGGGCGGCGTCGAGCTGCGCCTTCTGCGCTCCACCTCGGATTTCGTCGAGCGCTCCGCCGACAACGTCAAGTTCACGATCCTCGAAGGCGGCGCGCTCACGGTTCTCATCGTGTTCCTGTTCCTGGGCTCCTGGCGGAGCACCGTGATCACCGGGCTCGCATTGCCGATTTCGGTGATCGCGACCTTCACCGCGCTCTACGCGTTCGGCTTCTCGCTCAACTACATGACGCTGATGGCGCTCAGCCTGTGCATCGGCCTGCTGATCGACGATGCGATCGTGGTGCGCGAGAACATCGTGCGCCACATCCACATGGGCAAGAACCACTACGCGGCGGCGCGCGAGGGCACCGACGAGATCGGCCTGGCGGTTCTTGCGACCACGTTTTCGCTCGTCGCGGTGTTCGTGCCGATCGCGTTCATGAGCGGCATCGTCGGCAAGTTCTTCTTTCCGTTCGGCATCACGGTCGCCGCGGCGGTGCTGGTGTCGCTCTTCGTGAGCTTCACGCTCGATCCGATGCTCTCGGCCGTCTGGCGCGACCCGCCCGAGGGCGCGCGCAACCTCAGGTTCGTCGGCCCGGTGCTGCGCGGGTTCGAACGCCTGTTCGACGCGGTGCATGCACTGTACGACACGCTGCTGCGCCGGGCGCTTGCGCACCGCAAGACGACGCTCGCGATCGCGGTTGCGAGCCTTGCGGCGAGCGTTCCGATCGCGCAAGTGGTCGGCACCGAGCTGGTGCCCGAAGCCGACGAGAGCTTCACCAGCGTGCGGCTCACGATGCCGGTCGGCTCGAGCCTCGAATATTCCGACGAGCGGGTGAGGCGCGTGGAGGGCGTGCTGCGCGAATTCAGGGAGATCGACGTGATCGACACGACGGTCGGGACCGAAGGCGGCCGGAACACCGCGCGGCTCAACCTGAAGCTCGTGCCGCGCAGCGAACGGGCGCTCTCGCAGAAGAGGCTCGAACAGGCAATCCGCAAGCGCCTCGCGGCGGTCCCGGGCGTCGAGATGCGCGTCGGCTGGGGCGGTCCCATTTACGTCGCGCTGCTCGGCAACGACGACGCCGAGATGCAGCGCGTGATCGAGGACCTGAAGCGCAAGGTGCTCGCGATCCGCGGCATCACCGATCTGGAAATCTCGCTCAAGGAGGGTACCCCGGCGCTTTCCGTGCGGCTCAAGCCGGAGCTCGCCGCCGAGGCGGGCCTGACGCATGCGCAGCTCGGCACCACGCTGCGGGCGCTCATCGGCGGCGAGAATTCGGGTTACTGGCTCGCGCCCGACGGCCAGAACTACGAGGTGATCACGCAACTGCCGCGCGCGCACCGCACCGCGCTCGAGGATGTCGCCAACCTCAATATCGCAACCGGGCGGCAGCTCGCGGACGGCAGCCCCGAGGCGGTGCCGCTGCGCTCGGTGGCGACGATCGAACACACCGCCAACCCGGAAAACATCCGGCGCCAGGACCTGCAGCGGCGCATCGCGCTCTGGGCGAACGTCGAGGGCCGGCCGAGCGGTGATGCGGGCAAGGAGGTGCAGGCGCTCGTGCGCGCGTACCGCTTGCCGCCCGGCCTGAGGCTCCATGTCGGCGGCCAGATCGAGGATCAGCAGGAAGTCAACGCCGCGATCGCCGGGGCGCTCGCGCTCGCGGTCATCTTCATCTACATCGTGCTCGCGTCGCAGTTCGGCAGCTTCCTGCAGCCGGTTGCGATCATGGCGTCGCTTCCCCTGTCGATCGTCGGCGTGATGCTCGCGCTGCTGCTCACCGGCACGACGCTCAACATCTTCTCGATGATCGGCCTCGTTTTCCTGATGGGACTGGTGACGAAAAACGCGATTTTGCTGGTGGATTTCGCCAACAAAGGACAGCGCAGCGGCATGAGCCGCGAGGAAGCGCTGCTTTCGGCGGGGCAGGTCCGCCTGCGCCCGATCCTGATGACCACCGCGGCGATGACCTTCGGCATGCTGCCGCTCGCGCTCGGCCTGGGCGAGGGCGCCGAGCAGCAGGCCCCGATGGGCCGCGCCATCATCGGCGGCGTGATCACCTCGACGCTGCTCACGCTCGTGGTGGTGCCGGTGATCTACACGTATCTCGATGCGCTCGGCCGGCGCCTGAGTCCCCCGACGCAGGGCGCCGCGGTGCT
>CAZXAR010000199.1:0-4207 GCA_964638135.1 uncultured Enterobacteriaceae bacterium | reverse complement strand
GCGACGCCGAACACGCCCTCGGTCGTCAGCCACTGGTGCGAAAGCATCCGCTCCCAGGAAGCGCCCTTGTGCGCCATCACCTCGGGAAGGAACCGGCCGAGCATGATATAGGCGAGAAAGAGCACGGCGAGAACCGTCATCGGCAGGCCGACCGCGCGCCGGGTCGCCTCCAGAAGCAGCACCAGCCCCAGGCTCGCGACCACGATGTCCTGCAGGTTCGGTTGCCCGGGACGGGTCGCGAGCTGCGCGTAGAAGAACAGGAAATAGGCGCCGGCGAACGCGCCGGCGAGCGCCAGCAGCCAGTCCGGGACCGGAATCGAAGCGCGCTGCGCCGGAGTGCGCAGCGCCGGGTAGCAGAGAAACCCGAGCAGGATCGCCACGCCGAGGTGCAGCGAGCGCGCCTCGGTGTCGTTCAGCACCCCCCAGCCGAGGGCGAATGGAAGCGGCGAGGCGTACCAGAGCTGGAACAGCGACCAGCCCAGCGCCAGCGCAAAAACGATCGCACCGGGCACGCCGGCTGCCGCGCGACCGCCGTGATCGGCGTCGGCGACCAGCTGCTGCAGATCGGGCACACGCGATTTCCCCGCAGCGGTCATGCGCTCTCCCGCCCCGTCAAGAGAAGGGCGAAACCGATGTTTCGCCCCTTACGTCGCGCCGCCGCGCCGAGGGCCTACTTCGACCAGCCCTTTTCCCGGTAATAGCGCAGTGCGCCGTCGTGCAACGGTGCGCTCAGCCCGTCCTTCACCATGTTTTCCGGCTTGAGCACCGCCAGCGCCGGGTGGAGCTTCTTGAACTCGTCGAAATTGTCGAATACCGCCTTGACCACCGCATAGATCGTTTCAGCCGGAACCTTGGCCGAGGAAACGAAGGTCGCGAGAACGCCATAGGTTTCGGTCGCCTGCGGATTGCCGGGATACAGGCCCGCCGGTATGGTCGCCCTGGCGTAGTAGGGCTTTTCCGTCACCAGCCTGTCGACCGCCGGGCCGGTGACCGGGATCAACTTTGCCCCGCACACCGTGGTCGGATCCTGGATGTTCGCCGACGGGTGGCCGACGAGGTAAAAGAAGCCGTCGATCTTTCCGTCGCAGAGCGCCGGTCCGTGCTCGTCCGCCTTGAGTTCCGAGGCGAGCGCGAAATCCGACAGTTTCCAGCCCATCACGCCGATCAGTTCTTCGAGCGAGGCGCGCGTTCCCGAGCCGGGGTTGCCGACGTTGAACCGCTTGCCCTTGAAATCGGCAAAGCTGCGGACATTTGCTTCCTTGCGCGCGACGACAGTGACCGGCTCCGGATGCAGGCCGAACACCGAACGCAGCTCGGCCATCGGTTCCTTGAACTGCGCCGCCCCTTTCACCGCGTTGTGATGCACGTCGGATTGCGCAACGCCCATATCGAGCTCGCCTGCCTTGATGGTATTGATGTTGAAGACCGAGCCCCCGGTCGATTCGACCGAACAACGGATGCCGTGCTTGGCGCGGTCCTTGTTGACGAGCCGGCAAATCGCGCCGCCGGCCGCGTAGTAGACGCCGGTCACTCCGCCCGTGCCGATGGTGACGAACTTCTGCTGTGCGTGCGCCGCGGACACCCCGAGGCCAAGCGCGCCGGCCGCCGCAAGCGCGGCCGCCCATCCGGTGATGCATTTCATGGGACACCTCCTCGCAATGATGCTTGAAGCTTATCGAACGGCCACCGGCGCGACAAGCGACGCGCCCAGCGCCGCCTGCAGCGCGGCGCCGAGTTTTTCCACCAGTTCGGCAATCTGCGCCGGCTCGATGATGAACGGCGGGGCGAGCAGCACGTGATCGCCGCGCGCGCCGTCGAGCGTGCCGCCCATTGGATAGCACATCAGGCCGGCCTTCAGCGCCTCATGCTTGAGCTTCGCGTGGACGCGCAGCCGTGGGTCGAAGGGCTGTTTGGTCGCCCGGTCGCCAACCAGTTCCAAGCCGCGGAACAGGCCGCGGCCGCGGATGTCGCCGACGTTCGGATGGTCGCCAAACGCGGCGCGCAGTTCCCTCTCCAGGAGCGCGCCCAGCGGCTTGACGCGCGCGAGCAGCCCATCCTCGTGCAGGCGGCGCTGCACGGCGAGCGCCCCGGCGCACGCCGCGGCGTGGCCCATGTAGGTGTGACCATGCTGGAAGAAACCGCTGCCCGCCAGTATCGCCTGGTAGACGCGGCTTGCAACCAGGACGGCGCCGATCGGCTGATAGCCGGCGCCGAGTCCCTTCGCGCTCGCGACGAGGTCGGGCGCAATCCCTTCCTCTTCGAATGCCCAGAGCGTGCCGCAGCGTCCCATGCCGCACATGACCTCGTCGAGGATCAGCAATATCCCGTAGCGGTCGCAGATCTCCCGGATCCGCCCGAAATACCCGGCCACCGGCGGCACCGCGCCGAGCGTTGCGCCGACCACGGTCTCGGCGACAAAGGCGATCACGCTTTCGGGGCCCAGGCGCCCGATCTCTTCCTCGAACTCGCCCGCGAGACGCTCCGCGTAGCGTTCCTCGCTCTCCCCCGCCTGCTGTCCGCGATAGGCGTAGCACGGCGCGACGTGACGCACGTCGATCAGCAGCGGCTCGAACTGCTTGCGCCGCCACATATTGCCGCCGACCGCCAGGGCGCCGAGCGTGTTGCCGTGGTAGGACTGGCGCCGCGCGATCACATGGCGCCGCTGCGGCTCGCCCTTCTCGACGAAGTACTGGCGCGCCAGCTTGAGCGAGGCTTCCACCGCCTCCGAGCCTCCGGACACGAAGTACACCGTTTCGAACGCCCGCTTCGAGTGCGCCACCAGAACCTCCGCGAGCGCCTCCATCGGTTCGTTGCTGAAAAACGAGGTATGCGCGAACGCAAGGCGCTCGAGCTGCTGACGGATCGCATCGACCACCGAAGCATCCGAATGTCCCAGACAGGAAACCGCGGCGCCGCCCGACGCGTCGAGGTATCGCCTGCCTTGGCGGTCGATGACATAGGCGCCCTCGCCGCGCACCGCGAGCGGATAGGTTTCGCGCGGGTTGCGGTGAAAGACGGCCGTCACGGCATCGGCTCGGCGCGCAGGGGGAACTGCGGCGACGCTTCCCGCCTAGGCAGCGAGCTTCTTGTGCAACTGCATGCGCCGCGCTTCCAGCTCGCGCGGCAGTTTCGCGCCGAGCCTGCGGAGAAACTCCTCGTGCGCGGCGAGCTCCTGCCGCCACGCCTTGTCGTCGACGCGGGCGAGCTCGGCAAACTGCTCGCGCGAGAATTTCTCGAGTCCGGTCCAGGTCATGTCCTCGTAGCGCGGCATCAGGCCGAGCGGGCTCGCTGCGGCGTGCGCGCGGTCCTGACAGCGCTCCACGATCCAGGCGAGCACGCGCATGTTCTCGGAGAATCCGGGCCAGATGAATCGGCCGTCGGCATCCTTGCGGAACCAGTTGACGCGAAAGATCCTGGGCGCGTGATGCACCGCGCCGCCCATCCGGAGCCAGTGCGCGAAGTAATCCCCCATGTGGTAGCCGCAGAACGCGATCATCGCCATCGGATCGCGCCGCGCCACGCCGACCTTTCCGGTGATCGCGGCGGTCGTTTCGGAGCCGAGCGTCGCGCCCAGGTAAACGCCGTCCTCCCAGTTCGGCGCTTCGACGACCAGCGGGACGGTGGAAGAGCGCCTGCCGCCGAAGATGAACGCCGAGATCGGCACTCCAGCGGGATCTTCCCACTGCGGATCCATCGACGGGCACTGCGACGCCGCGACGGTGAAGCGCGCGTTCGGGTGCGCCGCGGGCCGGCCGCACCCGCGGGTCCAGTCCCTGCCCTGCCAGTCGACGAGATGCTCGGGCGCCTCGCGGGTCATCTCCTCCCACCACACGTCCCCTTCCGGCGTCAGCGCAACGTTGGTGAAGAGGACGTTCGCCTGCAGCATCTTCATCGCGTTCGGGTTGGTGGCCATCGAGGTCCCGGGCGCGACGCCGAAGAAGCCGGCCTCCGGATTGATCGCATGGAAGCGTCCATCGCGTCCCGGCTTGAGCCACGCGATGTCCTCCCCGATGGTGGTCACCTTCCAGCCCTTGAAGGCGGCCGGCGGGATCAGCATCGCGAGGTTGGTCTTTCCGCAGGCCGACGGAAACGCGGCGGATACATAACTCTTCTCGCCGCGCGGCGACTCGATCCCGAGGATCAGCATGTGCTCGGCGAGCCAGCCTTCGTCGCGCGCCATCACCGAAGCGATGCGCAGCGCGAGGCA
>CAZXAR010000198.1:0-4264 GCA_964638135.1 uncultured Enterobacteriaceae bacterium | reverse complement strand
TGCCGCGCACCGCCGGCAGCCGCACATCGCGGCGCGTCAGCGCGGGCGGCGGGCGAGCCAGCGCATCGGCGATCTGGCGGCGGATCAGCTCCCTGAGTTGTCCTTCCATTAAGGACATATTGTAGCGTATTTGTCCTCTCTGCAAGGACATGTCGCGGCGCCGGCCCGGGACCGGCACGGCCGACGCTGCTGCGCGCCCTTTTCTTGCGGCCGACAGTGCCCGGCAATTCCGGCGCATCGCCTCCACCCGACGGACCCGTTCCGGTCCCGGGTGAGACCGCTTCTCAACGGGCCGTAAGCATCCCGCAAGCAAACATTTGCGGCCCTTCGTGACTTAATTCCGGTCTGATCCGTGAAATAATGCCGCCCCCGCCGGGGTATCGGTCCCTTGACCACGGTGCTGAACTCGCGGATTTGACGCTGTGCCCAGTATGCGGGCAACGGGGCTCGCGGTGCTCCATCAGCGCGCCAGATACGCGCTCGGCGTGATGATCGAGACCCCGTGAAACGGGTCGAGCGCGAGGAGGTCCCTGTCGCCGGTGACGATCCGAGCGGCCCTGCCGTTCACCGCAAGCTCGAGAAACTTGTCGTCCTTCGGGTCGCGACAGGCGCGGATGGCATACACGATCGGCACGAGTTCTGCGACGCTGCCGAGAAGCCTGAGAAACTGCATGCGGTCTTCCAAGGTGACGTAGCGGTCGAACTTGCGCCGGGCGAGCACCTCGGCAAGCTCGCTCAGGGTCGCCTCCGATGCGAGCAGCTGGCCCTTGTCGACGGCTTTGCGGACCGCGCGGCCGGGCGCGGAATCGGGCAGAAGAAGGTGGCTGACGAGGGCATTGTTGTCGACGACCAGGCGCTCCCTAGCCGCCATCGGCGAGAATCCCGGCAAGCTTTTTTGCAGTAAGGCCGCGGGCGGCTGCGTCTCTGGCGACGCGGTCGCAGAAGCGCTGGAACTCGGCCGCGTTCGCTGCGCGCAGACGGTCGTATTCCCGCGGCGACAGCAGCACCGCCACGTCCCTCTTCTGCCGCCGGATGGTCACCGGTTCGCGCTGCGCGGCGTCGAGCAACGCCGCGAGTTGCTGCTTGGCCTCGGTCGCCGAAACATAGCGCATGCTGGAGCTCCTCGGCGGTATTATGTACGAATTGCACGAAATAGACAATTTGTCTAGAACCGCTTCCTGGTTCCGACCTCGCAGCCGCCCGGCAGCGCTTCGAGTGGATACAACGCCGGGTGGTCCAACCGGTTGTGCAGGCACGATGCATTGACGTAAAGTCGGTCCCGGCATCGCACTGACGGGGAGGCGCCGTGCCGCGCGATTCGAACGAAGAAAAGAAAACGCAGGGAACAGCGGAGTCGCCAGCGAAGCGCCACCCGCGTTGAACATCCTCTTCGTCCACCAGAACTTCCCGGGGCAGTTCAGGCACCTCGCGCCGCACTTCGCGCGCGCGGGGCACCGGGTGCAGGCGCTCGCGATCGACGGCGCGGGGCTCCCCGGGATCGAGATGCTGCGCTACAAGCCGGCGCGCGGCTCGAGCCGCGGCATCCATCCGTGGGCGGCCGAATTCGAGACCAAGGTGATCCGCGGCGAGGCGTGCGCGGCAGCGGCGACGAAGCTGAAAACGCAGGGATTCACGCCGGAGGCGATCGTCGCCAACCCGGGCTGGGGGGAGAGCCTGTTCCTCAAGGACGTGTGGCCGCAGGCGCGGATGCTCGCGCTGATCGAATTCTTCTACGCCGCGCGCGGGCTGGACCTCGACTTCGACCCCGAGTTCAGCCGGCCGGATCTCGCGCGCGACGCGCGGCTGCGCGCAAAGAACGCGCACCTGCTGATGGCGCTAGCGGACATGGACTGGGGGATGAGCCCGACCGAGTTCCAGCGCAGCACTGTGCCCGCCGCGTACCGCGAGCGGATCAGCGTCGCTTTCGAGGGAATCGACACCGCCGTGGTGCAACCCGACCCGGCGGCGAGCTTCACGTTCGGCGGCCGCACCGTGCGGGCCGGCGACGAAGTCGTCACCTTCGTCAACCGCAATCTCGAACCGTATCGCGGCTACCACGTGTTCATGCGCGCGCTGCCGGAGATCCTACGGCGCCGCTCCAAGGCGATCGCGCTGATCGTCGGCGCCGACGGTGTTTCCTACGGCGCTGGGCCGCCGGCGGGAAAGAGCTGGAAACAGATCTTTTTCGATGAGGTAAAGGAACGGCTCGATCCGAGCCGCGTGCATTTCCTGGGCCGGCTTCCTTATGCCGATTACCTCAAGGTGCTGCAGGTCTCGGCCTGCCACGTCTATCTCACCTACCCGTTCGTCCTCGGCTGGAGCTGCATCGAGGCGCTCGCCGCGGGCTGCCTCGTGGTCGGGAGCCGCACGCCGCCTGTCGAAGAGGTGATCGAGCACGGCGCGAACGGCCTGCTGGTCGACTTCTTCGATACCGCCGCGCTGGCGGATTCGGTCGTGGAATGCCTGGCGAATCCAAAGCACTTCACGGCGCTGCGCGCGGCGGCAAGGCGCACCGCGATCGAGCGCTACGATCTCGCGACGATCTGCCTGCCGCGGCAGGCGCAGCTCGTCGAGCGATTGGGGTCGGAGTAACCACCCCGCCGCCTGCGGCGGCAGCCTTCCTCGATGAGGAGGGGAAGAACGTGAAAGACTCTCGTCATGCTGCGGCGCAAGAGAGTTCGCTAGAATAGGCGCCTGTTCGCGTCAGGGAGATCCGTACATGGCAACGTCCAAGCAGCCGGCCAAGCCCCTGTCGATGGCCGACCGCGACGGCTGGATCTGGTACGACGGGAAGCTCGTTCCCTGGCGCTCGGCCACCACCCACGTGCTCACGCATTCGCTGCATTACGGGCTTGCGGTGTTCGAGGGCGTGCGCGCGTACAAGACGATTCGCGGCACCGAGATCTTCCGCCTGAAGGAACACACCGAGCGCCTCTTCAACTCGGCGCACATCTACCTGATGAAGATCCCGTACACGCGGGAGCGCCTGATGCAGGCGCAGGTCGACACGGTACGTGCAAACGGGCATCCGGCCTGTTACATCCGCCCGATCGCGTTCTACGGCTCGGAGAAGATGGGCGTCTCGCCGGTGGGGGCCAAAGTGCACGTGGCGATCGCGGCCTGGCCGTGGGGCGCGTACCTCGGGCCGGAAGCGCTCGCCAGGGGGATCCGCGTCAAGACCTCCTCGTACGCGCGCCACCACATCAACGTCACGCTCGCGCGCGCCAAGATGTCGGGAACGTACCCGAACTCGGTGCTGGCGACGCTCGAAGCGAGCACGCACGGCTATGACGAAGGGCTTCTTCTGGACGTGAACGGCCTGGTCGCCGAGGGCGCAGGGGAGAATCTCTTCATCGTCAAGGACGGCAGGATCCACGAGCCGGTGCTCACCTCGGCGCTCACCGGGATTACGCGCGCGACGGTGATCGAACTCGCCGCCGGGCTCGGCTACGAGGTGATTTCGCGGCCGATGACGCGCGACGACATCTACATCGCCGACGAGGCGTTCTTCACCGGCACGGCGGCGGAAGTCACGCCGATCCGCGAGCTGGACGGCCGCACGATCGGCGAAGGCAGGGCGGGACCGGTCACGAAGGCGCTGCAGAAGGCGTTCTTCGACGTGGTGACCGGCAAGGATCGCAAGCACCGGCACTGGCTCACCCCCGTGCCGATGACGGGCACGAAGGCAAAGCCATGAGCCTGCAGACCGCGGACAAGTCGCGCATCGTGGAAGTCACGGAGAAGGATCTTCCGCTTCACTGCCCCACGCCGGCCGCGCCGCTCTGGGCGCGCCATCCGCGCGTGTTTCTCGATGTGACGAAGAAGGGCGCCATGCTCTGCCCCTACTGCGGCACCCAGTACGTCTACAAGGGAGCCGCGCCCAAGGGGCACTGAGGTGCCTCGCGTTCTCCTCGTCGCGCCCAACTGGATCGGCGATGCGTTGATGGCGCAGCCGCTGCTCGCGCGGCTGCACGAAAAACTCCCCCGCGTCCGGCTCGATGCGCTCGCCCCGCCCTGGGTGGCGCCGGTGCTGCGGCGCATGGCCGAAGTCGAGAATGTGATCGAAACCGGCTTTCGCCATGGCGCGCTCGAATTGCGCGCCCGCTGGCGGCTCGGGCGCAGCCTGCGCGAACGCGCCTACGAGCAGGCGATCGTGCTGCCGAACTCGTGGAAATCGGCGCTGGTGCCGTTTTTCGCCGACATACCGCTCCGGAGCGGCTACGTGGGCGAGACGCGCTTCGGCCTGCTCAACCTCATCTACCGC
>CAZXAR010000197.1:0-4331 GCA_964638135.1 uncultured Enterobacteriaceae bacterium | reverse complement strand
TGGAGATCCTGATCGATGCCGCGCGCCGCGGCAAGGAAGTGACCGCGGTCCTCGAGCTGATGGCGCGGTTCGACGAGGAAGCGAATATCGCCTGGGCATCGCGCCTGGAGGAAGTCGGCGCGCACGTCATCTACGGCGTCGTCGGCCACAAGACGCACGCCAAGATGGCGCTGGTGGTGCGGCGCGAGGACACGGCGCAGGGTCCGGCGCTGCGGCGCTACGCGCACCTTGCGACGGGCAACTACCATCCGCGCACGGCGCGCCAGTACACCGACTTCGGGTTGCTTACGGCGAACGAGGAAATGTGCGCCGATGTGCACGAGGTCTTCAAGCAACTCACCGGCCTCGGGCGAGCGAGCCGCATGAAGCATCTGTGGCTCTCGCCGTTCACGCTGCACCGGCGGGTGGTCGCCGCGGTCCGCAACGAGGCGCGGCTCGCAAAGGAAGGAAAGCCCGCGCGCATCGTCGCCAAGATGAATGCGCTGCTCGAGCCCGAGCTGATCGAGGAACTCTACGCCGCATCGCAGGCGGGCGTGCAGATCGACCTCATCGTGCGCGGCGTGTGCGCACTGCGCCCGGGAGCCGAGGGCTTGTCCAGCAACATCCGGGTGCGCTCGATCGTCGGCCGCTTCCTCGAGCACACCCGGGTGTTCCTGTTCCACAACGACGGCGCGGAAGACGTGTATCTCGCGAGCGCCGACTGGATGGACCGCAACTTCTTCCGCCGCATCGAGCTTGCGTTCCCGGTGCTCGATCCGGCGCTCAAGCAACGGGTGATCCGCGAGGGGCTGCAGGCCTACCTCGAAGACGCCGGGCAGACCTGGGTGATGAACGCGGAGGGCGCCTACGAGCGCGCGGGCCCGCGTCGCGGCCGCGCGCGCCTGGCGCAGGATGAACTGCTGAATTCGCTCGCCCCGGCAGCCTGAGCCGCCGGCGGTTTCGCCGCGCCGGGGCGGTCGGACCGGGCTACTGGTCCTTGATCGCCTCGAAGTTGACCATCAGCCGGACTTCATCGGCGATCCCGGGGATGCCGAACTTCATCCCGAAATCCGAGCGCTTGAACGATCCGGTGGCGCTGCCGCCGCAGGCCGGCCGCTTGGCGAACGGGTGCTCCCGGCAGTTGAATCGCTCGAGCTTGAGCGCCACCGGCCTGGTCACGCCGAGCAGCGTCAACTGGCCTTCGATTTCCGCCGGATTGTCGCCGGCAAATTTCACGCTCGTGGACCTGTAGGTCATGCGCGGAAATTCGGCGACGTTGAAGAAATCGGCGCTCCGCAGATGCTCGTCGCGCGTGCGCGGCCGGTTGCCTTTTTCGTTGTCGCCGGTCGAAATCGACGCGGATTCGATCGCCACCTCGACCCCCGCCTTCTTCCCGGCGCGGTCGAGCGTGAACTTGCCGCTCATCCTGTCGAACCGGCCCCAGATCAGCGTGAGACCGAGATGCTCGATGCCGAAATGAGGAAAGCTGTGGATCGGATCGATGGTGTAGCTTTCGGACTGCGCGGTCGCGGCAAACGGCAACGCAGCGAAAATCGCGCAGAGTGTGGTCCTCTTCATGCGGTGCTCCTTCGGTTGAAAGCGGCAGGAACCGATTGGTGCGCAAGCGGTCGTGGTCGTTGCAAACACGTGAGGCATCCCCCCTATTCCGGCTCAATCCTTCAATGCCTCGAACGTCACGCGGATCTTGACTTCATCCCCGGTCGCGGGGATGCCCCATTTCATGCCGAAATCCGATCGCAGGAGCGAGCCGACTGCGTTCCCGCCGCAGATTCCGCGCTTGGTCACCGGGTGCGCGGCGCATCTCCAGCGATCCACGGTCAGCACCACGGGCCGCGTCACCCCGAGCAGCGTCAGTTGACCCGACACTTCGACGGGCACCTCGCCACTGAATTTCACCGCCGAAGCCTTGTAGACCATCCGCGGGAATTCCGCGGCGTTGAAGAAGTCCACGCTGCGCAGATGCTCGTCGCGGGACCGCGGTCGATCCCCCCGGACGCCGTCGCCGGTACTGAGCGATGCCGTCTCCACTGAAATCTCGACGGCGCCGGTTTTCGCCTGACGATCGATGGTGAATTTGCCTGAGGACTTGTCGAACCGGCCCCAGATCGTCGAAAAGTCGTTGTGGTCGACGCCAAAATGAATGAACGTATGGTGCGGGTCGAACGTGTAGGACTCCGGCGCCGCGGCCGCGACCAGCGGAATCGAGGACAACGCTGCGCACAGGACTCCTGCCTTCATGACACTCCCCCCTCCGCGAGGCGTGGGCGAATCTTACTACCCGGACGGGCCGCGACTCGCCTGCCAGGCGAGAAGGCACGAACCCGCCGCGACGGCGAGCGTGAGCGCGCTTAACGCCACGACCTGCCCCCACACGGGCCATCGGTCCGGAACGGGAATTCGCGCGGCGAGCGGAACAGCAGCCAGGACAGCGAGCGCGGTCCAAGGCAGTTCGGCAAGGTAAACCGCGGCCGCACCGATAAGTCCGGCAAGGAGACCAGCCGTCAGAGAAAAGGTCATTCCGGCGAAAATCCGCTTTCCCCCGATCATTTGCAGCAGCAGGAAGGTGCTCGACGCGGTGCCAAACGCCAGCGCATACAGGCCGAGCGTGGCGGAGGCGGCAAACACGGCGGCGACGCCCGTTCCCAGGCCGAGCGCAAACGCCGCGGCCCCCGCGCGAACCGAGTCGTGACGCAGCGCGAGCACCGCCCCGACCTGCCATCCGACATAGACGGCAGTCGCGCCGGCGGCTATGAGCGCCTGAGCGAGATCCTTCTGCTTGAGCAACGCCAGGAAAACCCAGATCGACGCGGCACCGCATATCACGGCGGCCACCGGTCCGGCAGCCCTGGTCGGCCGCAAGGCAAGATCGGCGACGACCCCGAGGGCGGGGGCCGCGAGCCCAAGGAGCAGGAGTTTGCGCACCGTGTTGAGCGGACTGAACTGGAATCCGACGACCAGGTAAACCGCCGCGGCAAATCCCGCGGCGAGACAAAGTCCGGCAAGCCGCAGCGGCGCGAACAGCAGGCCCGCGATCAGGGCCGCCAGAAACGGCACCACGGCGCCCTGGACCACCGGGTGAATGAGCCATTCCTGCACCGAAACCCTCCCGGGGCCTGCGCCCGCGGTTTCCGTCACGCCCGCGCCACGCGAATCACCCCGTGCACGTCCTTGACCGCCGCGAGCGCGCGCTTGAGCTGCCCCAGGTCTTCGACGTCGAAAGTGAAGCGCATGTGCGCGAGTTCCTCGCGGCTCTGGGTCCGCACTGCGGTGACGTTGATGTGCCCGCGCGCGAGCGCATCCCCGATGTCCCGCAGCAGCCCCGGGCGGTCGTTCGCGGTGACCACGACTTCGACGGTATAGGCACCGCCGGGTCTTGCGCCCCAACCGGTTTCGATCAGGCGCTCGGGGTGCAGCTCGGAGAGCCGCCGCAGGCTCGGACAGTCCTCCCGGTGAATCGAGACCCCCTTGCCGCGGGTGACGAATCCGCGGATCGGATCGGGAGGCACGGGCTTGCAGCATTTCGCGAGTTGCGTCAGCAACCGGTCGATGCCGACGACCAGGATGCCGCGGCCGCCGTCGCCCTTCGCCTTGCGCGCGGGCGCGGCCGCAGGCGGCGCAACCGGCTGCGGGGCCTGTATTCCGGCGAGCCCGCGCAGCGCGGACTGAAGCTGCCGCAGGTTCACTTCGTCGCGCGCCACTGCGGCGAACAGATCGTCGGGCTTCGGGAAACCGAGCCGCCCGGCGAGCGCCTCGAGGCTCGCGTGCGAAGCGCCTTCGCGCTTTGCCTCCTTCTCCACGATCGCGCGGCCTGCGCTCACCGTTTCGGCAAACGCCTGGGCATTGAACCATTGCCGCACCTTCTGGCGGGCGCGATGGCTCTTGAGGAATCCGCGCTCGGGATTGAGCCAGTCGCGCGATGGGCCCCCGGACTTCGCCACCACGATCTCGACCCGCTGCCCGCTCCGCAGCGGCGTATCGAGCGTTACGATATGTCCGTCGGCCTTCGCCCCGCGGCAGCGGTGTCCGAGGTCGGTGTGCAATGCGTAGGCAAAATCCACCGCGCTTGCGCCCGCGGGCAGGTCGATCACCTTGCCCTGCGGCGTGAGCACGTAGACCGTGTCGTCGAGCGCCGCCTCGCGCGTTTTTTCGGTCCAGCTCACGGCGCCTGCCACCTCGTCGCGCCACGCAAGCAGCTGGCGCAGCCACGCGATCTTCTCGTCGAACGCGCCTTGCGCCCGCGCGGGCCTGCCCTCCTCCTTGTAGCGCCAGTGCGCGGCGATGCCGAACTCGGCCTGCCGGTGCATCTCCTCGGTGCGGATCTGCACTTCGAC
>CAZXAR010000196.1:0-4410 GCA_964638135.1 uncultured Enterobacteriaceae bacterium | reverse complement strand
TCTCGTCCTTCTTCATCTCGCCTTTTTTCTCGCCCTTGGCTTCCTTTTTCTCCATCTTGGCCTTCTCGGCTTTTTTCTCGGCGCCCTTCTTCTCGCCCTTGGCTTCCTTCTTCTCCATCTTGGCCTTCTCGTCCTTCTTCATCTCGCCTTTCGCGGCGCCGGCATGAGCGGCGGCAAACGCGTTGACGCTCACCACCGCGAACACCGCGGCGACAATCATGGACAGCAGCTTGCTCATCTCGTTCTCCTCGTTAAGTTTTCTGTGAACGGGGCGACGCAACGCAGTGGCCGCCATCCCCCGTGTTGGCTACCAACGCACGGTGCGCTCCGGCGTTGACCAGCGCCGCGGATTTTCGCCGCGTGCACGCCTCCCTTTGCCCGATCCAACGCAAGTCATTGTATCGACAAGCAGTTTCGCCCGCCAAGCTGATACGCTCGTGCCTTTTCGGGGTCGAAAGAAGTTGATCTGGAGCACCCTTGCCGCGTTTTTCGCCGCCACGACCGTGGTGGCGGCGCCTCACCTGCCCAAGCATGACGCGGTCGTGCTCGAGCGGCTGCCGATCCGCGCCTCGGACCCGGTCGCCGCCGAGCTCCGGCGGCTGCGGGCAGAAGCGAGCGCGCGTCCGACCGATCCGGCGGCGGCGGTGCAGCTTGCGCGGCGTTATTTCGAACTCGCGATGGCGCAGGGCGATCCGAGGTACGTCGGGTACGCGGACGCTGCGCTCAGGCCCTGGTATCCCGGCACCGCCGAGCACGCCGGTGTGCTGACGCTGCGCGGCATGCTGCGCCAGTACCGGCATGACTTCCAGGGCGCGCTCGAGGATCTTGCGGCGGCGGCGCGGCTCGCTCCGCACGACCCCGAACCGCACGCGTGGCGCGCCGCCATCCACATGGTGCGCGCCGATTACCCCGCGGCGCGGCGCGAATGTGCCGCCCTGCGGGAAAAGTCCGAGGAGCTTCACGCGGTCGGTTGCACGGCCTATGTCGATGCGACGACCGGAAACACGCGCGCGGCCTACGAGCGACTCGGCGCTGCGCTCGCCCGGCACCCGCGCGCCGCCGCGGGCTTGCGGCTGTGGGTGTCGACCCGGCTTGCCGAGATGGCGTGGCGACTGGGGGATGCGCGGGCGGCCGAGCGTCATTTCCGCTCCGCGCTCGAACTCGATCTCGCCGACAATTTCCTGCTCGCCGCCTATGCCGATTTCCTGCTCGAGCAGGGACGCGCCGCCGACGTCGTCTCGCTGCTCAGGGACTGGGCACGCTCCGATACGCTCCTCTTGCGCCTGGCGCTCGCCGAGCGCGCACTCGATCGGTCCTCCGCCGAGCGCCACGCGCGCACACTCGGCGAACGGTTCGCGGATGCGGCGCGCCGCGGCGAGCGCCTGCATCTGCAGGAAGAGGCCCGCTTTCAGCTCGCTCTCAAGGGCGATGCGCGCGCCGCGCTCGCCGCCGCGGCGGAGAACTGGATCTCGCAGCGCGAGCCGCGCGACGCCGCCATCCTGCTCGAAGCGGCGCTCGCGGCGCGCGATCCGCGCGCCGCGCAGCCTGCGCTCGAGTGGCTCGAAGCGAGCGGGTTCGAGAACCCGCAGTTGCGGCGCACCGCCGAGGCGCTGCGAGCGCTTGGCCGATGAGAAGCGGCGTCGCGCTGCTGCTGGCGTGCTTGGCGCTGGCGGCCCACGCGCACAAGCCGAGCGACAGCTACCTGACGATCCGCAGCGACGGCAGCGCGCTCACCGCGCAATGGGACATCGCGTTGCGCGATCTCGAGCACGCGGTCGGACTCGATGCCGACGGCGACGGCGCGATCACGTGGGGCGAATTGCGCGCGCGGCGCGCCGATGTCGCAGCGTACGCGCTTGCGCGCCTCGAAGTGCGGGCCGACCGGCGAGCGTGCCGAATCGAGGCAACCGACCTGCTCGTCGACGAACACAGCGACGGTGCGTACGCCGTGCTGCGCCTCGCCGGGAGCTGCCAGGCGGCACACTACGGCGAGATCGAAATCGCGTATTCGCTGCTGTTCGACCTCGATTCCACGCACCGCGGGCTCCTGCGCGTCGAGCACCCGGGCGGCGCAATCACCGGGGTGCTGGGGCCGGACCGGCCGCGGATGGCGGTGCCGCTCGCCGGAATCCCGCGCCTTGCGCAGTTCGTGGATTACGGGCGCGAAGGAATCTGGCACATCTGGATCGGCCTCGATCACGTGCTGTTCCTGATCGCGCTGCTGCTGCCCGCGGCGCTTTCGGCGACTGCCCGCGGCTGGCAGGCCGCGGAGCGCTTTGCGCCGGTGTTCTGGGAGGTTTTCAGGGTCGTAACCGCATTCACCGTCGCGCACTCGATCACGCTCTCGCTCGCGGCGCTGGCGGTGATCCAGCTTCCCTCGCGCCTGGTGGAATCGACCATCGCGCTCTCGGTCGTGCTCGCCGCGCTCAACAATCTGCGGCCGCTCGTCATCGGACGGCGCTGGATCGTCGCGTTCACCTTCGGGCTGGTCCACGGATTCGGCTTTGCCAGCGTGCTCGCCGACCTCGGCCTGCCGCAGGGGGCGCTGCTCGTCGCCCTGGTGGGCTTCAACCTCGGCGTCGAGACGGGTCAGCTTGCCATCGTGAGCGCGTTTCTTCCGCTTGCCTTCGCGGTCCGGCGCACCTGGCTGTACCGCAGGCTCGTGTTCACCGCGGGCTCGGGCTTGATCGCGCTGGTCGCCACCGTGTGGCTGATCGAGAGATTGTTTGACCTGCGCCTGTTTCCGGGCTGACGGCCGCTCCGGCGGCGCAAGGCGGTCTTATATAATTCGCCGCTTCTCCGATTGCCTTCCTCACAGCGCAGGAGCCATCCCATGGCGTTCAAGCACATCAAGATTCCGAGCGGTGGCGCGAAGATCACCGTCAACCAGGATTTCTCCCTCAATGTGCCCGACCGACCGGTGATCCCGTTCATGGAGGGCGACGGAACCGGCGTCGACATCACGCCGGTCATGGTGAAGGTCGTGGATGCCGCGGTGAAAAAGGCCTACGGCGGCAGGAAGCAGATCGTGTGGATGGAAATCTTCGCCGGCGAGAAATCATGCAAGGTGTACGGCGAGAACGTCTGGCTGCCCGAGGAAACGCTCGAGGCGGCCCGCGAATACGTGGTCTCGATCAAGGGGCCGCTCACCACGCCGGTCGGCGGCGGCATCCGCTCGATCAACGTCGCGCTTCGCCAGGAACTCGACCTCTACGTGTGCCTGAGGCCGGTGCGCTACTTCAAGGGCGTGCCGAGCCCGCTGAAGGAACCGGAGAAGACCGACATGGTGATCTTCCGCGAGAACTCCGAGGACATCTACGCCGGCATCGAGTGGCCGGCGAAGTCCGCCGAAGTCCAGAAGGTGATCCGGTTCCTCACCGAGGAGATGAAGGTCCGCAAGATCCGCTTTCCCAACAGCTCCGGAATCGGCATCAAGCCGGTGTCGGCCGAAGGATCGGAGCGGCTCATCCGCAAGGCCCTGCAGTACGCAATCGACAACGGCCGCCGGTCGGTCACGCTGGTGCACAAGGGCAACATCCAGAAATTCACCGAAGGCGCCTTCCGCGACTGGGGCTATGCGCTCGCGCAGCGCGAGTTCGGCGCCAAGCCGCTCGACGGCGGACCCTGGTGCAGCTTCCGCAGCCCCAAGACCGGCAGCGAGATCGTGGTGAAGGACGTGATTGCCGACGCCTTTCTGCAGCAGATCCTGCTGCGGCCCGCGGAGTACGACGTCATCGCGACCCTCAACCTGAACGGGGACTACATCTCGGACGCCCTCGCCGCGCAGGTCGGCGGGATCGGCATCGCGCCCGGCGCGAACATGAGCGATTCGGTCGCCATGTTCGAGGCGACGCACGGGACGGCGCCCAAGTACGCGGGCAAGGACTACGTCAATCCCGGCTCGGAGATCCTGTCGGCGGAGATGATGCTGCGCCACCTGGGCTGGACCGACGCCGCCGACGTCATCGTCGGCGCCATGGAGCGGGCGATCACCGACAAGGTCGTCACCTACGACTTCGCCCGCCTGATGCAGGGCGCCCGGCAGGTCTCGTGCTCGGGCTTCGGCCAGGCGATGATCGAACGGATGTAGTACCGGGAAGCGCGGCAGGGCAACAAAAAGGGGCCGTCCCTCGCGGCCCCTTTTCGCTCGAAGCGGTACGCTTCAGGCTTTCTGGATGTTGGAGGCCTGCTTGCCCTTGGGGCCCTGCACCACGTCGAAGCTGACTTTCTGTCCTTCCTTCAGGGTCTTGAAGCCCTGCATGTTGATCGCCGAGAAATGCGCAAACAGATCCTCGCTGCCGTCATCCGGCGTGATGAATCCGTAGCCTTTCGCGTCGTTGAACCACTTCACGGTGCCTGTTGCCATTGCTGCTTCCTTCTGTTGGTTGGAGATTCCGGGCGGCCGCCCGG
>CAZXAR010000195.1:0-4472 GCA_964638135.1 uncultured Enterobacteriaceae bacterium | reverse complement strand
CCCAAGGTGCTGTTCGAGGTCGGCGAAATGGTGCGCGTCAAGGACGGCCCGTTTACCGACTTCCAGGGGACCGTGGAAGACGTGAACTACGAGAAAAGCCGCCTGCGGGTGGCCGTGACGATTTTCGGCCGCTCCACTCCGGTGGAACTCGAATTCGGGCAGGTTGAAAAGGCATGACGACCGGGGAGAGACGGCCCGTCTCGATTGAACCCGCGAACGGGAGAGCGACATGGCAAAAAAGGTAATCGGCTTCATCAAACTGCAGGTGCCGGCGGGCAAGGCGAATCCCTCACCGCCGATCGGGCCGGCGCTGGGCCAACGCGGGCTGAACATCATGGAGTTCTGCAAGGCGTTCAACGCGCAGACGCAGAAGGTCGAACCGGGGCTGCCGCTTCCCGTGGTGATCACCGCCTACGCGGACAAGAGTTTCACGTTCATCATCAAGACACCTCCGACGAGCGTGCTGATCAAGAAAGCGGCCGGAATCGAGTCCGGCAGCCCCCGGCCGCACACCGACAAGGTGGGAACGATCACGCGCAAGCAGGTCGAGGAGATCGCCAGGGTGAAGCTGCCCGATCTCAATGCGGGGAGTCTCGAGGCCGCGATGCGCACGGTCGCGGGCAGCGCCCGTTCCATGGGAATCGTGGTGGAGGGCATGTAGATGACTTTGCTTTCGAAGCGCCGGAAGGCGATGGCGGCCAAGGTCGACCGGGCGAAATCCTATCCGGTGATCGATGCGTTGACGATCGTCAAGGAGACCGCAACTGCGAAGTTCGACGAGGCCGTGGACGTTGCCGTGAACCTCGGCATCGACGCCAAGAAATCGGATCAGACGGTGCGGGGCTCCGTCGTGCTGCCCGCGGGCACAGGGAAGAAAGTGCGCGTTGCGGTGTTTGCGCCGGGCGACAAGGCGCAGGCGGCCAGGGCCGCAGGGGCCGACATCGTGGGGATGGAGGACCTTGCGGAAAGCGTCAAGCAGGGCAAGCTCGACTTCGACGTCGTCATCGCGGCTCCCGAAGCGATGCGGGTGGTCGGCCAGCTTGGCCAGATCCTCGGTCCGCGCGGGCTGATGCCGAACCCGAAGGTGGGTACGGTCACGCCGGACGTGGCAGCCGCGGTGAGCAACGCCAAGGCCGGACAGGTGCAGTTCCGCGCCGACAAGACCGGGGTCGTGCAGTGCACGATCGGGCGCGCGTCGTTCACGGTGGAACAACTGCGCGAGAACCTTGCCGCCCTGGTCGACGCGCTCAACCGCTCGAAGCCCGCGCACACCAAGGGCGTTTTCCTGAGAAAGGTCTCGGTGTCGAGCACGATGGGGTTGGGAGTGAAAGTCGATCCGGCGTCGCTTTCGGCGCAGAGCCATTGAGCGAAGGCGCGATGCGCACGATTGCCCACCCCGGGAAAGAAGCAACTTTGGGCCGCTGCACGAGAACGCAGCAGCTGTCAAAGACCGTAGGAGCCTGCAACGCGGCGTACCGACGCCGCAGGCTTAATCGAGCAACGTCCTACGCAGACGGCGCACCCGAAGCAGGAATGCTGTGGTGGTTCCTGATTCAAGGTCGCCACGGTTCGGGAGTTCTTCGGAACCACCCGGTTTTCCAACTCGCAAGGAGGTAGACCTTGGGTCTCAGTCTGGAGCGGAAACAGGCGGTCGTCGCGGAGGTCGCGGCGCAGCTCGGAAAGGCGAAGGCAGTGATCGTCGCGGAGTATCGCGGCCTCGGCGTTGGCGCGGTGACCGGGTTGCGCGCCAAGGCACGGGCGTCCGGCCTGTACCTGAAAGTGCTGAAAAATACGCTCGCGGTGCGTGCCGTGCGCGGAACGCCGTTCGAAAAGCTGTCCGAGCACATTTCCGGACCGCTGCTGTACGGCTTCGCACACGATCCGGTGGCCGGCGCGAAGGTGCTGGCCGAGTTCGCCCGGGATCACGAATCCTTCGTCATTCGCGGCGGGATGATGGCCCACAGCGTGATGTCGGCGAAGGAGGTCAAGCAGCTGGCCTCCATGCCAAGCCGGCAGGAGCTGCTGGGCATGCTTGTCGGCACGATGCAGGCGCCGATCGCGAAATTCGTGCGGACACTCAACGAAGTGCCGGGCAGATTCGCGCGCACGCTCGCCGCAGTCCGCGACGCGAGGGAAAAGCACGCCGCCCCGGGATGAAGGAGGCCCGCCCGGCCATTCGGGGTCGGGCCGGCGGCCCGCAGGAACAGGAACCTTTCTCACAATTTTGGAGCATTCGATGGAACGCACACAGATTCTGGAAGCCATTTCCCAAATGACCGTCCTGGAGCTCTCGCAGCTCATCAAGGACATGGAGGAGAAGTTCGGCGTGTCCGCCGCGGCGGCGGTTGCAGTGGCGGCACCGGCCGGCGCCGGCAGCGCAGCCGCGGCCGCTGCCGAGGAGAAGACGGAGTTCACCGTCGTTCTTACGGCAGTGGGCGAGAACAAGGTGAACGTGATCAAGGCGGTTCGCGAGGTGACCAGCCTCGGACTGAAGGAGGCGAAAGACCTGGTCGACGGGGCGCCCAAGCCAGTGAAGGAAGGCGTGTCGAAGGCCGATGCCGAGGCCGTCGCCAAGAAGCTGACCGACGCGGGCGCCAAGGCAGAAATCAAGTAACGAGGTGCGAATTGCGGATCTCCGGACGGCCAGGGCAGGGGCCGCATCCCTTCCCGATCGCGCCGGAGTGCCGCCGGTTTCCCCCGATTTGAGCCTTGTACGAACGCATGGCGGGCCGGTACCTTCGCCGATTCTTCGGTGGCGGTGCGCGTTGTCGAGTGCCTGCCCGCAGCCGGAAGAATCGCTTCAGGAGAATTCATGACCTATTCCCTCACCGAGCGTAGACGCATCCGCAAGAGCTTCGCCAAGCGCGCGACCGTGCAGAGCGTGCCGTTTCTCATCGCCACGCAGCTCGAGTCGTACGCTGCGTTCCTGCAGGCGCATGTCGCGCCGGAGGCGCGGAAGAACGAAGGCCTGCAGGCGGCGTTTACCTCGATCTTCCCCATCGTCTCGCATTCGGGCAGCGCGCGGCTGGAATTCGTGAGCTACCAGCTCGGTGAGCCGCCGTTCGACGTCAAGGAATGCCAGCAGCGGGGCCTCACCTACGCGAGCCCGCTGCGCGCCAAGGTGCGCCTCGTGATCATGGACAAGGAAGCGCCCAAGCCCGCGCCCAAGGAGGTCAAGGAGCAGGAGGTGTACATGGGCGAGATTCCGCTCATGACGACCACCGGATCGTTCATCATCAACGGTACCGAGCGCGTCATCGTCTCGCAGCTGCACCGCTCGCCGGGGGTATTTTTCGAGCACGACCGCGGCAAGACGCACTCGAGCGGCAAGCTGCTCTTTTCTGCGCGCGTCATTCCGTACCGCGGTTCGTGGCTGGATTTCGAGTTCGATCCGAAGGACATCGTGTTCTTCCGCGTCGACCGGCGGCGCAAGATGCCCGTGACGATCCTGCTCAAGGCGCTCGGCTACACGCCCGAGCAGATCCTGAAGGAGTTCTTCGTCTTCGACGCCTTTCACCTCGAGCCGGGCGCAGTGCTGTTCGAGGTCGTGCCGGAGCGCATGCGCGGCGAGGTGGCGCGCTTCGAGATCGCCGACAAGGCGGGCAAGGTGATCGTGGCCAAGGACAAGCGGATCACGGTCAAGCACATCCGGGACATGGAAGCCGCCGGGATCAAGAAGATCGCGGCGCCGGACGATTTCCTGCTGGGCCGCACTCTCGCGCATAACGTGGTCAACGCGGATACGGGGGAAATTCTCGCCAACGCCAACGACGAGATCACCGAGCTGCTGCTCGCGAAGCTGCGCGAGGCACGGGTGGAAAAGCTCCAGACGCTGTTCACGAACGACCTCGACCAGGGCCCTTACGTATCGAAGACGCTGCGCACGGACGAGACGGCGGACCGTACGGCGGCGCGGATCGCCATCTATCGCATGATGCGGCCCGGCGAGCCGCCGACGGAGGAGGCGGTGGAGGCGCTGTTCAACGGCCTGTTCTTTGCCGAGGAACGCTACGACCTGTCGGCCGTCGGCCGCATGAAGTTCAACCGCAGGATCGGGGTCCGGAGCGAGACCAGCTGGCAGATCCGGTTGCGCAACGTCGCGCTGTCCAAGGATGCAGACGAGGAACTGCGCGCGTACTTCAGGCACGCCCCGGAGCTCCACCTCGGCAAGGTGAGCCTCGAGGGCATCGCCTCGGAGGCGGAGGCGCAGGCGATGGTCGACCGGACGTACCAGGAGCTGAAGTCGAAAGGCGTCGACCGGCAGAAACTCGAGGCCCGGATCGAGCAGCGCTTCACGCTGAGTCCGCGCGATATCGTGGAGGTGATCCGGATCCTGGTCGAGCTGCGCAACGGGCGCGGCGAGATCGACGACATCGACCACCTCGGCAACCGGCGCGTGCGCTCGGTCGGCGAGCTGGCCGAGAACCAGTTCCGCGCCGGCCTGGTGCGCGTCGAGCGCGCCGTGAAGGAGC
>CAZXAR010000194.1:0-4530 GCA_964638135.1 uncultured Enterobacteriaceae bacterium | reverse complement strand
CTGCACGCGCTCATCACGCAGAACATCGACGAGCTGCACCAGATGGCCGGCAATTCGCCGGAGCGCGTGATCGAGGTGCACGGCACGATGCGCAAGGTCGTCTGCATGAGCTGCGGCTGGCGCGGGCCGATGCAGGAGACGCTCGAGCGCGTGCGGGCAGGCGAGGAGGACCCCCCCTGCCGGCAGTGCGGCGGCATCCTGAAAAGCGCGACCATCTCCTTCGGCCAGGCGCTCGTTCCGGCAGTGATCGACCGCGCGATGCGCGTCGCGCAGGAAGCGGACCTCTTTCTCGCCGTGGGAACGAGCCTGCAGGTCTATCCGGTCGCGGGCGCGGTTCCGGCCGCTCAGTCCGCGGGCGCGCGCATCGTGATCCTGAACGCCGAGCAGACCCCGTTCGACGACATCGCCGACGCGCTGCTGCCGGGCTCGATCAGCGAGATCCTGCCGCGCATCTGCGGCGGCGCCTGAGCCGCAGCGAAAACCCCTTTGCGCTCGCGCCACCCTGGGGGTAAAGTGGCGCCAGGCAATTTGTTTGGGGTCCAAACAATGACGGTTTCGGCGGCACGGCGCGCGCTCGCGAACGCGCACCTGCGCCTGCGCGTGAACGGCGAGGAGGTGGAGGTCTCGTTCGCGCCCTACAAGACGCTGCTCGAAGTGCTGCGCGAGGAACTGGGACTTACCGGCACCAAGCACGGCTGCGAGCTGGGCGAATGCGGCGCTTGCGCGGTGCTCGTGGACGATGAACCGGTGCTTTCGTGCCTCACGCTGGCGCTCGACTGCGAGGGGCGCGCGGTCGAAACCGTCGAGGGCCTCGCGCGCGGCGCCGAGCTGCATCCGCTGCAGGCGGCGTTCGCCGACCTCGGGGGCGCGCAGTGCGGCTACTGCACGCCGGGCTTGCTGATGACCGCGAAGGCGCTGCTCGCGCGCGAGCCGGACCCGAGCCGCGAACGGATCAAGGAGGCGATTGCCGGGGTTCTTTGCCGCTGCACCGGGTATCAGCAGATCGTCGATTCGATCGAGGAGGCCGCGAAGCAGATGCGGCAGGAGCGCGCGTGACCGAAAAGCGCAAGCTCGAAGTGCTCGGGCATGCGCGGCGGCGCGTCGATGGCCGCGCCAAGGTCACGGGACAGACGCGCTTTGCAGACGACATCGTGCTGCCGCGCATGCTCCATTGCCGGCTGCTGCGCTCGCCGCACGCGCATGCCGCGATCGAATCGATCGACGTTTCCAGGGCCGAGGCGCATCCTGGCGTGCACCTCGTTCTCACCGGGAAGGACTTCCCGATCACCTTCGGGATTCTCCCGGTGACGCAGGACGAGTACGCGCTCGCCCCGGACCGGGTGCGCTATGTCGGCGACCCGCTTGCCGCGGTGATCGCGAAGGACGAGCAGAGGGCGACCGAGGCGCTCGACCTGATCGAGGTGAAGTACCGCTTGCTCGGCACCATCGCCTCGCCCGAGGAGGCGCTTGCGACACCCGAGCCGCGCATCCACGACTACGGCGAGCAGGGCAACATCCATCGCCTGCAGGCTTTCGCCTTCGGCGACGTGGAGGAGGCGCTCGCAGCCTCCGATCACGTCTTCGAGGACGTGTTCTTCTACGAGGGCAACACGCACCTGCCGATCGAGCAGCATGCGGCGGTCGCGGCGCTCGACGGCGAAGGCAAGCTCACGCTCTGGTCCTCGACGCAGGTGCCGCACTACGTGCACCGGGCGCTCGCGCGCGTCCTGCAGATGCCGGCGGCGCACATCCGGGTCATCGCCTGCCCGAACGGCGGCGGCTTCGGCGGCAAGACCGACATCTGCAACCATGAGATCGTGGTGTGCAAGGCGGCGCTCGTGCTCGGGCGCCCCGTGAAGATCTGCCTCAACCGCGAGGAAGTGTTCTACATGCACCGCGGCCGGCACCCGGTGCTGATGAAATTCCGCACCGGCGTGACGAACGGCGGCAAGCTCACCGGGATGCATCTGCAGACGCTGGTCGATGGCGGCGGCTACGGCTCCTATGGCGTTGCGAGCACGTTCTACACCGGCGCGCTGCAGACCACGACCTACGAGCTGCCGCGCTACAAGTTCGAGGCGTGCCGCACCTTCACCAACAAGCCGCCCTGCGGACCGAAACGCGGGCACGGCACGCCGCAGCCGCGCTTCGGACAGGAAATCCAGCTCGACAAGATCGCCGAGAAGCTCGGCATCGACCCGGCCGAGCTGCGGCTCGGCATGGTCGCGAAGCCGAACACGCTCACCGCGAACTGGCTGCGCATCGGCACGATCGGCCTTGCCGAATGCATCCGCAAGGTGGTCGGGATGTCCGGCTGGAAGGCGAAGCACCGCAAGCTTCCCGAGGGCCGCGGCGTCGGCATCGCGTGCAGCGCCTACATGTGCGGCGCAGGGCTGCCGATCTACTGGAACAAGATGCCGCAGACGGGCGTGCAGGTGCTGCTCGATCGCAGCGGCCAGGTGTCGGTGTTCTGCGGCGCGGCCGAAGTCGGGCAGGGTTCGGACGACGTGCTCGCCGCGATGGTCGCCGAAGTGCTCGGCATCGATCCGTACGACGTGCGCTGCGTGACCGGCGACACCGGAATCACGCCGATCGATCTCGGCTCGTATTCGAGCCGCGTGACGGTGATGATGGGTAACGCCGCGGTGCAGGCCGCCGAGCGCGTCAAGGCGCAGCTCACCGATGCTGTTGCCGGGCGGCTCGAGACGCTTCCCGACCGGATCGTGTTCTCGCGCGGGCGCGCGTTCGTCGCGGGCAATCCCGACAAGGGCATGTCGTTTGCCGAAGCGGTCGTCTGCGCGGAAGAAAGGTTCGGCACGCTCGGCGCGGTCGGTTCGTACGCGCCCCCGAAGCCGCCGGGCAAGTACAAGGGCGCCGGCGTGGGGCCTTCGCCCGCGTATTCCTACAGTGCGTGCGTGGTCGAAGTCGAAGTGGACAAGGCAACCGGCTGGATCCACGTACCGAAAATCTGGATCGCGCACGACATCGGCCAGGCGGTCAACCCGGTGCTGGTGAACGGCCAGGTGATCGGCAGCGTATACATGGGGCTCGGCGAGGCGCTGATGGAAGAGCAGGTGTTCCGGCGCCTGCCGCCGAAGCTCTCGCACGCGCTGGTGCACCGCATGCCTTCGCTGCTGGAATACAAGAGCATCACCTCGCTCGACATGCCGGAGGTGGAAGTGGCGCTCGTCGAGGACCCGGACCCGAACTGCCCGTTTGGCGCCAAGGAGGCGGGGCAGGGACCGCTGCTTCCGGTGATGCCTGCCCTCGCCAATGCAGTCCATGACGCGCTGGGGGTGCGGATCGACGAGATTCCGATCACGCCCGACAAGGTGCTGCGGGCGCTCGCACTGAAGGCTGAAGGAAAGGAGCCGCGCGTCGGGCCGGAAAAATTCCCGCAGGTTCCCTATCCCGAGCCGATGGTGGTTCCGCCGCCCTGGGAAGGCGGCGACGGCAACGCGGTGAAGGAGCCGCCGAGAAAGAAATCCAAGGTGCTTACCGGGATGGCGGCGTCATGATGCGGCTTCCCTGGTTTGAGTATCGCGCGCCGCGTTCGCTCGCCGAGGCGGCTCGGATTCTTGCGGGCGAAGGTCCGGCGGCGATGCTGATCGCCGGGGGCACCGACCTGCTGCCGAACATGAAGCGGCGCCACCAGTCGCCCGCGACGCTCGTTTCGCTGCGCCGCGTGGAGGAACTGAAGAAAACGGCAAACGGCTCCGGCCTCAACCTCGGCGCCGGACTGACGCTCACCGAAGTCACCGCCATCGCGGCGGTGAAGGAAAGCTACCGCGGCCTGTGGCAGGCGGCGGCGCAGGTCGCAACGCCCCACATCCGCAACATGGGGACGCTCGGCGGCAACCTCTGCCTCGATACGCGCTGCACCTATTACAACCAGAACTACGAGTGGCGCAAGGCGATCGATTACTGCATGAAAGTGGACGGCACGGTGTGCTGGGTCGCCACCGCCTCCAAGCGCTGCCTCGCGGTTTCCTCGACCGACACCGCGCCTGTCTTGATCTCGCTTGGCGCCCGGGTGAAGCTCGTGTCCGCATCGGGGGAGCGCGAAGTGGCGCTTGCCGACCTTTACCGCAACGACGGCATCGCGTATCTCGCGCGCAAGCCGGAGGAAATCGTCACCGACGTGCTGCTGCCGCCAAGCGACGGCTGGAAGAGCACCTACTGGAAGCTGCGGCGCCGCGGTTCGTTCGATTTCCCGGTGCTCGGCGTTGCCGCGGCGGTGAAGCGCGCGCGCGACGGCACCGTGGAGGATGCGAAGCTGGTGCTGGGCGCGGTTTCCTCGCACCCGCTTTCCATCAAGGCGGGCGATGTTCTGGTCGGAAAAAAGCTCACGGACGATGTGATCGCACAGATCGGCGACCTGGCCGAGTCGCGCGCCAAGCCCATGGACAATACCGATCTCGACCTGCGCTGGCGCAAGCACGTCGTGGCGGACTTCGTCGGCTATGCGCTGAAGGAATTGCGCGGCGACGACATGTCCGCTCCCCGCCTGCGCACCGCGCGGCAGGTGCT
>CAZXAR010000193.1:0-4534 GCA_964638135.1 uncultured Enterobacteriaceae bacterium | reverse complement strand
CTGCTCGTCTTCGCTCGCGGCGCGCCGCACGACCTTGTCGTCGTAGTCGCGCAGCCCGCGCTCGAGCACTTCGAGCTGCACCGAGGAATCGCCCTGCAGCCGGTTCATCTTCGCCACCAGCTCGGCGAGCGTACCGGCGACCACGAAGTCGGCGCAGTTCGCGACGAGCTCCTCCACCAGCCAGCGGTTGCCGAGCAGCAGGTCGCGCAGGAACGCGAGCCGGCGCTTGTCGCGGATCGACGGGTTGAACTCCGCGCCCGAGACCGCCAGTTCCTTCAGCGCGATCCTGCGGTTGAGCACCTGCCACGAGTATTGCCGCTCCTGCCGGCACACGGCCGCGACGAGCGCGCGGGTGTCGAAGCCGGAAACGAGCGCCGGCCGGATGCGCTCGCCGCGCCAGTTCACCCACAGCGCCGAGCGCGGCGGCACGAGGGAAAGGCCATGCTCGGGCTTGCGCGGGCGGTAATGATGCACTCCGGCGGCATAGTTCCACATCCTGTCGAGGTGCGTGATGCGCCCGCCTGCGGCGCGCACCGCCGCATGTAGCGTTCCGTCGGCGTAGCGGTGCGAACCGTTCAGGATCGTATCGGGAGGTCGTGACCAGTCCGGGTGCCAGTGCGCGCGCACGAGCGCCCCGCTGCCGTTGATCCCGCCGCATGCAACCACGACGCTTTCCGCCTCGGCCTCGAACTCGGCACCGTTCGCTTCGATCCGCCCGCGGCAACCGGTAACCGCGCCGTCGCCGGTGAGGAGCGCTTCCACGCGGTGGCCGAAACGCAGCTCAAGGCCCGATGCCCTGGGGTGGCTGCGCAGCCGACGCGCGAGTACGGTGGCGAGCTCGTATCCCGTGCCCCAGACCAGGTGGAAGCGGGGCATCGAGTTGCCGCGCGCGCTCTCGCCGCGCTCGACCCAGTGCGGGATGGGGAAAAAGCCGATGCCCTGGCGCCTGAGCCAGCCGTGCACGTCCTCGAGCGAGCGGTGCACGTACGCGGAAGCCCAGGCGCGCGGCCAATGCTCGCTCTCGGCAAGCTCGCCGAACGAGCACCAGTCCGCGAACGCGGTTTCGGGGGTGTCGCGAAAGCCGGCCCGCCGCTGCTCGGGGCTCCCGACCACGAAGATCCCGCCGAACGATTCCTTTGCCAGGCCGCCGAAATTCGCTTCCTCGTCGCGGTCCAGAAGCAGCACGCGAGCGCCGCCTTCCAGCAGCTCCAGCGCAGCGCAGATTCCGGCAATTCCTCCCCCGATGACGAGCGCGTCACTGCGCAATTTCACCGGCGCGAGGTTAGCCGGAAAGCTCCGGGCCGACAAGGCGAGGCGCCACTGGATTTGTGCGCGGACGAGGACCACAATTGTGCCGTCGGCAACGGGGGTGGCCATGAGAGCGATTCGTAACGGGCTCGTGGCGCTGCTGGCGGCTGCACTCGCGGCTGCCGCAGCGGCGCAGGACAAGCAGAAGGAGGACGCGGATCAAACCCTTTCGGCGATCGTTCGCGTCAAGTCGAAAATCATGCAGGATGCGCGCAGCGCCGCAACGCTGGGCATGCAGCGCGAAGGGTCCGGCGTCTTGGTCCGCGACGGCTATGTCGCCACCATCGGCTATCTGCTGATCGAAGCCGATTCCGTCGAAGTGACGGGCGCGGACGGAAAATCGGTGCCGGCGTCGGTGAGCGGATACGATCACGCGAGCGGCTTCGGACTGTTGCGGCTGCTGGCGCCGCTCGCGGGCAAGCCGCTTCCGCTCGGCGATGCGAGCGAAGCCGTCGAGCGCGAGCCGGCCATGGTTGCCAGCTACGGCGGACGCGACGGCGTGAATCTCACCTACATCGTTTCGCGCCGGCCGTTTTCCGGCAGCTGGGAATACCAGCTCGACTCGGCGATCTTCACCTATCCGCCGGTGATGAACTGGTCGGGGGCCGCGCTCATCAGCGCCAAGGGCGAGCTGCTCGGCATCGGCTCGCTGATCGTGAACGACGCCACCGGATCGGGCACGCGCTCGCCCGGCAACATGTTCGTCCCGGTCGACCTTCTCAAGCCGATTCTGGAAGATCTGATCGCGGGCGGCCGCCGCTCCGGGCCGGCGCGACCGTGGCTCGGAATCAATGCCGAGGAACTGCACGGGCGGCTCTTCGTCGCGCGCGTTTCGCCCGAAGGCCCTGCCGCGCGCGCCGGCATTCAGGCGGGCGACATCGTGGTCGGGGTCGGCGGCGAACGGGTCGCGTCGCTCGCCGAGTTCTACCGCCGGGTCTGGGCGCGGGGCGCCGCCGGAATCGAGGTGCCGCTCAACGTCCTGCGCGGCGTGCAGGTCGAGCAGGTGACGGTGCGCTCGATCGACCGGCTCGAATACTTCAGGAAAAGACCGACGTACTGACCGACAGGGGGTTCCGGATTGAGCAACGAGCCGCTTACCGACGAAGAGCGGGCGCAGATCGAGGCGCGGATCCTGGCGCTGGAGATCGAGCACCACGATCTGGACGACGTCATCGCGCGGCTCGCGGCCGATCCCCGCCAGGACCAGCTGCAACTGCGGCGTCTCAAGAAACGCAAGCTCTTTCTCAAGGACAGCATCGCCCGGCTGCGCGACCGCCTGATTCCCGACATCATCGCGTGATCGCGCTGATCCAGCGCGTGAGCGAAGCGCGGGCGGAGGTGGCGGGCGCGACCGCGGGCGCCATCGGGCGCGGCATCGTCGCGCTCCTCGGCGTGGAGCGGGGCGACGGAGAAGCCGAAGCGGCGCGGCTTGCCGAGCGCGTGATCGGCTACCGGATCTTTCCCGATACCGAAGGACGGATGAACCGCTCGCTTGCCGACATCGCCGGCGGCTTGCTGGTCGTGCCGCAGTTCACGCTCGCGGCGGACACGAACAAGGGTGCGCGTCCGAGTTTCTCTTCGGCCGCGGCGCCTGCGGAGGGCGAACGGCTGTTCCGGCGCTTTGTCGAACTGGCGCGCGCGCGGCATTCGCAAGTGGAAACCGGGGTGTTCGGTGCGCAGATGCGGGTGAGCCTCGTCAACGACGGCCCGGTGACGTTCTGGCTGCGCGTGCCGGCGACACGCGGGACATAGCCTGTTTCGCGCCCGATTCCACGGTTTCGGTTTATCCTTGCCCCTCCCATGTTCGACCAGTTCATCGGCACCAAGCCGGTCGAGGAACGCCACCAGTTCGACGTCCGGGCGCTGGAAGAGTACCTGCGCAGCGCGATCGACGGTTTCCGCGGGCCGCTCGAAGTCGAGCAGTTCAAGGGCGGGCAGTCGAATCCGACCTACCGGCTGAGCGCGGGCGGCAAGCACTACGCCTTGCGACGCAAGCCGCCCGGAAAGCTCCTTCCCTCGGCGCACGCGGTGGACCGCGAGTACCGCGTCGTCCGGGCGCTGCACTCGACCGGCTTTCCGGTCGCCGCGCCCTACTGCCTGTGCGAAGACGAATCGGTGATCGGCACCGTGTTCTACGTCATGGACTGCGTCGAGGGGCGCGTGCTCTGGGACCAGGCGCTGCCCGGAATGTCGGCGCCGGAGCGCTTCGCGATCTGGGACGAACTCAACCGCGTGATCGCGCTGCTCCACTCGACCGACTACCAGGCGATCGGGCTGGAGGGATTCGGCAGGCCGGGAAATTACATCGCGCGCCAGGTGGAGCGCTGGACCAAGCAGTACCGTGCCTCGGAGACGGAGCGGATCGAGGCGATGGACAACCTGATCGCCTGGCTGCCGAACAACATCCCGGCGGGCGACGAAACCACCGTCGTGCATGGCGACTACCGGCTGGACAACGCGATCTTCGATGCCGAGCAGCCCAGGATCCTCGCGGTGCTCGACTGGGAGCTTTCCACGCTCGGGCACCCGCTCGCCGACTTTGCCTACCACTGCATGAGCTGGCACATCCCGCCGGGGCAGTTCCGCGGCATCGAGGGCCTGCCGCTCGAAGAGCTCGGCATACCGTCGGAGGAGCGCTACATCAACATGTACTGCCGGCGCACCGGGCGCGAGGGCGTGTCGCGCAGCGACTGGGATTTCTACATGGCCTACAACCTGTTCCGCATGGCCGCGATCCTGCAGGGGATCGCCAGGCGCGTGCTCGAGGGCACCGCGGCGAGCACGCACGCCGCGGAGTCCGGTTCGCGCGCGCCGATGCTCGCCGCACTCGGCTGGCAGCAGGCGGAAAAGATTCTGAAACGTGCAGCCTAGGAGCCAAACATGAATTTCGACTATTCGCCGAAGGTGCAGGAGCTCAGAAAACGGCTCATCGCCTTCATGGAAGAGCACGTCTACCCGAACGACCACAAGTGGTGGGAGCACGTACGGAGCGAGCGGCGCTGGGAGCCGGTGCCGCTCATCGAGGAACTCAAGCCCAGGGCGCGCGCCGCGGGACTGTGGAATCTCTTCCTGCCGCGCTCGCCGCGGGTTCCCGAAGGGCTGTCGAACCTCGAATACGCGCCGCTGTGCGAAATCATGGGGCGGGTGAGCTGGGCGCCGGAAGTATTCAATTGCTCGGCGCCCGACACCGGCAACATGGAGACGATCGAGCGCTACGGCACCGAGG
>CAZXAR010000192.1:0-4542 GCA_964638135.1 uncultured Enterobacteriaceae bacterium | reverse complement strand
GGAGCTGGGCCAAGGCCGGATCGGTGCTGCAGCACCTGTGGATCCCGGTGATCGTCATTGGCACCTCCGGCACCGCGGCCATGATCCGGCGCCTGCGCGCGAACCTGCTCGACGAGCTGCAAAAGCAGTACGTGGTCACGGCGCGCGCCAAGGGCATGCCGCCCGTGCGGCTGCTGATCAAGTACCCGATGCGCATGGCGCTCAACCCGTTCATCGCCGACATCGGCAACCTGCTGCCCTCGGTCATTTCGGGTTCGGCGATCGTCGCCGTCGTGCTGTCGCTGCAGACCTCCGGCCCGATGCTGCTCGACGCGCTGCGCAGCCAGGACCAGTACCTGGCGGGCTCCTTCCTCATGTTCCTGTCGCTCCTCACCGTGATCGGAATGTTCGTCTCCGACCTGCTGCTCGCGGTGCTCGACCCGCGCATCCGCCTCACCGGGGGGGCGGCGAAATGAGCGCCAACTCGACCGCGACACAGTCCAAGGCGATCGAGCATTACGTCTCGGACGCGCCGTTCGAGCCGTACGCGACCGAGTGGCTCACGCCCGAGCAGGAGCGCTTCTATCGCGCCTCGCAGTGGAAGATCATGTGGTGGAAATTCAGGCGCCACCGCATCGCCGTGATCGCCGGGGTGATCCTGCTCCTGTTCTATGCTTCGACGCTTGTGAGCGAGATCATCGCTCCCTACTACCTGCACACGCGCAACGCGAAGCAGATCTACGCCCCGCCGCAGGAAGTGCACCTGTTCCACGAAGGCGAGCTCGTCGGCCCGTTCGTGTACGGCTACAGCATGCGTCTGGACATGGAGACGCTGCGCCGCGTCTATACGCCCGATCCCAAGCAGGTGCACCGGGTGCGGTTCTTCTGCCTCGGCGATGAGTACCGCTTCTGGGGGCTGATCGAGGGGAGCTTCCACCTCGTCTGTCCGGCCGAGGGCGGCTCGCTGCATCTGCTGGGCACCGACCGCCTGGGGCGCGATCTGCTTTCGCGGATCATCTACGGCGCCCGCGTCTCGCTGACCATCGGGCTGCTCGGAATCCTGGTGAGCTTCCTGATCGGCGTGACGCTGGGCGGGATTTCGGGCTACTACGGCGGCTGGGTCGACAATCTCATCCAGCGCTTCATCGAGATGGTGCGCTGTTTCCCCGAGCTGCCGTTGTGGATGGCGCTCTCCGCGGCCCTGCCGGTCAACTGGAGCCCGATTCTCGTCTACTTCGGAATCACCATCATCCTCGGCCTGCTCGACTGGCCGGGCCTTGCGCGCGCCGTGCGCTCGAAGCTGCTCGCCCTGCGCGAGGAGGACTTCGCGGCTGCCGCGGTGCTGATGGGCGCCGGTCCGGGGCGCGTGATCGGGCGTCACCTGCTGCCGAATTTCACGAGCCACCTCATCGCCTCCGCCACCCTCGCGGTGCCGGGGATGATCCTCGGTGAAACGGCGCTTTCGTTCCTCGGGCTGGGGCTACGCCCGCCGGTGACGAGCTGGGGCGTGCTGCTCAACGAGGCGCAGAACATCAACGCCGTCGCGCTCTACCCCTGGATCATGGCTTCCGTGATTCCGGTGTTCGTCGTGGTGCTCTCGTTCAACTTCCTGGGCGACGGCCTGCGCGACGCGGCCGACCCCTACAAATAGCGCGCCCGCTCAGGGCGAGAGCACCAGACCTTCGCGCGCGAGGATCGAACCCGGGAGCGCCGCCTCCACCTCCTCGCCGATGCCATCGAGCATTTCATCGTCGTGATCCGGGTCGTGGTGGAATACGACCAGGCGCTTCGCGCCCGCGGCGCGGCACAGGCGCACCGCTTCCTGCCAGGTCGAATGGCCCCAGCCGACGTGGCCGTTAGCCCATTCCTGGTCGGTGTACATGCAGTCGTAGATGACCAGATCGGCGCCCGCGATGAGGCCGAGGATGTTGCGGTCCGGCGCGCCGGGAACGTGCTCGGTGTCGGTCAGGTAGCAGAGCGAGCGCCCCGCGTAATCGACGCGGTAGCCCGTTGCCCCGTCCGGATGATTGAGCGGCGCGGTGCGAACCGAGATCTTGGGGGACGGCGAAAGCGCATCCCCCGCGGCGAAGTCGTGGTAGGTGACCTTGGCGCGAAAGACCGCGGGCGCCACCGGGAAAAGCGGCGCCATCATGAATTCCCACAGCACCTGTTGCAGGGTCGCGCGGTTGCCGAGGTGTCCGGCCCACAACCGGAAGGTGTTCTGCGGCTGGAAGAACGGCCGGAAAAAAGGCAGGCCGCAGACGTGATCGAAGTGCGTGTGCGTGAAGTACAGGTCGGCGTCGATCGGCGCCTCGGCGACCATCCGGTTGCCGAGGTAGCGAATGCCCGATCCGCTGTCGAACAGCAACGTGCGCTCGCCGCAGCGCACCTCCAGCGACGAGGTGTTTCCGCCGTAGCGCGCGGTGTCCGGGCCCGAGCAGGCGATGCTTCCGCGCACGCCCCAGAACCGGACGATGAACTCGCCGGCCTCCATACGCGGACTATAGCCGATTGCCGCAAAAAGGATGGGGAACGGTAATATCTGAGAAGGCACAGGGGGAATCGGGGTGGATCGCAGCCTGTTCGGCTTCATCGTTCGCTACAGCAAGCGGGACCAGCTCCTGATCGTGCCGCTGGTCTTCGCCTCGATGGGGCTCTACTACCTGTCGCTCGACCTGCCGAAGACGATCATCAACGAGCCGATCCAGGGCAAGCGCTTTCCCAATCCGGACTCGACCGCGCCCTTCCTGAGGATCGAGTTCAAGCTGCCGGAATTCGTGGGCGGCCAGACGATGCGGCTGTTCGACGGATTTCCGCTGGAGCAGATCCCGTATCTGTTCGCCCTGACGTTGTCGTTCCTCACGCTCATCGTCCTCATCGGATTTCTCAAGTTCCAGATCAACACGATGAAGGGCTGGATGGGCGAGCGCATGCTGCGGCGGCTGCGCTACGCCCTGTTCGACCAGGTGCTGCGCTTTCCGCTGCCGCGCTTCCGCCGCGTCAAGTCGGCCGAAATCTCGACCATGATCAAGGACGAGATCGAACCGCTCGGTGGGTTCATCGGCGAAGCGTTCATTGCGCCGCTGTTTTTCGCCAGCGAAGCACTGACTGCGCTGTTCTTCATCCTGTACCAGCACCTGGCGCTCGGCATGATCGCCTTCGGCATGGTGATGGTGCAGGCCGTCATCATTCCCAGGATGCGGCGTCGTCTGCTCAGCCTTGCCAAGCAGCGCCAGATCGGCGCCCGGCAGTTGGCGGGCCGCGTGGCCGAATCGGTCGAGGGCATCGTCGAGATCCGCGCGCACGACACGTCGAACTACGAGCGGGCGGAGATTTCGTCCCGGCTGGGGAAGCTCTTTCGCATCCGGTTCGAGTTCTACCAGCGCAAGTTCCTGATCAAGTTCCTGAACAATTTCCTCTCGCAGGTGACGCCGTTCCTGTTCTACTCGGTCGGGGGCTACCTTGTGATCGTCGGCAGGCTCGACATCGGCGCGCTGGTGGCGGTGATTGCGGCGTACAAGGACCTGCCGGGGCCGATCAAGGAGCTGATCGATTGGGACCAGCAGCGCCTCGACGTGCAGATCAAGTTCAACCAGGTGATCGAGCAGTTCACCGTCGAGGACATCGCGCCGCCGGAACTGCAGCGGTTGATCGAGGCGCCGCAACTGCCGCGCGATGGAAGCATCCGGGCGTCGAACCTGTCGCTGGTCGACGAATCGGGGGAGAAGGTGGTGGACGGCGTGTCCTTCGAAGTGGGTCTGGATGCGCATATCGCGGTGGTGGGACAGCAGGGCGCCGGCCGCAGCGAACTCGCGCAGTTGCTCGCGCGGCTCGTTCCGCCGAGCAGCGGCACGGTCGAAATGGGCGGCATCGACATCACGCGGGCGCCCGAAGCGGTGACCGGAAGGGCGATCTCGTACGTCGGCGCGTCCGCGTACCTGTTCCCGGTGAGCGTGCGCGAGAACCTGCTCTACGGCCTCAAGCACCGGCCGGTGACGGAAACGGCCTACGAGGGCGCCGAGCTCAGGGAGCGCGACTTTCAACTGCGCGAGGCGCAGCGCACGGGAAGTTCCCTCCTCGATTTCAACGCCGACTGGATCGACTACGCCTCCGTCGGCGTGGCGGGCCCGCAGGAAATGGAAGCGCGCATCCTGGAAGTGCTCAAGGTCGTCGACCTGGAAGCGCACCTCTTCGAGCTCGGTCTGCGAAGCGGCGCGGACCCTGCGCGCACCGAGGAACTGCGCGATGAACTGCTCGGCGCGCGCACCGCGATGCACGAACGGCTCGCCTCCCTCGGCATGGAGGAGTGGGTCGAGCAATTCGATCCCACGCGCTACAACCGCAACGCGAGCCTGGCCGAGAACCTTCTCTTCGGCGCACCGGTCGGCAAGACGTTCGACATCGAGAACCTGGCGAAAAACGCCTACGTGCGTCAGGTGCTCGAGGAAACCGCGCTGGTGGCGGACCTCGTCCGGATCGGCCACAAGGTCGCCGAAACGATGGTCGAACTGTTCAGCGGCCTGCCCCCGGGGCACGAGTTCTTCGAGCAGTACAGCTTCATCC
>CAZXAR010000191.1:0-4567 GCA_964638135.1 uncultured Enterobacteriaceae bacterium | reverse complement strand
GCTGGTAGCGCAGGTTGGAGATCATCCCGCCCGGGATCTGGTGCTCGTAGAGCGCAGGGTCGTATTTCGCGATCTCGCCGCGTGGCTTGCCCTCGCTCTCGCACAGGCAGGAAAAATAGCCCGCCACTTCCTTGAGCGCCGCGGCTTCGACCGCGGTGCGCACGCCGAGGCGCGCCGCACGCGCCGCGATGTCCTCGGTGGCCGGGAGCGAGGCACCGTTGGCGAGCGGCTCGCTCGCCGTGTAGCCGAAGCGAAAGCCGCTCGCGATCGCGATCTGGTAGACCTCCGGCGCCAGCCCCGACTGGCAGTGCGAATGAAGCTGCATCGGCACCGACCCCGCGGCTTTCACCACCGCGGGAAAGAGCGTGCGGCCGCGCTCGGGCGTGAGAAGCCCGGTCGGGTCCTTGATGCAGATGAAATCGGCCTTGAGCTTCACCAGCTCCTTCGTGCGCTCGACGTAGTACGCGTCGGTGTGCACCGGGCTCAGCGTGTAGGTCATCATGGCGTTGACCTTCATGCCGGCCTCGTGGCCCGAGCGCACCGACGATTCGATGTTGCGGTTGTCGTTGAGCGCGTCATAGACCGTGAGCACTTTCACGCCGAGCCGCGCGAACACCTGCGAATTGAGCGCAACGATGTCGTCAGGAAAAAGCTCGAAGGTGTACAGGCTCTGGCCGCGTGTCAGCGCGTCGCACGGGGTGGCGAGCCGGCTGCAGAGCAGCTTCACCCGCTCCCACGGGTTTTCATGCAGGTAGCGCACGCAGACGTCGAACACCGCGCCGCCAAGAATGTTGATGTAGGCATAGCCCGCGCGGTCGATCGCGCCGAGAATCGGGGTCATCATCGCGGTCGTCATGCGCGTGGACCACAGGCACTGGTGCGCATCGCGCAGCGTGACGTCGACGAAATCGAAGCGGCGCGGACGGACGGGGCCGTGCCTGCGCTTCATCCGTCCTCCGGATCCGGGCGAATCGCCATCAGCAGCTCGCCATGCTCGACGTGAGCGCCGTTCGCGGCGAGGATTTCGACGACCACGCCGCGCGTGTCGGCCGCGATCGAGTTCATGAGCTTCATCACTTCGATGATGCACACCGTGGTGTCGGGCTCGACGTGCTGCCCCACTTCGACGAAGGGAGCCGCATCCGGCGCCGGCGCGCGGTAGAACGTGCCGACCATCGGCGAACGCACCAGCACCGAGCCCTCCGGGAAGCGGCGCTCGGGTTCGCGCGCGACTGAGGGCGCCGGTGCGGCAGCCCGCGCCGTCGCGACAGCGGCGGGCGAACTCTGCACTTCGCCGTCCAGTCCGTTGCGGCGCCGCAAATGCACTTCGATGTCGCCGACCTTGAGACGGAATTCGGAGAACGGCGCCGTCTTGACCAGCTCGACGATCCGCAGCACGTCGTCGTAGGTCAGGTCTTGTCTCGGCATGGTGAAAAATCATTGCACGCCGGAGGAAAGCATTGCAATAATGGAACGTGGAATTTCGTTCATCGAAATCCTTTGCGGCAGCGCGGGAAAGCGGCACGCCCGACTCCTCCACCTTGCGCGCCTTCGCCCTGCTCGAGCTGATCGCGCAGGCCGAGACGCCCCCGACCCTGGAGAACCTTACGCGGCTGAGCGGCCTGCCCAAGCCGACCGTGTACCGCATCCTCGGACTGCTGATGCGGGGAGGTCTTGCCGAGCGCGAGGCGTTCGAGAAGCGCTACCGGGTCGGGCCGCGCATGGCGGCGCTGTCGCTCACCGTGCAGATGCGCTCGCCGGGGCGCTCGCGGCGCCACGCGGTGCTTTCCGGGCTGGTCGAGGAGATCGGCGAGACCTGCAACTTCACGATGCTGGACGGGAGCGAGGTGGTGTACCTCGACCGCGTGGAGACCAGCGCCATCGTGCGCCTGCACATGGAGGTCGGCTCCAGGGTTCCGCTGCACTGCACCGCAAGCGGCAAGCTGTTTCTTGCGCACCTCGCGCCGCCCCAGGTGCGCAAGGTGCTCGGTTCGGGCCCGCTCAAGCGCTACACCGATCGAACCATCACCACGGTGGATGCGCTGCAGCGCGAGCTGCGCAAGATCCGCGCGAGCGGCGTCGCGACCGACAGCGGCGAATTCCTCGTCGGGTCGGTGTGCCTGGCGGTCCCGGTCACCGATCCGCGCGGCCGGGTCTGCGCGGCAATCGCGGTGCACGGCCCGGCGCCGCGCATGACATTGCGGCGCGGCTACGAGTTCCTGCCGCGCCTGCGGCATGCCGCCGGCGAGATCGCCGAGACGCTTAACCACGACATGCAGCACTGAAAGGAGTGCGCCATGGCTCAACCGGTCATCATCACCGTCGCGATCACCGGCGCCGTGCCGAAGAAAAAGGACAACCCGGCGGTCCCGGTGACGCCCTCGCAGCAGGTCGAATCGGCGCACGAGGCGTTCGAGGCGGGCGCATCGCTCGTGCACATCCACGTGCGCAACCCGGACGAATCGCCGGGCTCCGATCCCGAGCTGTATGCCCGCGTGCAGGAAGGCGTGCGCAAGCACTGCCCCGGGATGATCGTGCAGTTCTCGACCGGCGGCCGCGGCCGCGAGCAGTCGGCGCGCGGCGCGATGCTCTATCTCAGGCCGGATATGGCTTCGCTTGCCACCGGATCGGTCAACTTCCCGACCGCGATCTACGAAAACGCCCCCGATTTCGTCGAAGGGCTCGCGAAGACGATGCTCGACTACGACATCAAGCCCGAAGTCGAGGTGTTCGACCTCGCGATGCTCTACAACGCCGCGAACCTGGTGAAGAAGGGCCTCATCAAGGACCCGCCGCACGTGCAGTTCGTGATGGGCATCCCGAACGCGATGCCCGCCCGGCGCACGATCTTCGATTTCCTGCGCTCGGAACTGAAAGCGGTGCTGCCCAAAGCGACCTGGGTCGCCGCGGGCGTCGGCAAGCACCAGTGGGAGGTGAACCAGTGGTGCCTGGAAACGGGCGGCCATTGCCGCACCGGGCTGGAAGACAACCTGAAGATCGAGCCCGACCGGCTCGCGGCGAGCAACGCCGAACTGGTGAAGAAGATCGCCGACAACTGCGGGCGGTTCGACCGCCGCCCCGCCACGCCCGCCGAGGCGCGCGAGATTCTCGGCCTGCGCGCCGCTTGACACGTGACCTGCCGATTGCGTTCGGTCGGGACACCGCATGTCCGAAAGGCCGCATTTCGCGGCCTTGTCTTTGCGTGCCTGGCGCTCGCGCCTGCCCCCGTTGCCGCAGCTAACGAACGTTGGGCGCGCAGCATGCAGGAAGGCATCGCGGCGCACGGCGAGGGAAACTACGCGGCCGCCGCGCTCGCGTACGCGGCGGCGCTCGAGCAGGCGCAGGGTTTCGGCGATCGCGACCGGCGACTTGCGGACACCGCCAACAACCTCGCCTCGGTGTACCGCGCACAGGCACGTTACGCGGACGCCGAGCCGCTCTACCGCCAAAGCCTCGCAATCTACGAGCGCGTGCTCGGCCCACGGCATGCAAGCGTCGGCACCGCATGCAACAACCTCGCCGTCGCGCTCGAGCTGCAGGGCCGCTACGCCGAGGCCGAGCTGCTCTACCGGCGCAGTCTCTCGATCTCCTCGCCCTCGAGCGCTGCCGCGCCGCTCCTCAACCTTGCCCGGCTTTACACGACGCTGGGACGTTTCGCCGCTGCCGACCCCCTCGCGATGCGCGGCCTCGCCACCGTCAGCAAGACATTGGGTGCGACGCACCCGAGCACCGCGGCTGCGCTCGCTTATGTCGCGCGTCTGCGCCTCGCGCAAGGGCGGCTTGCAGATGCAGACACCTTTGCAAGTCGCAGTCTCGCGATCTACGAGGCCCAGCTCAGCGCCGATCATCCGAACACCGCGCTCGCGCTGCACACCCTCGCTGAACTGCGGCGCGCGCAGCTGCGCCCTCGCGAAGCGGAGCCCTTCTACCTGCGTGCGCTTGACCTTCGCGTGCGAGCCTTCGGCCGCGAGCACCCGGAGAGCGTGGCGACCCGCGTAGCGCTTTTCGCCCTGTACCGCGACCAGGGACGCCGCGCCGAGGCCGAGGCGCTCTTTCGCTAGTCGGCAGTTCGCAACACCGTTCCTGCCGCGCGGCGCGTCACGTCACCGATTGGTATACGGCAGTTTCGAATTCACCGTAGAGCGGCAGCGACTTCTTGTCGGCGAAGGGCAGCACCTGCGACAGGTACACGCCGCCGACCCCCTTCGCCGGATCGATCCAGAAGTAGGTATTGGCGAGTCCCGCCCAGGCGAGGCTGCCCGCCGAGCGCCCGGTGGGCGCCTTTTGCGTATTGATCAGGAAGCTGAGCCCCCATTTCTTGGGCATGCCCGGGAACACCTCGACGTCGTTGGAGAGCGGCGGAATCGCCGTCTTGAGCGGTGCGACGAGAACGTCTCCAATGTGATTCGCCGCCATCGTCCTCACGGTCTCTGGCTCGGCGCTAGCGGGTGACGCACCGCTTACTCGTACTGGGGCGCGATTCCTGCTTGATCTTCGCCGGCGATACGACGCGCGATCGCCGCTTCGAGCTTCGCGGCGAGTTGGCGGTCGAGTCCGAGCAGCCGAT
>CAZXAR010000190.1:2374-4590 GCA_964638135.1 uncultured Enterobacteriaceae bacterium | reverse complement strand
GCATGACGAAGATGGGCCTTTGGGCCGCGGCAGTACTCGTCCTCGCGGCCGTCACATTTCCCTACACTGCCCCCCTCTTCCTCTGACCCTTCGTTTCTATCCCAACAAGGAGACCAAATCGATGAAAACCCTGCTTCGCGCTGCCGTGACCGCCTCCGCCCTGGTCATCGCCGGCACCGCCATGGCGGAGCCACGCACCACCACGCTTGCGGTCGGGAACGTAGGCTGCTTTAGCTGCGTGCCGATCGTGAACAAGGTGCTCTCCCGGGCCACCGGGGTAACCCAGTTCGCCGTGGTCGAGCGCTTCGGGGCGGCGACCGCTACGGTCAGCTTCGACGACGAGAAGACCACGGCAGAGGCACTGGCCCAAGCCATCACCAACGCCGGCTTTCCCGCGACCGTGAAGGACGGCAAGAACGCAACACCCACGGCGAGCGACACGGGCAGCGTCGGCATGCTCCAGCGTCTGTTCTCCTGGCGCTAGACGGCTGGAGGCGCCGAAAACTGGCCTGTCAGAAGGACCTGAGAATGCAAATCGACGATGAATCCCGCTCACGGGAAGAACACGCCGGTGAGAGGAAAGATCCAGGCATTCTCGGCGTAAGTGTTTTCGGCGGAGCTATTGCCGCTATTTGTTGCCTTTTGGTGCCGCTGCTTGCGTCGCTTGGTTCCGGCGCCGCTGTCATCGGCAGTCTCGATACGTTCGCGTCTCTGAGGCCGTATTTGATCGCGGGCGCCTGGGTGCTCGCCCTGCTAGCGGCTTTCTATGCGGTGTACCGCCAGGTGCGGCGGCCGGCCACGGCGTGCGAAGCCGGCGAGCGATGCGAGCCCAAGCAATCCGAATCGGATTCGAAGAGCGTGGCCCGCGTGCAGTGAGCCGCATCGGCGCGTGGTCAACAATCGGGGGCGCGCTAGCGCTCGCGATCATTGCGGCGGGCTGGTTAATGCCGCGCATCGAGAATCCCGCTACGGCTCCCGAGACAAAGATCCGGTCGGGCGGATGGGGCGACGCCGCGGCCGGTCAGACCGCCTCTCCCGCTCCGGATTTCACCGTTCCAACGCTGGAGGGCAAGACGTTTACGCTTTCTGCCCATCGCGGCAAGCCGGTGATCCTTTTCATCATGGCGTACTGGTGCGGCACCTGCGTCCCGGAGGCGCAAGCGCTAGGGAGGCTCCACCAGAAGTACGGCGACCGGCTGACCATCATCGCCCTGGATGTCGACCCCTCCAGCACGCCCGAGCGACTCCAGAGGTTCCGGCAGTTCGCCGGCAACCCGGACTACGTCTGGGCGTTGGATGCCGGCAACGCGGTGGCTCGCGCCTACCGTGTCCGCGCGCTGGACAGCACGTTCATCATCAGCGAGGCCGGTGAGCTCGTCTACACCGACACCATTCCAACCGCTTACGAATCGCTCGAAGCGCAGGTCAAGAAACTCTTGAAGTAGCGGGTGGACTCCGGACTCGTCGCTTACGCGTTCACCGCCGGCATGTTCGCCACCGTGAATCCATGCGGTTTTGCGATGCTGCCCGCCTATCTCTCGTACTACCTCGCCACAGGTGAAGGAGACGAACCTTCTCTGCAGCCGGCGTCCCCACCCAACCCCGTTCAGTCCATCGCCTTGTCTGCCGAGGCGACGATTGCCGCTCGGCTGCTGCGGGCCCTGCTGGTCGGGGCGACGCTTACCTCCGGGTTCGTGATTCTGTTCGGACTGGCAGGCGCGCTGATCTCGCTGGGCGCTTCCGCCATTCTGTCGGCGATGCCGTGGATCGGGCTTTTGATCGGTGTGGCGCTCGCGCTGCTGGGAGGCTGGCTGCTGTTGGGGCACCGCCTGGCGCTCCCCGGGGTTGTTCAACTCCCCGTGCGGCGCGGCCGCACGCTGCTCAGCATCTTCGTCTTCGGCGTGGCGTACGGCCTGGCATCGCTCAGCTGCACGTTGCCGGTGTTTCTCGCCGTCGTAGGAAGTGCTTTTGCCGGCCGGGACGTCGGAGCGGGCGGGGCGCAGTTCCTCGCCTATGGGCTAGGCATGGGCACGGTCCTGACGGTCCTGACGCTCAGCGTGGCTCTCTTCAAGGGAGTGCTTGTCCGCTACCTGCAGCGGCTCGTGCCCTATGTGGAGCGGGTGGGGGCGCTGCTGCTGCTGGGAGCGGGCGGCTACATCGTCTACTACTGGCTCACCGCGGGACAGCTTCTTCGCGGCTGAAACACGCGAGGCCGA
>CAZXAR010000190.1:0-2274 GCA_964638135.1 uncultured Enterobacteriaceae bacterium | reverse complement strand
AAAGCAGGTCAACTCCCCGGTTGACTCCGTACTGGGCTACGGGGCTACAAAACACTGGAGCGAAACCGGGCTTGCCGTCGCAACAAACGCGTGAAGCTGCGCGCAACCTTGTCCTTGTAAGAGGAGGCCTGAGATGGACAGAAAGACGCTTGACGTTCTCGCAATCGGACTTGCTATTGCGGTTGCGCTCTTCGTTGTTCCCGCAGGATCTGCGATTGCCGGCCATACGAAGGAGGCGAACTCGAAGTTCGGGTTCGAGGAGACCGTGGGCAAGGTGAAGGCGGCGATCGAAGCCCAGGGCTTCACCATCGTGACCACCGTGGATTACGCCGCGTCCCTGCGCACGCAGGGGGCGAGAAAAGTGCCCGGCATGGTGATGATCGAGTTCTATCACCCCAGGCAGCTTCGCGAGGCGTTCGAGGTCGACCATGCCGCCGTCATCGAGCTTCCGTGGCGCCTCGTCATCGTGGAAGGGATGCCGGACGATCCGCACTCCAAGGACACGCACATCAATTACGTCAAGCCCGCCGGGGCGCTCGGCCCCTACAAGAAACTTTCGAAGCAGGCGAAGGAGTGGGACGTCGCCGTAGAGAAGCTTCTCGACGGAGTCCGGAAATCCGGAGGGCACTGAGCGCGGGTGCGACGATGGCCGCCCGTCGGCCCGGAATCTGCACAGCAGCTCTGCTTCTGGGGCTGGCGCTTGATGCGCCTGCACAAGGCCCGCCTTCGGAAGCAGAAGTTCGGCTTCCTCCATTGATCCACGAGGCGCTTCGCCAGAACCCGGAGGTGGCGGCGGCACGGGCCCGCGTGGAAGCCGCGCGCGCCCGAATCCCGCAGGCGAGGACGCTGCCCGATCCGACGGTCAGCCTTGGAACGCAGGTATCGAGCGATTTCAGCCGGCGGCTCGAGAACGAGCTCGCAGTGGCCCAGACACTTCCTTTTCCGGGAAAGCTCGGGCTGCAAGCCTTGGTGGCGCGATACGAAGCCGATCAGACCGCGGAAGAGCTGCGCGCCAAGGAACGGGAAGTCGCAGCGCGCGTAAAGGTCGCGTTTTACGAGCTTTTCCGCGCGCATCGGTTCATCGGTATCAAACAGGGCGAGTCCGAGACTCTGAAAACGTTCGCCCGAATCGCGCAGACGCGCTACGAGGTGGACCGGGCAAGCCAGCAGGACGTTCTCAAGGCGCAGGTGGAGCTCTCCAGGGCGCTGACCGAGCTCGTGATCCTCGAGCAAGAGCGGGAGACGGCGCAGAGTGCACTAAACGCCGTGCTTTATCGCAGCCCGCGCGATCCCATCGGCACGCCTGTGCCACGCGAGCTCGAGCCGTTCATGTTTCGATTTGACGAGCTGGAGCAGCGGGCGCTCAGCCAGCGCCCCGAGATCGCTGCGGCCCAGCGCTCGTTCGACAGGGCGCAGGCGGCGGTGGAGCTCGCCAACCGGCAGTACTTCCCCGACTTCACGGTCGGTGCCGCGTACACGGGAGTGAATGGGGCAAGTGACAAGGTGAAGTTTTTCGTCTCGATCAACATCCCGTTGCTTTACACCAAGCCGCGCTATGACGCCCGCGTCGAGGAGGCCGCCGCCCAGCGCGCTGCCGCCCGCGCGACCCAGGAGGCAGTCCGGATCGAGACGCTTGCGGGCGTGAAAGACCGCTTCGAGAGGGTAAGGGCGTTCGAGCGGCTCGTGACGCTTTACCGGACAAGCCTTCTTCCCCAAGCCTCCCAGGCGCTCGAAGCGGCGATCGCCGGCTATCAGACGGGCAAAGTGGATTTCCTGACACTCCTCGACAACCAGCGCGCCCTTGCCCAGACCGAGCGTGCTCACGTCACGGCCTGGACGGAGTTCGAGCAGCGCCAGGCCGAGCTTGAGCGTGTCGTGGGGGCGGACCTGGGCTCGCTCAAGTGAGCGGGTGCGGCAATCGAAGCTGGAGGGTGCGCAAATGGACCGCCAGGTGAACGACAAAGGTGACGAGGAGTCCCGCATTCCAAAGAGAGACCTTGCCGTCGTCCTGGCCCTTGTGGCGGGGATCGGGATCGGCGGCGGGGCAATGTATTGGGCCGCGACGAACGAGCTGGTTCATGTCGTGGCGATGGGAACCTCCGGGGACGGGCACGGCGGACACGGGGATCGACACGGGGGCGGTGACGAAGGCGGTCACCGTGCCGGTCACGAGGGGGGACACGGTGACGAGCACGCGGCGCCGAATGCGGTCGTCGAGCTGCCCCAGCGGCTCGTAGCGGCGGCAGGGGTAAAAGCCAGTCCGGTCGAGGTCCG
>CAZXAR010000189.1:0-4653 GCA_964638135.1 uncultured Enterobacteriaceae bacterium | reverse complement strand
ACGACCGATTTCTTCACGCCGATCGTGGACGACCCGTACGACTTCGGCCGGATCGCGGCGACCAACGCGCTCTCCGACGTCTACGCGATGGGGGCGAAACCGATCTTCGCGCTCGCGGTGGTGGGAATGCCGCTCGAGAAGCTCCCCTTGAGCGTGATCGGGAGAATCCTCGCGGGCGGCGAATCGGTCTGCCACGCGGCCGGCATCCCGGTGGCGGGCGGCCATTCGATCGACGTGCTCGAACCGATCTACGGGCTGGTTGCGCTCGGCCTGGTGCACCCGGACAAGGTCAAGCGGAACAATTCGGCGCAGGCGGGCGACCTGCTCGTGCTCGGCAAGCCGCTCGGCATCGGCATTCTCTCGGCGGCGCTGAAGAAGGGCGAGCTTTCGGCGGCCGGCTACGCGCAGATGCTCGAATGGACGACGAAGCTCAACACGCCGGGGATCGCGCTTTCCGAAATGCCGGGCGTGCACGCGCTCACCGACATCACCGGCTTCGGCCTTGCCGGGCATCTGCTCGAGTTGCTCCGCGGCTCGAAGCTTTCGGCGCAGATCCGGTTCGACGACCTGCCGCTCATTGCGGAGGCGCTCGAAGGGGCGAAGCGCGGCACGAAAACCGGCGCCTCGGCGCGCAACTGGCGCGGCTACGGCGAGGACGTGCGGCTGCCCGCGGACGCTCCCGAGTGGCAGCGCACGCTCCTCACCGATCCGCAGACAAGCGGCGGGCTGCTCGTCGCCTGCGCGCCGGCAGCGGAGCGCGAGGTGCTCGCCGAGTTCGCAGGACACGGGTTCCCCGAAGCGCGCACCATCGGGCGCCTCGCCGCAGGGCCGGCGCGGCTGGCGGTTACGTAGCGACGGGCCATTTGGCGGCCACGGCAGGGGAATCCGCGGCCGGGGAGGATCGCGTCATGCGCGAGCCGGCGGCAAACGCCGAGCATCGTTCGGTCGGGGTCGAGGCGGTGGACGCGCGGATGCTCGCGCTCATGCGCTGCGTGCTCGCCTTTTCGGCTCTGGCGATCATCTGGATCGACCCGCTCGAGCCCGCGCGCCTGGTCGAACTCACCTACGGCTCGCTCGCAGCCTACTGCCTCTACAGCGCCGCGATCGCGCTGCGCGCCTACCTCGCGGACTGGCCGCCCCCGGAGCGCGCGCTTCACTGGCTCGATGTGGCGTTCTACGCCTACCTGGTCGCGCTCACGGAAGGAACGAGCAGCATCTTCTTCCAGTTCTTTCTGTTCGCCATCCTGGTGGCGTCGTTTTCGCGCGGATTCCGGGAAGGCTTCTCGGTCACCGCGGCCTCGGTGGCGCTGTTTCTCACGGTGGGTGTGTTCTTCGCGCCGACGGGAACCGAATTCGAGCTCAACCGCACGCTGATCCGGGCGGTGTACCTCTTCGCGCTGGGCTACATGATCGCCTACTGGGGCGGATACGAGGCGCTGCTCAAGCGCAGACTGAGGCTGCTCCACGAGATCAACTACCTCTGGAATGCGCGCCTGGGCATGGAGCATGCGATCGGCAGCAACCTGGATCGGCTGCTCGATTTCTACGGCGCCGCCGCATGCGTCCTCGTGCTGCGGCGCCCGGCCGCGCCGCCCGCCTGGATCATGCACCGCGCCGAGCGGGGGAGACCGGGCGAGGCCTCGGTCGCGAGGCCGCTCGCCGAAAGCGCCGCCGAGGCGCTGCTGCGCCTGCCCGCCACAGTGGCCGCGTGCTACCACGACCCCGCGGACTCGTGGCCGCTGCGCCGCCGCCGGTTCCTCGCACACGATCTCGAAGCGCGGGCGCGCTCGCGCTCCTTCCTGGCCGAATGCGAGGCGCTGGCGAACCTGCTCGATGCGCGCGCGCTGACCACCGTTCCCTACGCCCAGCGCGACGGCACGACCGGACGGATCTTCCTCACGGCGGGGCGGCGCCGCTTCACCCAGTCTGACGTCGACTTCCTGGCGCAGGCTTCGCGCGCCATCGCGACCGTAGTCGAAAACATGCAGCTATTGGAGGAACTCATCACGCGCGCCGCAGAGGACGAGCGTCTCGCCATCTCGCGCGACCTTCACGACACGACGATTCAGCCCTATATCGGCCTCAAGCTTTCGCTCGATGCGCTGCAGCGCGCGGCCGGGCCGGGCAACCCGCTCTCGCAGCCGATCTCCGAGCTGGTCGCGATGGCCGAGATGACGATACGCGACCTGCGCAGCTATGCGGAGAATCTGCGCGAGAAGACGCCGCTGCCGGGGGAGTTCCTCGTTGCGGCGCTGCGCCGCCAAATCGAGCGCCTGGCGCGCTTCTACGCGATCGACGTCGAGCTGAGGAGCGAGATCACCTCGCGCCTCAAGGGCCGCCTCGCGGCCGAGGCGTTTCAGATCGTCTCCGAGGCCCTGAGCAACATCCTGCGGCACACCGCGGCGCGCAAGGCATCGGTGTCCATTCTTTGCGACAATGCGAGCCTGGTGCTCAAAATAGCCAATGAGGCGCATCGCGGCCCGCAGGCGGGCGAAGTCTTCAGCCCCCGCTCGATCGGCGAGCGGGCGCGGGTGCTCGGCGGTGCGCTGGAGGTCGTGTCACGACCGGACGGGAGCGCCCTCGTGCAGGTGACCATCCCGCTATGAATGCGAGCAGCGCGAAGTCCGTGCCCGACGCTTCCCCGATCCGGGTATTCCTGATCGACGACCACCGCACCGTGCTGTGGGGGCTCGAGCGGCTGATCGAGAGCGCCGGCCCGCGCATGCAGGTGGTCGGCAGCGCGGCCAACCACGCCGACGCCCTGAAGATGCTCGGGCGCGCATCGCCGGATGTGATCCTGCTCGACCTCGATCTCGGCGGCGAGAGCGGGCTCGATGCGATCGCGCCTCTGATGTCCGGCTCGAAGGCGAAAATCCTGGTACTGACCGGAGTGCGCGACCCCGCGGCGCACGACAAGGCCGTGCTTGCGGGAGCCCGGGGCGTGGTGGAAAAGGAAGCGTCCGCGGAAACCATCCTCACGGCGATCGCCAAGGTGCACGAGGGCCAGCTCTGGCTCGACCGCGCCGCCACCGGCAGGATCTTTGTCGAGTTCTCCCGCAAGGGCGCGCCCCAGCCGGTCGACCCCGAGCAGGCGAAAATCGCCTCGCTCACCGAGCGCGAGCGCGAAATCGTCGCCGTGACGGTGGCGAACGCGGGCGCGACCGCGAAGGCGATCGCGGAGAAGCTCCATATCGCCGAGCATACGCTGCGCAACCACCTCACCTCGATCTACGACAAGCTCGGGGTCGTCAACCGGCTCGATCTGTTCGCCTACGCGCATCGCCACGGGCTCACGCGGCCTCCCGGTTGAGGCCCGCGGCCTGATACTGGGCCTCGATGGGAGGTTCCTCCCATGATGGGAGGGAGGAACGTCCTCTCTGCCGCTTGATTCACCGGGACCTGTATCCCCCGCATAAGAGGAGCACCCGCCGATGCGTTTTGCCGGACGCCCCGTTACGCTTCGGGCCGTGGTGAAATCCCACCGATCATGCCGACGGCACAACATGACAAGCGAAGGGACGAACGCGTTGCCACCGAGCTCCCGGTGGATCTGGGGAGCGCGAAGGGCACGACCCGCGATGTCAGCGCGTCGGGGATTTTTTTCGAGACCGAGGCCTGGTACGAAGTCGGCGACGAGGTTGATTTCGTGGTGTCGTTCGACACCCCCGGGGGCAAGATGATGCTCAAGGCGCACGGCAACATCGTCCGCATCGAGCGCAGCGATGCCAGGGTGGGGGTGGCGGTGAAGATCACCGAGTCGAGGATGGAGCCGGAGAGGTGACGGATTCGTTACCGACGAAACGGAGTTCACGGGTCAAATTGGGTTCGATTCAAAGGAGATAAGCCATGGCGACGACGACGTTTGTGATTGACTGTGCCTACACCGACGGTTCCGATCCGGTAAAGGTGCAGGTGACCGTGACGGAAAACGGGGATGGCACGCTGACGTTCACTCTGACTCAACTCTCCGGGTACATCGGCGATTTGCGGGGATTCTTTTTCGACCTCGCCGATGAAAACTTGATCGGCACGCTCAGCGTCGCTGGAACTGGTTTTACCGAGCTTCAGCAGGGTGACGACTCCGTCTATGACCTGGGCAACGGCGCCACCATGGCTGGCGGTTACACGGGGGATGACGCAGCGTGCGAGATCAGCGTAGGTCCTGGGAATGGGACCGATAACTTTGACGTTGGCATCGAGATCGGAACGCAAGGCGCCAATCCGGACTTCTACTCGACATTCACCTTTACGCTGGATTCCAGCGGTGAAGGCAGCCGTGACCTGACGCTTGCCGATCTCCAGGGAGAACTGGTAGGCGTGCGACTGACCTCCACGAGTGACGGCGACCCTGACACCGCAGACTCCGGCTCGACGAAAGTCGTCGGTATCTTCCAGATTCCTCCGCCCCCGCCCGAGTGGGAGGGGCTGACCAAGGGCTACTGGATGAACCATGTTTCGGACTGGGGCACTCAGGACACCGACGGAAACACGACAGCCGCGGTCTCCACGAGCCAAAGCTTTGAAGCGTTTTTCGGGGTCGAAGGGACCGCCGCTGGCGGAAAGTGGGTCACCGGCAACGGTAAGACGGGGTTCACGTACTCCAACGATGTCGACTTCATGAAAGCGCTCAGCGGCCCGGCCTACGGCAGCGCA
>CAZXAR010000188.1:0-4875 GCA_964638135.1 uncultured Enterobacteriaceae bacterium | reverse complement strand
CCGGCGAAGTGCTCGCGCTCGCCAACGTTCCCACCTACAACCCGAACAATCGCGCCAGGCTCACCGGCGCCCAGCTGCGCAACCGCGTCATCACCGACCTGTTCGAGCCCGGATCGACGCTGAAGCCGTTCACGATTGCGCTCGCGCTCGAGCTCGGCCGCGTGACCCCGCAGACCGTGATCCGCACGCACCCCGGCACGCTCACGATCGCGCGCTACACGATTCACGACGCGCATCCGTCCTCGCTGCTGACGGTGGCCGAGGTGGTGCAGAAATCCTCCAACGTCGGCGCCGCGAAGATCGCGCTCGCGCTGCCGCGCGAGGAGATGCGCGAACTGTACCGGCGCATCGGCTTCGGCACGCCGCCGCAGCTCGGCTTTCCCGGCGAAGCCGCGGGCCGCGTGCGCGACGCGAAGACCTGGCGCCCGATCGAGCAGGCGACCATGGCCTACGGCCACGGCATCGCGGTGAGCCTGGTGCAGCTCGCCCGCGCCTACACCGTGTTCGCCCGCGAGGGCGACATGGTTTCGCTCTCGCTCCTCAAGTCCGGCATGCCGGGCGCCGGCCGCCAGGTGCTCGGCCGCGAAACCGCCCGCGCGGTGCGCGAGATGCTGGAAGCCGCGGTGCAGCCCGGCGGCACCGCGCCGCGCGCCCGCATCATGGGATGGCGCGTGGCGGGCAAGACCGGCACCGCGCACAAGCAGGAAAACGGCGGCTACGCGGCGCACAAGTACATCGCCTCGTTCGTCGGCTTCGCGCCGGCGAGCGAGCCGCGCCTGGTGGTCGCGGTGATGATCGACGAGCCCTCGGCGGGCCGCTACTACGGCGGCGCGGTGGCGGCGCCCGTGTTCGCCCAGATCATGCAGGGCGCGCTTCGCCTGATGAACGTTCCGCACGACGCGCCGCTCGTGCCGGTCGAGCTGCCGGGCGAATTCGAGGACGCGAAGGAGAGCACCTGATGCGCGACTGGTTCCTTGCGCTGGTGGATGCCGTGTGGGCGCTCAGCGGCGTTCGCGCCGGCTGTTGGGCGGACAGGTGGGAATGGACCGATCTGATCTCTTCGGGCGGCTCGCGGCACAGGGCGCGATGATCGAGCGTCTGGTCGCCGACAGCCGTCGCTGCGCGCCCGGGGTCGCGTTCTTCGCCTACCCGGGGGAGTCCGCGGACGGCCGCCGGTTCATCGGGCAGGCGATCGAGCGCGGCGCCGCTGCAGTGCTCTGGGAAGCGGAAGACTTCGCCTGGCGCGCCGAATGGCACGTACCGAACGCCGCGGTGAGCGGCCTCAAGGCGCAGGCCGGAATCCTCGCGCACGAATTCTATGGCCGCCCGTCGCAGGCGCTCTGGGTCTGCGGCGTCACCGGCACCAACGGCAAGACCTCGTGTTCCCAGTGGCTGGCGGCCGCGCTCGGCACGAGCGGTGCGCGCTGCGCGGTCATCGGCACGCTCGGAAGCGGCTTTCCGGGATCCCTCGTCGAGGAAGCCCACACCACGCCGGATGCGCTCGAATTGCACCGGCGCCTGGCCGAACTGAAGCGCGAGGGCGCGCGCGGCGTCGCGATGGAAGTGTCCTCGCACGGACTGGTGCAGGGCCGCGTCAACGGCGTGGCGTTCGACTGCGCGCTGTTCACGAACTTGTCCCACGACCACCTCGATTACCACGGTTCGCTGGAGGCCTACGCCGAGGCGAAATCGCGCCTGTTCGACGCCCCGGGCCTCGCCGCCGCGGTGCTCAATCTGGACGACGTGCTCGGGGTGCGGCTCGCGCAGCGGCTGGCGGGACGCGGCGTGCGCACCATCGGCTACTGCCTGTCGGAAGCGGCGCTAGCCCCCGGCAGCGTGGCCGAGTTCATCGCCGCGCGCGAGGTCCGCTCGAGCGGCGAGGCGAGCGAGGCCGCGCTTGCCTCGAGCTGGGGAGAGGCGGAGGCGCGCATTCCGCACGCCGGCCGTTTCAACGTGGCCAACGCACTCGGCGTGGCCGCTTGCCTGGTTGCCTACGGCGTCGCGTTTCGCGATGCCGTCGGATTGCTTGGCTCGCTGCCCGCGTTGCCAGGCCGCATGCAGCGCATCGGCGGCGCCGGGCGGCCGCTCGTCGTGGTCGACTACGCGCACACGCCGGACGCGCTGGAAAAAGTGCTGCTCGCGCTGCGCCCGCTCGCGGCGGCCCGCGGCGGCACGCTCACGGCCGTGTTCGGCGCGGGCGGCAACCGCGACCCTGCCAAGCGCGCGCCGATGGGCGCCGCGGTTTCGCGCCACGCCGATCGCGTGGTGATCACCTCGGACAACCCGAGAAGCGAGGACCCGCTCGCCATCATCGAAGCGGTCCGCAAGGGCGTCACGGTTCCCTGCGCGGTGGAACCGGACCGCGGCGCGGCGATCGCGCGCGCGCTGCGCGAGGCGAGCGACCGCGACGTGATTCTCCTCGCCGGCAAGGGGCACGAGACGATGCAGGAAATCGCCGGCGAGCGGCTCGCGTTCTCCGATGCCGCCGTTGCCTCGGCGGCGCTCGCGCGCTGGAGAGGCGAATGATGAGCCTGCACGAGGCCGCGCGGGCAGCGAACGCACGCGTGCAGGGCGCAGACGTCCGTTTCGGCGGCGTGTCGACCGACAGCCGCACCGTCGGCAAGGGGGAACTCTTCGTCGCCATCCGGGGCGAGCATTTCGACGGCCACGCGTTCCTCGCCATGGCGAAGGAGCGCGGCGCCGCGGCCGCGATGGTCGACGAGCGCTATGGCGGGCCAACGCCGCTGCCGGTGCTGGTGGTCGACGAGACGCGACGCGGCCTCGGGCGCCTGGGCGCCGCCTGGCGCGCGCGCTTTTCGCCGGTCGTGATCGCGATCACCGGTTCGAACGGCAAGACCACCACCAAGGAGATGCTCGCCTCGATCCTGTGCGCGCATGCGGGGGAAAGTGCGGTGCTCGCGACCCGCGGCAACCTCAATACCGAGATCGGGGTGCCGCTCACGGTGCTGCGCATGGACGCGCCGCACCGCTACTGCGCGATCGAGCTCGGGATGAACCACCCGGGCGAGATTTCGGTTCTGGCCGCGATCGCGCAGCCCAGCGTGGCGCTGGTGACCAACGCGCAGCGCGAGCACATGGAATTCATGCATACCGTCGAGGCGGTCGCGGCCGAAAACGCGGCCGTGTTCGAGGCGCTGCCGCGGGAGGGTGTCGCGGTGGTGAACGCCGACGATCCGCAGCGCGCCACTTTTGTCGCCGCGGCCGGCGGCCGGCCGACAGTCGACTTCGCGCTCGAGGCGCCCGCGACCGTGACCGCGAGTTACGCGCTCGGATCCCTGTCGAGCGAAATTCGCGTACACACCCCGGCGGGAGACGCGGCCGCTTCGCTCGCCATTCCCGGCCTGCACAACGTGCGCAATGCGCTCGCGGCGGCCGCGGGCGCGTTTGCCGCCGGTGTTGCGGCGCCGGCGATCGGCGCGGGCCTCGCCGCGTTCCGTCCCTGCGTCGGCCGAATGCAGGTGCAGAGCCTCGCCTCGGGCGCGACGCTGATCGACGACAGCTACAACGCCAATCCCGATTCGGTGCGTGCCGCGATCGACGTGCTCGCTGCCGCGGGAAACGGCACCGTGCTCGTGCTCGGCGACATGGGCGAAGTGGGCGAGCAAGGCCCGGATTTCCATCTCGAGGTCGGGCGCTACGCGGCCGAGCGCGGCGTCGGCTCGCTCTACGCGCTCGGCGAACTGACGGCGCACGCCGTGGCAGGTTTCGGCAGCCGCGGGCGGCATTTCGCCACCGTGGAGGAATTGATCGGCGCCGCGCGCGCGCGCGCCGCCTCGGGGGCGACGCTGCTCGTCAAGGGCTCGCGCTTCATGCGCATGGAGCGGATCGTCGCCGCCCTCGGCGGTGGCCGGAGCGGAGCGCACTGATGCTGCTCGAACTCTTCCAGTGGCTTGCCAGGGACGTGCGGCTGTTCAACGTCTTCAACTACATCACCCTGCGCGCGGTGCTCGCCTGCCTCACGGCGCTCGCGATCTCGCTCGTCCTCGGGCCCTACGTCATCCGCAAGCTCACCGCCTACAAGATCGGCCAGTCGGTGCGCGACGACGGTCCGAAGTCGCACCTGACCAAGGCGGGCACGCCGACCATGGGCGGCGCGCTGATCCTGCTTTCGATCGGCATCACGACGCTGCTCTGGGGCGACCTCGAGAACCGCTACGTGTGGGTGGTACTGCTCGTCACGCTCGCCTTCGGCACCGTGGGCTGGATCGACGACTACCGCAAGGTCGTGCAGCGCAACCCGAAGGGACTGCCGGCGCGCTCCAAGTTCCTCTGGCAGTCGATCATCGGGTTCGCCGCCGCCGGCTACCTGGCGCTGCTCGCGCAGAGCACCCCGGCGCTGAACGAACTGATCGTGCCGTTCTTCAAGTTCATCGCCTATCCACTCGGCACCGTCGGGTTCATCCTGCTCACGTTCTTCGTGATCGTCGGCACCTCGAACGCGGTGAACCTGACCGACGGGCTGGACGGGCTCGCGATCATGCCGACGGTGATGGTCGCGGGGGCGCTCGGCGTGTTCGCCTATGTCGCCGGGCACGCCGTGTTCTCCAAGTACCTGGGGCTTCCATACATCGCCGGGGCGGGCGAGCTCACGGTGTTCTGCGGCGCGCTCATCGGCGCCGGGCTCGGCTTTCTGTGGTTCAACGCCTACCCGGCGGAAGTGTTCATGGGCGACGTCGGCGCGCTCGCGCTCGGCGGCGCGCTCGGCACCATTGCCGTGATCGTGCGCCAGGAAATCGTGCTCTTCATCATGGGCGGCGTGTTCGTCGCCGAAACGCTCTCGGTGATGATCCAGGTGCTGTACTTCAAGTGGAGCGGCGGCAAGCGCATCTTCCGCATGGCGCCGCTGCACCACCA
>CAZXAR010000187.1:0-4888 GCA_964638135.1 uncultured Enterobacteriaceae bacterium | reverse complement strand
CCCGCAAGAGACCGCACGGTGGCCGGCGCCCGGCCCGCTTCACTCCCACTCGATCGTCGCGGGCGGCTTGGTCGAGATGTCGTAGGTGACGCGGTTGATGCCGCGCACTTCGTTGATGATGCGGCTCGAGACGCGCGACAGAAGCTCGTGGGGAAGCGGCGCCCAGTCGGCGGTCATGAAGTCGGTGGTCTGCACGGCGCGCAGCGCGACCACGTAATCGTAGGTGCGGCCGTCGCCCATGACGCCGACCGATTTCACCGGGAGAAAGACGCCGAACGCCTGCGCGGTCTTGTCGTACCAGCTCGCGCCGTCGGCGTCCCGCGCGGCGCGCAATTCGTCGATGAAGATCGCATCCGCGCGCCGCAGCAGATCCGCGTACTCGCGCCTGACTTCGCCGAGAATGCGCACCCCCAGCCCCGGTCCCGGAAACGGATGCCGGTACACCATCTCGTGCGGGAGCCCAAGCGCGACGCCGAGCTCGCGCACCTCGTCCTTGAAAAGCTCGCGCAGCGGCTCGAGGAGCTTCAGGTGCAGCGTCTCGGGCAGCCCCCCCACGTTGTGATGCGACTTGATGCTGGCCGCTTTTTTCGTCTTTGCGCCCGCCGACTCGATGACGTCCGGATAGATGGTGCCCTGCGCGAGCCAGCGCACGTTCTTGAACTTACTCGCTTCCGCCTGGAAGACGTCAACGAACAGCCGGCCGATGATCCTGCGCTTCTCCTCGGGGTCGGTGACGCCGGCGAGCGTCTTGTAGAAGGCGGCCGAGGCATCGACGAGGTCCACTTTCAGGCGCATGTGCTTCGCGAAAGTGTCCATTACCTGCGCGCCCTCGTTCAGGCGCAGGAGCCCCGTGTCCACGAACACACAGGTGAGCTGCTCGCCGATCGCCTTGTGGATGAGCGCCGCGGCGACCGAGGAGTCCACCCCGCCCGAGAGCCCGAGGATCACTTCGTCCTGGCCGACCTGCTCGCGGATGTGGGCGACCGCCTCGGCGACGTAGTCCGGCATGTTCCAGTCGGCTCCGCAGCCGCAGATCTCGTGGACGAAGCGCTGAAGGATTTTCGTCCCCTGCTTCGTATGCGTGACCTCCGGGTGGAACTGCACGCCGTAAAAGCGCCGCCTTTCGTTTGCCATGGCCGCAATCGGGCATGCCTCGGTGGAAGCCATGAGCGTGAAGCCGGGGGGAAGCTCGACCACCTTGTCGCCGTGGCTCATCCACACCTTGAGCATGCCCTGGCCTTCGGGCGTGCGCAGGTCCTCGATTCCGTCGAGCAGGCGCGTGTGGCCGCGCGCGCGCACTTCGGCGTGCCCGAATTCGCGCACCTTGCCCGCTTCGACCCTGCCGCCGAGCTGCTGCGCCATGGTCTGCATGCCGTAGCAGATGCCGAGCACCGGCACCCCGAGCTCGAAAACCGCTTGCGGCGCCTTCTCGGTGGACTCTTCGTACGCCGAAAGGTGGCTTCCCGAGAGGATCACGCCCCGTGCGCCGAACGAGCGCACGAACGCGTCGCCCACGTCGCAGGGGTGAATCTCGCAATAGACCTTCGCCTCGCGTACCCGCCGCGCGATCAACTGCGTGTACTGCGCCCCGAAATCCAGGATCAGGATCTTGTCGTGCATCCCGATCCTATTCGACCCGGTAGTTCGGCGCTTCCTTGACGATCTGCACGTCGTGCACGTGCGATTCGCGGATCCCGGCCGCGGTGATTTCGACGAACTGCGCCTGCGACCGCAGCTCCTCCAGCGTGCTGCAGCCGGTGTAGCCCATGCTCGCGCGCACCCCGCCGGTCAGTTGCTGCACCACCCAGATCGCGCTGCCCTTGTAGGGCACACGGCCCTCGACGCCCTCGGGGACGAGCTTGTCCACGTTCATCTCCGAATCCTGGAAGTAGCGGTCGGCGGCGCCGCGCTGCATCGCGCCCAGCGAGCCCATGCCGCGGTAGGACTTGTACGAGCGCCCCTGGTAGAGCTCGATGTCGCCCGGGGACTCGTCGGTTCCGGCAAAGAGCGAACCCAGCATCACGGCATGCGCGCCGGCGGCAAGCGCCTTGGCGACATCGCCCGAGTAGCGGATGCCGCCGTCGGCGATGAGCGGCACGCCGCTTTTGGCGAGCGCCGCCGCGACGTTCTGGATCGCGCTGATCTGCGGCACGCCGACGCCGGCGACGATGCGCGTGGTGCAGATCGAGCCCGGACCGATCCCGACCTTGACCCCGTCCGCGCCATGATCGACGAGCGCGCGGGCGCCCTCGCCCGTACCGACATTGCCGCCGATCACCTGCATGTCGGGGTATTTCCTCTTGATCCATCGCACCCGATCGAGCACGCCCTGCGCATGGCCGTGCGCGGTGTCGACGACCAGGACATCGGCCCCGGCTTCGACCAGCGCCGCGACGCGTTCTTCGGTCCCTTCGCCCACGCCGACCGCCGCGCCGACGCGCAGCTTTCCGTGCCGGTCCTTGCACGCGTTCGGGTGCTCGGTTTCCTTGAGGATGTCCTTGACGGTCACCAGGCCCTTGAGCTGCCAGCCTTCGTCCACGACCAGCACGCGCTCGAGGCGGTGCTCGTGCATGAGGTGCATCGCGGCCTCGCGGCTCGCGCCTTCGCGCACGGTCACGAGCCGCTTCTGCGGGGTCATGATGTTCTTCACCGGCTGTTCGAGCCGCGTCTCGAACCGCAGGTCGCGATTGGTGACGATGCCGACGACCCTGCCTCCCTTGACCACCGGGAAACCGGAGATCTTGTGCTGCTTTTGCAGCGCGATCACCTCGCGCACGCTCATTTCGGGTGAAACCGTCATCGGATCGCGCAGCACGCCGGACTCGAAGCGCTTGACCTTGGCCACTTCGGCCGCCTGCGCGCGCGGCTCGAGGTTCTTGTGCACGATGCCGATGCCGCCCTCCTGCGCGATGGCGATCGCGAGGCGCGCCTCGGTCACCGTGTCCATGGCGGCGGACACGAGCGGGATGTTCAGCTCGAGCTTGCGGGTGAGGCGGGTCTTCAGGGAGACTTCGCGCGGCAGGACGCGCGAGTGGGCGGGAAGGAGGAGGACGTCATCGAAGGTCAGCGCCTTCTGAATCACCCGCATGACCGGCCTTTCGCGCAAAGACGCATTATACGTAAGCAAGCGTTTGACGGGAACGGAAAAAGCCGATAGCTTGGCCGTGTCCTCCATTTCGCGTTTCATGCGTTGATGCCGGGGAGAGGTGAAATCATGCGGTTCGCGACGATAACGGGTTGTTGGGTCCTGGCGTGCTTCGTCGGTGCGGCGCAGGCCCAGGTTTATTGCTGGAACACGAAGGACGGCAAGCGTGTGTGCGGCGACACGCCTCCGGCGGGCGCGAAGACCACCACGATCACCACGCCTGCGCCCGCTTCGCCGGCCTCAGGCGCAGCTTCCAAGGATGCCAGGAAGGGCCCGCTCACGCCCGCGGAACAGGAGCAGGCGTACCGCAAGCGCCAGGCCGAAGCGCAAAAGGCGCGCGAGAAGGACGAGCAGGCGCAGCGCGATGCCGCGCTCAAGAAGGAAAACTGCGCGCGCGCGCGCGAAGCGCTTCGCGTGCTCGAGAGCGGGCAGCGTCTGGCGGGAGTGGACTCGAAGGGCGAGCGCTACTACTTCGACGACGAGCAGATCGCACGGGAAACCGAGCGCGCGCGCCAGACCGTGCAGCAGTCCTGCGAGTAACCTAACGCCGGCGCCGGGCGCGCAGGCGCCGCGCCTCCTTGGGGTCGACGGCGAGCGGCCTCAGGATCTCGACCCGATCCCCTTCCCGCAGGCGCGCATCGGCGCGGATCGCGCGGCCGAAGATCCCGAGCGAATTGCGTTGCAGATCGATTTCCGGATGCCGGACGAGGACTCCGGAGGCGTGCAAGGCGTCGAGCGCGGTAGCGCCCTCCTCCATCTCCACCGCCGTCACATCCTGCGCGTCCGGCAGCGCGTACACGACTTCAATCCGCAGTCTTGCCATAGAGCGCTTCGGCGCGCCGGGTGAAGGCGTCAACCATGGTACCGGCGATGTGCTCGAACAACGGGTCGAGCGCCTTGGCAAGGACCCGGCTGGAGAACTCGTAGGCGAGCGAGAACTCGATCTTCGCTGCCGCCGTGCCGAGCGGCGTGAACTTCCAGTGGGCGGCGAAACGGCGGAACGGGCCCTCCAGCAGACGCATGTCGATCGCGCGGCCGGGCGTGTTCGAGTTTTCGGTGGTGAACGCCTGGCGGATCCCGCGCACGCCGGCCTCGATCGTCGCCACGGTGCGCCCGTGCGAGCGTTCACGCACGTGCGCGCCGCGGCACCAGGGAAGGAACTCGGGGTAGGCCTCGATATCCTCGACGAGCGCGTACAGTTCCTCGACGCTGCATTCGACGATCGCCGAGCGCGCAATCCGTTTCATGGGACAATCGTCTCCGGGTTTTCATGGCGCTCGTCCAGAACCGCAAGGCGTTCCACGACTATTTCGTCGAGGAGCGCTACGAGGCCGGCCTTGCGCTCGAGGGCTGGGAAGTGAAGGCGATCCGCGCCGGCCGGGCGCAGATCAACGACGCCTACGTGATCGTGAAGGACGCCGCGCTTTGGCTGCTCGGCGCGCACATCAGCCCGCTTCCCACCGCTTCGACGCACGTACGGCCCGATCCGGCGCGCACGCGCAAGCTGCTGCTGCACGCGGCCGAGATCCGGCGCCTGATCGGCAAGGTCGCGCAGCGCGGCTACGCGCTCATTCCGCTCGACCTGCATTACGCGAAGGGCCGCATCAAGGCGCAGATCGCGCTCGCGCGCGGCAAGCTCAAGCACGACAAGCGCGCCTCGGAACGCGAGCGCGAATGGCAGCGCGAAAAGCAAAGAGTGCTACGCCAGCGCTGAGTGGCGCGGTTCGTCCGCCGCGGCGGACG
>CAZXAR010000186.1:0-4893 GCA_964638135.1 uncultured Enterobacteriaceae bacterium | reverse complement strand
CAGCATCAGCCGCTCGAAGCGCTCGTCGTGCGCGGAATTCGCCAAGTGCCCGCTCGAATTGGAATATTGCTTGCCGCTGGATTCTATTCCCCTCCGTGCCGGGAATAAGTCGCGCTGTCCCGCGATCTAAAGAGGTGGCCCCGAGGGTCGATCCACCGCGCCGCCGAGGCGCCGGCTCGGCCGCAGGGAAGTCCAACAACCTATTGAAAACACGAGCCAAAGGAGGACAGTATGATGAGGAGAACCGCAACGGCCCTGCTCGCGGCGCTGCCGCTGATCGTCGCTGGAGCCCCGGCGCTTGCCGCCGACCCCGTCGGACCGGACAAGGTCGTCTATCACGTCAACGACACGGAACAGCAGGCCACGAATGCGCTGCGCAACATCGGCAACCACCTCGAAGTCAATCCCAAGGCGAAGATCGTAGTCGTTACGCACGCGCGGGGGGTGGACTTCCTGTTCAGCGGCGCCAAGGACAAGAACGGCAACCCGTACCACGTCGCGGTCGAGCAGTTGAAGAACCAGGGCGTGCAATTCGACGTCTGCCAGATCACGCTGCGCAACCGCAAGCTGACCAAAGACCAGTTCATCCCCGAGGCGACTTTCGTTCCTTCCGGGGTCGCCGAGATCACGCGCTTGCAGCAGCGCGAGGGATACGCGTACCTGCGGCCGTAGTCATCGACATCCGATGAGCGCATAAGAACAATTCATTTTCGGGGACTTCCAGAATGCCCCTGAAGTGAGTAGTATCTTTGCGCGCCAAGCTGGCATCGAGGAGCAGGCATGAACCGGATTCGCAGGAGAGTTCTCGGGCGTGCGGGAGCGACCGGAGCGCTCGCGGCGGCGTTGGCCGCCGGTGTGCTTCGGCCGCGGGATCTGCTCGCCGCAGGATGGAACAAGGACGCGTTCGGATCGAAGTCGCTCGCCGAGGCGCTCAAAAGCCTGGGCGCCGCGAGTCCGGCCGACAGCAGGGACATCGTGATCGAGGCGCCCCAGATCGCCGAAAACGGCGCCGTGGTGCCGATCGAAGTCACGAGCAACCTGCCGAACACCAGGTCGCTGATGGTGCTGGTCGAGAAGAATCCGTTTCCGCTCGCGGCGAAGTTCGATTTTCTCGATGGCGCGGTTCCGTTCGTCAAGGTGAACGTGAAGATGGCCGAGTCGTCCAACGTGCGCGTGGTCGCGGAGGCCGGCGGCAGGCACTACGGCGCCGTGAAGGAAGTCAAGGTGACCATCGGAGGGTGCGGAGGCTGACATGGCAGACCCGATGAAGATCCGCGCCACGCTCAAGGGCGATCTGGCGGACGTGCGCGTGCTCATGAACCACCCGATGGAAACCGGGCAGCGCACGGACGGCGCCGGCAGGATCGTCCCGCTGCATTTCATCCAGGAAATCGCGGTCCGGCTGAACGGCAAGACCGTGGTCGAGGGCCAGATCAGCCAGGCCGTTTCGCGCAACCCCGTGTTTTCGTTCCGGGTCCGGGGGGCGAAGCCGGGCGACAAGGTCGAGATCAGCTGGCTCGACAACAAGGGCGACAAGAACAGCACGGAAACGGCGATCGCCTGATCGCGGCACCGAGGCGGGCGCCGGAGGGCGTCCGCGCGCACGCCCATGCGACGTAGAGAATTCCTCAGGCTGCTTGCGTTCGCGGCCGCAGCCGGCGCGTCGCTTCGCTCCGCGCAGTCGACGGCGCAGGCAGCGGGCGAACTCTATGCCGCGCCGAGGTTCGGCAACGTCTCGCTGCTTCACTTCACCGACTGCCACGCGCAACTCCTTCCGATCTACTTCCGCGAGCCGAGCGTCAACCTCGGCTCGGGCGACGCCTCCGCGCGCCCGCCGCACCTGGTCGGCAAGGCGCTGCTCGAGCACTTCAAGGTCACGCCGGCGAGCGCGCTTGCCCACGCCTACACCCACCTGGATTTCGAGCACGCGGCGCGGCGCTACGGGAAAGTCGGGGGTTTCGCGCACCTCGCGACGCTGGTGAAACGGCTGCGCGCCGAGCGTCCGGGCGCCCTGCTCCTCGACAGCGGCGACACCTGGCAGGGCTCGGCGAGCGCGCTCTGGACCGGGGGCGCCGATATGATCGGCGCGCAGAAGCTGCTCGGCGTCGACATGATGACCGCGCACTGGGAATTCACCTACGGCAGCGAGCGCGTGAAGCAGGCGGTCGAAAAGGAGCTGGCGCCGATCGAGTTCCTGGCACAGAACGTCAAGACCACCGACTTCGAGGATCCGGTCTTCAAGCCCTATGCCCTGCGCACGGCGAACGGCGTCCCGCTCGCGGTGATCGGTCAGGCGTTCCCGTACACGCCGATCGCCAATCCGCGCTCCATGGTTCCCGACTGGACCTTCGGCATCCAGGAGGCGCGCCTGCAGAAACTGGTCGTAGAAGTCCGCGCCAAAGGGGCGCAGGTCGTGGTGCTGCTCTCGCACAACGGGATGGACGTCGACGTGAAGCTCGCGGCGCGCGTCCGCGGCATCGACGTGATACTCGGCGGCCACACGCACGACGGCGTTCCGGCGCCGGTCGTGGTGCCCGGCGCGAGCGGCCGGACGCTGGTCGTCAACTCCGGATCGAACGGCAAATTCCTGTCCGTACTCGATCTCGAGGTGCGCGGCAGCAAGGCTGCGGACTTTCGCTACCGGCTGTTGCCGGTGTTCGCGAACCTGCTCCCGGCGGACGCCGAGATGCAGGCCTACATCGAGCGCGTGCGCGCGCCGTACGCTGCGAGGCTCGCGGAGCGGATCGCGGTCACCGAGGGACTGCTCTACCGGCGCGGCAACTTCAACGGTACCTTCGACCAGCTCATCCTCGATGCGCTCATGGCGGTGAAGAACGCCGAAATCGCTTTTTCCCCCGGGTTCCGCTGGGGAACGTCGCTCCTCCCCGGCGACACGATCACGCTCGAGCACGTCATGGATCAGACCGCGATCACCTACCCCGCCGTCACGGTGAACGAGCTCACCGGCGCGCGCATCAAGGAAGTCCTCGAAGATGTCGGCGACAACCTGTTCAATCCCGACCCGTACCTGCAACAGGGCGGCGACATGGTCCGCGTCGGCGGACTCGCCTACGCCTGCAATCCGCGCGCCGCGATGGGCTCGCGCATCTCGGACCTGCGCCTCGATGGCAAGCCGCTCGAAGCCGACAAGACCTACAAGGTCGCCGGCTGGGCGTCGGTCGGAGAAGGCGTCACCGGCGAGCCGGTCTGGGACGTGGTGGCGCGCTACCTGCGCGAGCGCAAGACCATTCCCCCGCTGCGGCTCAATCTGCCCCGGCTTGTCGGCGTCGGCGCCGATCCCGGGATCGCCTGAGGAGGGCCTTGCGCCTCAGATGAACGACTCGCGGCGCGCCAGCGCGTCGCGCTCGAAACCCGCTACGCGCTTGTAATCCTCGGAAAGCGCGAGCAGTTCGTCCTCGGAGATGACGTCCTCGATCCGCGCGAACGGCCGGTCGCCGGTGCGCCGGTGCACTTCGCGCAGGATCGCATCCGGCGGGTTCGCGCGGTTCATCAGCACCACGTCGTACGCCGGTTTCAGCCGTATCGCTTCGTAGGCGCGCAGTGCCGCGGCCGGGTCGGGTTCGCGCCGCAGGCACGCGGCGAGGGCCCGCGCATCGAGGATCGCCTGCCCGGCGCCGTTCGAGCCGCGCGGGTACATCGGATGCGCAGCGTCCCCGAGCAACGTGGCGCGCCCGCACGACCACGCTGGCAGCGGATCGCGATCCACCATCGGGTATTCGAGGATCGTGTCGGCGTTGCGCAAGAGCGCCGCGACATCGAGCCAGTCGAAGCTCCAGCCCGCGAACACCGGGTAGAAATCCTCCAGCCTGCCGGCGAGGTTCCAGTCCTGCATCACGTTGCGCGGCGACTGGATTTCGGCGACCCAGTTCACGAGTTGCCTGCCCTCGGCGTCGATCGCGTCGCGGATCGGGTAGACGACGATCTTGCCGACTTCGAGCCAGCCCCCCACCACCATGCTCGCGCCGGTGAGGTACGGCATCGCGCGGGTCGCGCCGCGCCACATGTTGATGCCCTGGTAGGCGGGCGGCCCTTCGTCGGGGTAGAGGATCTTCCTCACCGCCGAGTGCATGCCGTCGCAGCCGATCGCCGCCACGCCCTCGGCCGTGCCCCCGTCCTCAAAGCGGAGGGTGACGGTGCGAGCATCCTGCTCCACCCCGACGCACTTCTTTCCGAGCCGGATCGCGTCTGCGCCCAGCCGCTCGCGCACCGCATCGAGCAGGACCTCGTGCAGGTCGCCGCGGTGGATCGAGAACTGCGGCCAGTCGTAGCCTGCGAAGCGCCCGCGCGGCTCGCGGAAGATGAATTGCCCGAACCGGTTGCAGAACACCACTTCGCGCGTCGTCACCGCGCGCTTCGCAAGGCGCTCCTCGAGCCCGAGTTCGGTCAGCTCGCGGGTGCCGTGCGGCAGCAGGTTGATGCCGACGCCGAGCGGCTTCAACTGCGGTGCGGCTTCGAACACCACGCAGGCAATCCCCACCTGCCGCAGGGAAAGCGCAAGCGTCAGCCCGCCGATGCCGCCGCCCACGATCAGGATGCTCACGGGGACGATTCTATAGAATCGGGCATGGCCGCCGTTTCCGTCGAGGACGTTCGCGCCGCCGCGTCGCGCATCGCAGGCGCGGTCGAGCGCACGCCGTTCCTGCAAAGCCGCACGCTCTCGCGCCTCGCGGGCGCCGAAGTGTGGCTCAAGTTTGAAAACCTCCAGTTCACCGCCTCGTTCAAGGAGCGCGGCGCGCTCAACAAGCTGCTCTCGCTCGCCGAGAGCGAACGGCGCCGCGGCGTGATCGCGATGAGCGCCGGAAACCACGCGCAGGGCGTCGCCTACCACGCCGCGCGGCTCGGCCTGCGCGCCGTGATCGTCATGCCGCGCGG
>CAZXAR010000185.1:0-5037 GCA_964638135.1 uncultured Enterobacteriaceae bacterium | reverse complement strand
ATCTGCGGGATCCAGATCGGGATCTGGATCAGGCCCTGCGCCACTTCCTCGAACTTCCAGCTCTGGTACACGAAGCGCACCACGGCGTACACCATGTAGCCGACGAACAGCGCCGCGATCGCGAGACAGGCGAGGTCGATGCGCCGGCGCGCCGCCGGGCCGAACTGCTCGATCAGCAGGCCGACCCGCACCAGCTCGCCGCGGCGAAAGGTGTGGCCGAGCGCGAAGAACGCGCTCGCGGCGCACAGCCAGCCGACGATGTCGTCGGCGCCGCGGAACAGCAGGCCCACTTCGCGCATGCCGGCCTGCGCCAGCATCACCGCCGCGATCGAGGCGAGGCAGACGGCTGCCAGCCCGCCGCTTGCGGCGTACAGGCGGTCGAGAAACCGCCGCAATCTACTTGCCGCGGTAGGCCTTGAGGATCGCCTGGCCGTCGGCGCCCGCGCTCTTCTCCCACTCCGCGGCCATCTGCTCGCCGACCTTGGTGAACGCGTCCTTCATGGCGGCGTCGGGATCGCGGACGCTCATGCCGTTCTTGGCGAGCGTCTCATTGCCTTCCTGCTCGCGCGCCTTGGACATGTCCCAGCCGCGCGTCTCGGCCGCCGCCGCGGCCTCGGCGAGCGCCTTCTGCTGCGCGGCGGGCAGCGACGCGAATCCGCGCTGATTCACGACAACCACGTTCTTGGGATGAAACGCGCTCGTCTTGTAATAGTTCTTGACGAATTCCCACGCCTTGGTCGAAGTGCCGGTCGCCGAGGAGGTGATCATCGCCTGCACCGCGCCGGTGGCGAACATCTGCGGGATCTCGGGGACCTGGATCACGGTGGGACTGGCGCCGAGCAGCTCGGCGAGCCGGGCCGTGAGCGGGCTGTAGGTGCGGAACTTGGTGCCCTTCAAATCGGCGACGCTCTTCAGCGGCTCCTTCGTGTAGATGCCCTGCCCGGGCCACGCCACGGAGTAGAGCAGCTTCAGGCCGCGCTTCTGCAGGCTTTTTTCGAGCACCGGCTTCTGCGCCTGATAGAACTTCATCGCATTGTCGTAGCCGGCGGCGACGAACGGCAGGTTGTCGGCGGCGAACACCGGGTCTTCGTTGCCGAACTGTCCGAGCAGGAATTCGGCAACGTTCACCTGGCCGGTGGAGACCGCGCGCAGGATGTCCGGGTGCTTGATGAGTGCGCCGTTCGAGTGCACGTTGATGTCGAGCGCGCCGTTGGTCGCTTTCTTCACGTCTTCGACGAATGCGCGCACATTGCGGGTGTGGAATTCGCCATCGGAGTAGGGCGTGGGCATGTCCCACTTGGTCTGCGCGTGCACGGGTCCGGCGAGGGCAGACGCGGCGAGCGCCGCCACGACGAGCTTCACTTTCATGATTCCTCCGGGTTCGGGTGTTCTAGTCGGAAAGGAGTGCTGCGACATGATCTGCCAACGCGAGCGAAGCTGTCAATCCGGGCGACTCGATGCCGAACAGGTGTACGAGGCCGGGCAGACCGTGCGCATCCGGGCCCTGCACGATGAAATCCGCCGCCGGCTCGCCCGGACCGGAAATCTTGGGCCGGATGCCGGCGTACCCCGGCACAAGCGCGCCGTCCGGGAGCCCCGGCCAGTAGCGCCGGATCGCGGCGTAGAAGCGCTCGGCACGGCGCGGATCGACGTCGTAGGCGATTCCCTCGACCCACTCGACGTCCGGGCCGAACCGAGCCTGGCCGGCGAGATCGAGCGTGACGTGCACCCCGAGACCGCCCGGCTCCGGCACCGGGTAGATGAGGCGCGAAAACGGCGCGCGCCGGGCAAGCGAGTAGTAATTGCCCTTGGCGTAGAGTTCGCGTGGAGCGCGTTCCTCCGGATAGCCCTGGATGCGGCGCGCGGTACTTGGCGCGCTGAAGCCGGCGCAGTTGACCAGCACGCGGGATCGGATGCGGACCGGCTCGCTTCCGCCCACCTCCAGCACGAAGCCCTCGGCTGCCGCTTCGCCCCGCACCAGCGGGCTTTTCAGCGCCAGCGTCGCCCCCAGGGCCTGCGCGTCGCCCAGGTAGCCGAGCATGAGGGCGTGGCTGTCGATCACCCCCGTGGAGGGCGAATACAGGGCGGCCGCACAGCGAAGCTCGGGCTCGAGCGCGATCGCCTGCTCCCGCGTGAGCCAGACCACGTCCGTGACCCCGTTCGCGTGCGCCTTCGCCTGCAGCGCCTCGAGCTCCGCGCACTGACTCTCGGCCGTCGCGACGATCAGCTTGCCGCAGCGCGCGTGCGGAATGCCGTGCGCGACGCAGTAGTCATAGAGGAGGACCTTGCCCGCGACGCAGCTGCGCGCCTTGAGCGAGTCCTTGGGATAGTAGATGCCGGCGTGGATCACCTCGGAGTTGCGCGAGCTGGTGTGCGTCCCGATCGCATCCTCGGCCTCGAGGATCACGACTTCGCGGCCCGCCCGCGCGAGCGCGCGCGCCACGGCAAGGCCGATGAGGCCGGCGCCGATCACCACGCATTCGACGCTATCCATGATTTGTCCGGCGCAGCAGAAACCGCTCCGCGGCAAATGCCGCCGCCCCGGTGAGCGCCACCGCGAGCGCCATCGGGCGCGCCGTTCCGTCGAAGCCGGCCCCGAGCGCTGCGCTCACCAGCGCCCCCAGCCCGAAGGGCAGCGTTCCGAGCAGCGACGAGGCCGTGCCGGCCATCTGCGGAAACGGCGTCAGCGCCGCGGCGGTGGCGTTCGGCACGATGAATGCGCAGCCGAGGATGTAGCCGAGCATCGGCAGCACGATGGCCGACCAGTGCGTGATGCCGGCGAAGGCGAGGAGGGCAAGCAGCGCACCGGACAGGACGGCGATCATGGCGCCGGCGCGCACCATGCGCCCGAGGCCGAACCGCGTGACCAGGCGGCTCGCAGCATAGCCGCCCGCCATCTGGCCGATCATCACGGTCGCGAACAGCACGCTGAACGCGGTCGGCGTGAGCCGCAGCGCCTGCACCATCACGAGCGAGGAGTTCGAAACGAAGGCGATGATCCCCATCTGTGCCGGAAGCATCGTCGCGAGCGGCGCAACGAAGCGGCGGTCGCGCAAGAGAAGGACGTAATCCGAGGCGATGCGCGCGGGGGAAATTGCCGTGCGCTCGGCCGGCGCGGTCTCTGCGAAACCGAGCGCGACGGTGGCGAGGAGCACGAGCGCGATCGCCGCGTAGAGCCAGAACACGGCGGGCCAGCCGCTCCACGCAAGCATCTGCGCGCCGAGCAGCGGCGCGAACACCGGAAAAAGCCCGAATACCACCATCATCCTGCCGAGCAGGTGTGCGGCCTGCTCGCGGGCGTACAGATCGCGGACTACCGAGCGCGCGATCACCGGGCCGGCCGACATGCCGAGACCTTGCGCAAATCGCAGCCACACCACGGCGAGCTGGGAGGTCGCGACCGAACACGCTGCGGTGGAAGCGAAGAACAGCGCAAGGCCGGCAAGCAGCACGGGCTTGCGCCCGTAGCGGTCCGAGAGCGGCCCCCACGCAAACTGCCCCGCCGCGATGCCGACGAGGTAGGTCGTGACGGCGAGCTGCGCGGAACCCGGTTCGGTGCCGAAGGCGCGCGCGATCGCCGGCACCGCAGGCAGGAACATGTCCATGCCGAGCGCGGTGAGCCCGGTCAGCACGCCGAGCAGCACGGTCAGAAACGGAGACGCGTTCCGGGCGGTCATCGGCAGGAGAGCGCGCAATGTAGCACGCTAGAATCGGGTCCCATGTCGCATCCGGAATTCTCCGGTCGCTGGCAATTCTGGATCGATCGCGGCGGCACCTTCACCGACATCGTCGCGCTCCGGCCGGATGGCACGCTCGCGGCGCACAAGCTCCTGTCGGAGAACCCCGAGCAGTACGACGACGCCGCGCTTGCCGGCATCCGCGATCTGCTTGGCATCCGGCGCGCGGAAGCGATCCCCGGCGAACGAATCGCGGTCGTGAAAATGGGCACCACCGTGGCGACCAATGCGCTGCTCGAGCGCAAGGGCGAGCGCACGGTGCTATTCGTCACGCGCGGCTTCGGCGACGCGCTCCGGATCGCCTACCAGAACCGGCCGCGCCTTTTCGACCGGCACATCGTTCTTCCGGAGCTTCTTTACGCGAAGGTGGTGGAAGTCGAGGAGCGGATCGGCGCGCACGGCGAGGTGCTGGTTCGCCTGGACGAGCGGCAGGCCGAAGCGGAGCTGCGAGCCGCGTTCGACGAAGGTTTCCGTTCCATCGCGATCGTATTCATGCACGGCTATCGCTACACGCAGCACGAAGCTCGGGTGGCGCAGCTGGCCCGGACCGCCGGCTTCACCCAGATTTCGGTTTCGCATCGCGTCAGCCCGCTCATGAAGCTCGTGGGCCGCGGCGACACGACGGTGGTGGACGCCTACCTGTCGCCGATCCTGCGCCGCTACGTCGATCGGGTGGCAAGCGAGCTTTCGGGCGTGCGGCTGATGTTCATGCAGTCGAACGGCGGGCTCACGGATGCGCGCCGCTTCCAGGGCAAGGACTCGATCCTCTCGGGACCCGCCGGCGGCATCGTCGGGGCGGTGCGGACTTCGATAGCCGCCGGGTTCGGGCGGATCATCGGTTTCGACATGGGCGGCACCTCGACCGACGTGTCGCACTATGCCGGGGAATTCGAGCGTGCCTTCGAGACGCGCGTTGCCGGCGTGCGGATGCGTGCACCCATGATGAGCATCCACACCGTGGCGGCGGGCGGGGGCTCGATCCTGCACTTCGACGGTGCGCGCTACCGGGTCGGCCCCGATTCGGCCGGCGCCAATCCGGGCCCGGCCTGCTACCGGCGCGGCGGGCCGCTTGCCGTCACCGACGCAAACGTCATGCTCGGCAAGATCCAGCCGGCGTGGTTTCCGAAAGTATTCGGGCCGGGCGGCGATCAGGCCATCGATTCGCAGGTGGTGCACGAACGCTTTGGAGCGCTCGCGGCCGAGATCCGCCGCGCGACCGGCGACACGCGCAGCGCCGAAGAGGTCGCCGAAGGATTCATCCTGATCGCGGTCGGGAACATGGCGAACGCGATCAAGCACA
>CAZXAR010000184.1:0-5172 GCA_964638135.1 uncultured Enterobacteriaceae bacterium | reverse complement strand
ATCATGCCCGAGCACCTTTCGGTCGAGCGGCGCCAGACGATGCGCGCCTTCGGCGCGGAGATCATCCTCACCCCGCAGAAGGGCGGCATGGAGGGCGCGCGCGATCTCGCGGAGAAGATGGTGCGCGAGGGCAAGGGCGTGATGCTCGACCAGTTCGCCAACCCCGACAACCCGCTCTCGCACTACGAGGGGACCGGGCGCGAGATCTGGCGCGACACCGCGGGCGCCATCACCCACTTCGTGTCTTCGATGGGCACCACCGGCACGATCATGGGGTGCTCGCGCTTTTTCAAGGAGAAGAATCCTGAGATCCAGATCATCGGCTGCCAGCCGGAGGAGGGCTCGCAGATTCCCGGCATCCGCAAGTGGCCCGAGGCCTACCTGCCGAAGATCTACGACAAGGCGCGGGTTGACCGGCTCGAATACGTCAGCCAGGCCGACGCCGAAGACATGGCGCGCCGCCTGGCGCGGGAAGAAGGGATCTTCGCCGGAATCTCCTCCGGAGGCGCGGTGTGCGTCGCGCTGCGCATCGCCAAGGCGCTGAAGAACGCCGTGATCGTCACCATCATCTGCGACCGCGGCGACCGCTACCTGTCCACGGGCGTGTTTCCCGACTGAAGCGTCCTTTTTTCGATGACGCCGGTACTCGCATTTGACATCGAAACGGTGCCCGACTGCGCGGGCATCCGGCGCCTGCACGACCTTCCCGATTCTCTGGCGGACGCGGAGGTGGCGGAAGTGGCGTTTCAGCGCCGGCGCACGCAGGCGGGAAGCGATTTCCTTGCGCCACACCTGCAGCGCGTGGTCGTGATCTCGTGCGTCCTGCGCGACGGCGAAGGCTTGCAGATCTTCTCGATCGGCGAGCCCGAACGCGACGAGCGCGCCGCGATCCAGAAGTTCTTCGACGGCATCGAAAAGCTCACGCCGCAGCTCGTGTCGTGGAACGGGGGCGGGTTCGATCTTCCGGTGCTGCAGGTCCGGGGCATGATCCACGGCGTGGTCGCACCGCGGTACTGGGAACTGGGCGATGAGGACCGGGAATTCCGCTACAACAACTACATCGGCCGCTACCACACGAGGCACATCGACCTGATGGACCTCCTGGCGCAGTACCAGCCGCGCAACAACGCGCCGCTCGACGAAGTGGCGCAGCTCGCGGGGCTGCCCGGCAAGACCGGCCTGTCCGGAGCGGGCGTGTGGCCCGAGTACCTCGCCGGCGGAATCGAGCGGATCCGCAACTACTGTGAAATGGACTGCGCGAACACGTACCTGCTGTGGCTGCGCTTCCAGCGGATGCGCGGTGTCTTCACCGCCGAGCACTACAAGCGCGAATGCGCGCAGTTTCGCGACTGGATCGGCAAGCAGGACGCGTCGTACTGGCGTGAGTTCCTGAAGCGTTGGAAGAGCGCCTGAAGCTCGCCGTCGCGGCGCTGGACGCCGAAGGTCGGGGTGTGGCGCGCACCCCGGAGGGCAAGGTGGCGTTCGTCGAGGGCGCGTTGCCGGGCGAGGTGGTCGAGGCGGAACTTGTCCGGCGCAGAACCTCGTTCGACCTGATGCGCACGGTCGCGATCCTGCGCGAGTCGAGCGCGCGGCAGAAGCCGCGATGCCCCCATTTCGGAGTCTGCGGCGGTTGCGTCACCCAGCATGCCGACGCGCGGCTGCAAGTGGCGGCGAAGCAGCGCTGGCTGGAAGATTGCCTGGCGCGGATCGGCAAGGTCAGCGCCGATTCGCTTCTCCCGCCGCTCTATGGCGAGGACTGGGGCTACCGTCACCGGGCGCGCCTTTCGGTGCGTTACGTGGCGGGCAAGGGTGGCGCGCTGGTCGGGTTCCGGGAGCGCCGCTCGACCTACGTCGCCGACATGACCCGCTGCGAGATCCTTCCCGCGCGCGTCTCCGGGCTGATTCCCGAGCTGCGCGCACTGGTGGACTCGCTCTCGATCCGCGAGCGTCTGCCGCAGATCGAGCTCGCGGTGGGCGACGCTGCCGACGTGCTCGTGTTCCGGCACCTGGCGCCGCTTACGGGGCAGGACGAATCCCTGCTGCGCACCTTTGCCGGGACGCGGCGCGTCTGGGTGTGGCTGCAACCGGCGGGTCCGGAGAGCGCGCATCCGTTTCATCCCGCGGAAGGACCCGACCTCGAATACGCGCTCCCGGAGTTCGGCCTGCGCATTGCATTTCGCCCGACCGATTTCACGCAGGTTAACCAGGGCCTCAACCGCAGCCTCGTTTCGCTTGCCGTGCGACTCGTGAATCCGGAGCCCGGGGAGCGGATCGGCGACTTGTTCTGCGGGCTGGGCAATTTCTCCCTGCCGCTTGCGGTTCGCGGCGCCGATGTGACGGGTCTCGAAGGCAGCGCGGTGCTGGTCGGGCGCGCGCGGCACAACGCCGCGCGCAACGGAATCGCGGCGCGGTTCGAAGCGGTCAACCTCTCGGGTGCGGATTTCCTCGGGTTCGGCCCTTTCGAAAAGCTGCTCGTCGATCCGCCGCGCGAGGGGGCGATCGAGGCGCTAAAGGCGCTGCCCGCCGACTGGCCGCGCAGGATCGTCTACGTCTCCTGCGATCCGGCGACGCTCGCGCGGGACGCGTCCGTTCTGGTGCACGCCAAGGGCTTCCGGCTCGCGGCGGCGGGCGTGGTCAACATGTTTCCCCATACCGCGCACGTCGAAAGCATCGCGCTTTTCGAGCGGCAGGAATGAAAAAGGCGCCGCGAGGCGCCTCTTTCCGTTGTGCGCGGGGCAACCTCTTGCCTAATCCCGCTCCCCGGTGAGCGCCATCAGCAGGTGCAGCAGATTGGCGAAGATGTTGAACAGGCTCATGTACACGCCGGTCGCCGCGATGATGTAGTTGGTCTCGCCGCCGGTGACGATCCGGGAGAGGTCGTGCAGCAGGAACAGCGAGAACACGACGATCACCAGCGTCGAGATCGTCAGCGCGAGCGCCGGAATCTGCAGCCACAGGTTGGCAAGCATGGCGACGAGGAGCGCGATCATGCCGACAAACAGAAACTTGCCCATGAAGCTGAAGTCGCGCTTGGTCGTCGTCGCGACCGTGGCCATCGCGAACAGCACGAGCGCGGTGCCGCCCGCCGCGTAGCCGACCAGTTGGCCGCCGTTTTTCAGCGTGAGAGCGACGTTCAGGATCGGGCCGAGCCACCACCCGAGCAGCCCCGTCATCAGAAGCAGCAATCCGACGCCGACCAAGCTGTTGCGGTTGGCGACGATCGCGAACTGCAGGCCGATCACCACGCCGAGCATGACGAAGGTGCTGATGATTGGGTGCTGCAGGATGATTCCGCCGCTCGCCATGCCGAGGTAGGCGCCGCCGATCGTCGGCGCCATGGTGAGCGCGAGCAGCAGGTACGTGTTGCGCAGAACCTTCTGCGCTTCCGCGCTGATCGCCCTGCCAAGGACAATCCGGCCCACGCCGCGGTCATTGGTTCGAATCGGTTGCAGTTCGGGTTGCATCCATTTCCTCCGGTTATCGGGGCCCGCCGGCCCCTCGCTTGCGTAAGACTATCAGATCGCCTTGAAGTTTCAATTCGCAGGGCGCGGCTAAAATGCGGGCGCGAAAGAGGATTTTCAAGCCTGCAGCGATCGGGAAGGGCGGCGGCGTGGGAAGGGTGGCAGAGTGGTCTAATGCACCGGTCTTGAAAACCGGCAGGGCGCAAGCCCTCGTGGGTTCGAATCCCACCCCTTCCGCCAGGCACGCCGTAAGTCTCGAATCCGCAAAGGTAATCCGGTAGAATCCGCGCTTTTTCGCGCCCTTCCATGGGTCTTATCGTCCAGAAATTCGGCGGCACGTCGGTCGGCTCGGTCGAGCGCATCCGCAACGTCGCGCGCAGAGTCGCGAAGTGGAAGGCCGCGGGGCACGATGTCGTCGTCGTTCCCTCCGCCATGGCGGGGGAAACGAACCGCCTGATCGGGCTGGCGAAGGAAATCCAGCCGCATCCGGATCCGCGCGAATTGGACGTCGTCGCCTCGACCGGCGAGCAGGTGACGATCGGCCTGCTCGCGATGGCGCTCTTGGAGCTGGGCGTCAGGGCGAAGAGCTACGCCGGCTGGCAGGTGAAAGTGCAATCGGATTCCGCGTTCACGCGGGCGCGCATCGTCTCGATCGACGTGGAGGGCGTCCGCAAGGACCTCGGCGAGGGAAGCGTCGCGGTGATTGCCGGTTATCAGGCGGTGGACGCCGACGGAAACATCACCACGCTCGGGCGCGGCGGTTCGGACACGTCCGCGGTGGCGCTTGCCGCCGCCCTGCGCGCCGACGAGTGCCAGATCTTCACCGACGTGGACGGCGTCTACACCGCCGATCCGCGCATCGTTCCCGAAGCACGGCGCCTGCGCACGATCACCTTCGAGGAAATGCTGGAGATGGCCGGCGCGGGATCGAAAGTGCTGCAGATCCGTTCGGTGGAATTCGCCGGCAAATACAGGGTACCGACGCGCGTGCTCTCGAGCCTCACCGATCCGGCCATCGCGGTCGAAGACGAGGCGCAATCGGGTACGCTGGTCACGTTCGAGGAAGATCCGCACATGGCAATGGAACGAGCAGCTATTTCAGGGGTCGCGGCACAGGGCGACGAGGCGAAAATCACGGTGCGCAGCGTGCCCGACAAGCCGGGGATCGCGTACGCGATTCTCGGACCGATCGCCGACGCGGGGATCAACGTGGACGTGATCGTGCAGAACGTGAGCCACGACGGCATGACCGACCTCTCGTTCACCGTCGCGCGCGGCGATCTGCCCAGGGCGACGAAGATCCTGCGGGAGCAGGTGCAGCCGCACATCCAGTGCCGCGAAGTCACGGGCGAAGACCGCATCGCCAAGGTCTCGATCGTCGGCATGGGCATGCGTTCGCATGCCGGGATCGCAGCCCGCATGTTCCGCACGCTCGCCGAGGAGGGCATCAACATCCAGATGATCTCGACTTCCGAGATCAAGATCACGGTCGTGATCGACGAGAAGTACACCGAGCTTGCGGTGCGCGTCCTGCACCGGGCGTTCGAACTCGACCAGGAGTAAACTGCGCCGCTGCTGATTTGACCTGCTGGCGCATTCGCGCCAGCATGCCGGCACGGAGAGATGCCCGAGAGGCCGAAGGGGGCGCCCTGCTAAGGCGTTATACGGACAAAATCCGTATCGTGGGTTCGAATCCCACTCTCTCCGCCAG
>CAZXAR010000183.1:0-5262 GCA_964638135.1 uncultured Enterobacteriaceae bacterium | reverse complement strand
CGCGCACCGCGATCGGTCCCACACCGGGCCCGCCGCCGCCGTGCGGGATGCAGAACGTCTTGTGCAGGTTCAGGTGCGAAACGTCGGCGCCGAACGCCCCGGGCGCGGCAAGCCCCACGAGCGCGTTGAGGTTCGCCCCGTCGAGATAAACCTGCCCGCCGTGCCGGTGCACGATGTCGCAGATTTCCCGGATGCGCGCTTCGAACACGCCGTGCGTCGAGGGATAGGTGACCATGAGCGTGGCCAGGCTCTGCCCGTGCGCTGCCGCTTTTCGCTCGAGGTCGGCGACATCGACGTTGCCCTGCGCGTCGCAGCTTACCTCGACGACGCGCATTCCCGCCATGTGCGCCGATGCCGGATTGGTGCCGTGCGCCGAGCCCGGAATAAGGCACACGTCGCGCCGGCCCTCGCCGCGCGATGCGTGATAGGCGCGGATCGCGAGCAGCCCGGCGAATTCGCCCTGCGAGCCGGCGTTCGGCTGCACCGAGACCGCGTCGTAGCCGGTGATCCCGGCGAGCCACGCTTCAAGCTCGCCGATCAGCCGCCGGTAGCCTTGCGCCTGTTCTTCCGGCACGAACGGATGAATCGCGGCAAATCCATCCCACGTGATCGGCAGCATCTCGGTCGCCGCGTTGAGCTTCATGGTGCAGGAGCCGAGCGGAATCATGGCGCGATCGAGCGCGATGTCCTTGTCGGCGAGGCTTCGCAGGTAGCGCAGCATCTGCGTTTCCGAGCGGTGGCTGTGAAATACCGGATGGGTCAGGTAGGCTGACGAACGAACCAGCGCTGCGGGCAGGCGGTCAGGCACGGACTCCAGGTCCTCGAAATTCGGCCTGCAGCCGAAAGCCTGCCACAACGCCTCGACGTCCTCGCGGGTCGCCGTCTCGTCGAGCGAAATGCCGATCGTCGCCGCGTCCGCCTCGCGCAGGTTGTAGCCGCGCGCGCGCGCCGCGCCAAGCACGGCTTGGGTGCGATCGCCGGTGTAGACCGCGATCGTGTCGAAGAATCCCGACACCGGAAATTCGAGCTCCGAGCGCTCCAGGCCGGCCGCCAGCACCGCGGTCAGGCGGTGCACACGGCGCGCGATCGCGGCAAGTCCCTCCGGTCCGTGGTAGACCGCGTACATCGCCGCGATCACCGCAAGCAGCACCTGCGCCGTGCAGATGTTGCTTGTCGCCTTCTCGCGCCGGATGTGCTGCTCGCGCGTCTGCAGCGCGAGCCGATAAGCAGTGGCGCCCGACGCATCCAACGTCACGCCGACGAGCCGCCCTGGCATCATGCGCTTGTGCGCGTCGCGCGTGGCGAGGAACCCCGCGTGCGGTCCGCCGAAGCCGGGCGGCACACCGAAACGCTGCGCCGATCCCACGGCGATGTCCGCGCCCATCTCGCCCGGCGGAACGAGCAGGCAGAGCGCGAGCAGATCGCAGGCGACCGCGACGATGGCGCCGCCGCGCTTCGCCTCGGCGATCGGTCCGCGCAGGTCGCGGATCTCGCCCTGCGTACCCGGGTATTGCAGCAGCACGCCGAAAACGTCGGCGCCCGCGAGCCCGCGCGTTGCATCGCCGACGACGACTTCGATGCCTGCCGCCGCCGCGCGCGTGCGAACGACTTCGATCGTCTGCGGATGGCATTGCGCATCGACGAAAAAGCGCGTGCTCCTCGATTTCGTCACGCGCGCCGCGAGCGCCATCGCCTCGGCCGCCGCGGTGGACTCGTCGAGCATCGAGGCGTTGGCGAACTCCAGCCCGGTGAGATCGCTCACCATCGTTTGGAAGACGAGCAGCGCCTCGAGTCTTCCCTGCGAGATCTCCGGCTGGTACGGCGTGTAGGCCGTGTACCAGGCCGGGTTTTCGAGCACGTTGCGCAGAATCACCGACGGCGTGTGGCAATTCGAATACCCAATGCCGATGAACGAGCGCAGGACACGGTTTTGTCCCGCGATCTCTCGTAGCGCGGCGAGCGCCTCGGCTTCGCTGCGGGCAGGCGGCAAATCGAGCGGCCGCTCGCGGCGGATCGCTTCGGGCACGGCGCGCGCAACCAGTTCGCCGAGGCTTGGCAGCCCGAGCGCATCGAGCATCGCGCGCCGCTCCGCTTCGCCCGGCCCGATGTGCCGTCGCGCAAACGTGTGGGGTGCATTCATCGTCGCTTCCCGCGCATCACTTGGCGAGCTTCGATCCGTAGGCCGCCTCGTCCATCAAGGCATCGAGCTCCTTCGGATCGTCGAGCTTGAGCTTGAAGAACCAGCCTGCCCCGGTCGGGTCCCGGTTCACCGTTCCCGGCTCGTCGGCGAGCGCTGCGTTCACTTCGGTCACCGTGCCCGAGACGGGCGCCCTGCACTCGGCCGCGGCCTTGACCGATTCGATCACCGCGGCGTCTTCGCCCTTCCTCAGCCTGCGGCCGATTTCCGGCAACTCGACGAACACGATGTCGCCCAACTGCTCCTGCGCGTAGTGCGTGATGCCCACCGTGCCGGAGCCGTCGGCGTCGATGCGGATCCATTCGTGGTCTTCGGTCATGCGGATCGTGCTCATGGTCGGGGTCCCCGGTGATAGCGGTGTGGAACGAAAGGAAGAGTGGTGACGCGGCAGGCGCGCGGCTTACCGCGCACCATCGCGCGGAGTACGCTGCCCGGTGCGGCGCAATCGGCGCGCACATAGCCCATCGCGACCGGTTGGTCGAGCGTTGCGCCGAACCCGCCGCTCGTGAGCGTGCCGGCGATGCCGCCGGCGGAATCCTCGAGCGTCGTGCCTTCGCGGAGCGGCGCGCGCCCTTCGGGCAGGATGCCGACGCGCTTTCGCGCCGCGCCGCGCTCGAGCTGATCGAGAATCACGGCGGCGCCGGGAAAGCCGCCCGCCCGCGCGCCTCCGCGCCGCCGAACGCTCGGGATTGCCCAGCCGAGCCCGGCTTCGACCGGCGTCGTGGTTTCGTCGATGTCGTGCCCGTACAGGCAGAGCCCGGCTTCGAGCCGCAGCGAATCGCGCGCCCCGAGCCCAGCGGGACGCACTTCGCCCTGCGCAAGCAGCGCGCGCGCAAGCTCTTCGGCGCGCCCAGCGGCGACCGAAATCTCGAATCCGTCTTCGCCCGTATATCCCGAGCGCGAGACAAGGCATGGTATTCCTTCGATCGCGACTTCCGCGAGCGAAAGGAATGCAAGCGCCGCCGCATCCGGGGCAAGCCGCGCCATGACACTGGCTGCCGCCGGCCCCTGCAGCGCGAGCAGCGCCCGGTCGGCAAGCACTTCCATGTCGCAGCGCTGCTTGAGCAACGCAAAGTCGTGCGCCTTGCGTGCCGCGTTCACCACCAGGAAGAGGCGCTCGCCCGGATTCGCGACCATCAGATCGTCGAGGATCCCGCCGGCGTCATTGGTGAAAAACGTGTAGCGCTGGCGGCCGAGCCCAAGGCCGGCGACGTCGGCCGGAACGAGCGACTCGAGCGCCGCCGCCGCGCCCGCGCCGCGCAGCTGCGCCTGTCCCATGTGCGAGACGTCGAACAGGCTCGCTTGCGTCCGCGTGTGGCGATGCTCGGCGAGGATCCCCGCAGGAAACTGCACCGGCATCGCGTAACCGGCAAAAGGCACCATGCGCGCGCCCAGCTCGAGGTGCAATGCATGCAGCGGCGTGTGCAGGAGCGCGGCTTCGGTCAGGACAGGTTCTCGCATCGTCGAGCGGTCGCAGCGGGCGCTTTTCGCGCTCGGTGCCGCTCCCCCTGTCCTCTAGACCTGAGAGTTTCCACGGGACTGCGCCCCGTGTTGCCCCTTCGGTGTGCGGGCCGGATGCCCCGGCCCGCCGCTCTCCAGTTCGGCGTTCTTCGGCTGCGGTGTTTGGACCTGAGCGATCATGGGAGATTACGCCTTCGGTGGCGGCGCTCGGCCGCGCTCTCCCGCAGCAACCGCGAGTGTAACGTGCGCCGCGGGCGAAGAAAAGTTGATCGGCGCGACTTCACAGCCCGGCCCGGTCCGGCTACCTTGGCGGAGGAAAACCGCAAGGAGAAGGCCATGGCCGAGATGTTCACCGCCGCGGTAGTGCAGGCGGCACCAGTTCCATTCGAGCGCGAGCGAACGCTGGAGAAACTGCGCGACCTTGCCGCCGACGCGGCCCGCCGCGGGGCAAAGCTCGTCGTATTCCCCGAGGCGTTCGTTTCGGCCTACCCGAAGGGGCTCGATTTCGGCGCCCGCGTCGGGATGCGAACGCGCGAGGGGCGCGAGGATTTCCGGCGCTATTTCGATTCGGCGGTCGATGTGCCGGGGCCGGCAGTGGACTCCCTCGCCCGTGTCGCGCGCGAGAACCGCATCTGGCTCGTCGCAGGCGTGATCGAGCGCGAGATCGGTACCCTCTACTGCACGGTGCTCTTCTTCGCCGCCGACGGAAGCTATCTCGGCAAGCACCGCAAGCTGATGCCGACCGCGATGGAGCGCCTGGTGTGGGGCTTCGGCGACGGCTCTACGCTTCCGGTGTTCGAGACGCCGCTGGGGCGCCTCGGCGCGGTGATCTGCTGGGAGAATTACATGCCGCTCCTGCGCACCGCGATGTACGCGAAGAACATCCAGCTCTGGTGCGCGCCGACCGCCGATGGCCGCAAGACCTGGGTCCCCACCATGCAGCATGTCGCGCTCGAAGGCCGCTGCTTTGTCTTCTCGTGCAACCAGTTCACGCGCCGCGGCGACTTTCCGGCCGACTACCGCGCGATCCAGGGCGACGACCCGGCGACGGTCCTTTCGGAAGGCGGAAGCTGCATCGTGAGCCCCTTGGGCGAGATCCTCGCCGGCCCGAACTACGACGGCGAATGCATCCTAACGGCGCAGATCGACCCGGCGGAAATCGCGCGCGGCAAGTACGACTTCGACGTGGTCGGCCACTACGCGCGGCCGGACGTCTTTTGCCTCACCGTCAACGAGCGGCCGCAGCCGCCGGTGGTGACCGAACGCGATTTGTAATACAATTTCTAATTGTCTGTCCTACATCCCCCAATGCCGATCTCCGTCCGCCTTCCGCCCCGCGTCGAGCAGAAGCTCGCCGAGTACTGCCTGTCGCACAAGGTGACGAAGAGCGAGGCGGTCAAACGTGCGCTCGATCGGATGCTGGAGGAAGGGGCGCGCAAGCCGTCGCCCTATGACCTGGGCCGCGAGTTCTTCGAGCGCAAGGGTACGCCGAAGCGCGACATCGCCCTCAACAGCAAACGCCTCCTCCGGGAACGCTTCAGGGGCAAGGCCCGGTGAGTCCGGTCATCGCCGATACCGGATTTCTCGTTTCGTTGTTCGAACTC
>CAZXAR010000182.1:0-5265 GCA_964638135.1 uncultured Enterobacteriaceae bacterium | reverse complement strand
GAGTTCCGCCCCCCGCGGCGGCCTACTTGCTTTCCATGATCCACACTCCGGCCCAGTCCGCGGGCGGCGGGTTCTGGGCGAGGTGGGCGCAGCGCCCGCTGTAGAGCTTCGCCGCCTCGTCCGCCGGGTTGATCGCGAGCACCTTGCCGAACAGTTGGCTCGCGCCGGCGAAATCGCGCTTGCGGTATTTCGCGAGCGCGTCGCGGAAATACCCGGTCGCGTCGCTCAGGTTCGGGTAGCTCTGATCGGTGTGGTAATCGAGGATTTCGTAGATCGCGACCGGCTGCGTCTTTCCCTTCACCACGATCCGGTCGAGCTCGCGGCCGCGGTAGGTGCCGCGCAGCTTCTTCCAGGTGAATTCGCTCACCAGGATGTGGGCCCCGTACTGCTTGCAGGCCGACTCCAGGCGCGAGGCGAGGTTCACCCCGTCGCCGATCATGGTGTAGTCCATGCGCTTGCGCGAGCCGATGTTGCCGGACACGATCGTGTCGGTGTTGAGGCCGATTCCGATGTCGACCGGCGGCCGGCCCTCGGCGAGGCGTTCCTCGTTCCATTGCCGCAGTTCGCGCATCATGGCGGTCGCCGCGCGCACCGCGCGGTCGACGTCGTCCTCGCGCGGCACCGGGACACCGAACCCGGCCATGATCGCGTCGCCGATGAACTTGTCGAGCATGCCGCCTTCGCGCTGGATGCAATCCACCATCAGCGTGAAGTAGTCGTTCAGCAGTCCCACCGTACCCTGCGGGCCGAGCTGCTCGCTGATCGTGGTGAAGCTGCGGATGTCGGAGAAGAGCACCGTCGCCTCGGTGTTCTGGCCGCCGAGCGCCTCCGCGCCGCTCGCGAGCAGCTGGTCGGCGATGCCCGGGTCCATGTAGCGCGACATCGTCGACTTGAGGCGCTTTTCGTTGCTGATGTCCTCGAACAGCACCATCGAGCCGATGCGCTTCTTGTCCGTGTTCACGAGCGGCAGCACCGTGAGGTTGGTCGAGATGCGGCCGCCGTACACCGCCATTTCCATGTCCATGGTGACTTCCGCCTTGCCGGTGTCCTCGACGCGCTTGAGCTTTTCCAGCACCACGGCGTTTTCCCCGGCGAAGAAATCCGCCGCCATGCGGTTCACCACGCGGTCGCCGCGCATGCGCAGGATCCGCAGGCCCGGCATGTTGCAGGTGACGATCTTGCCGGATTCGTCCAGCGTGAGCACGCCGTTCGACATCGATTCGAGCACGGCATCGTTGTAGTTCTTCATGTTCTGCACGTCGGCGAAGAGCTTCGCGTTCTCCAGCGCGATCGAGATCTGCGCCGTGAACGCGCGCAGGCGCGACTCGTCCTCGGTGGTGAACGGGCCGCCGTGCTTGTTCAGCACCTGGGTCACGCCGATGGTCTTGCCGTTCTTGTTGACGATCGGCACGCACAGGATCGAGCGGGTGAAAAACCCGGTCTGCACGTCGAAGCTCGGGCTGAAGCGCAGGTCGGCGTAGGCGTGCGGGATGTTGATCGACTTGCCGCTGGTGAACACCGCGCCCGCGATGCCGACGTGGTTCGGCAGCCGGATCTGCATCGATTCCAGTCCCTCGCCCACCTCGGACCACAGCTCCCCGGTCTTCTCGTCGCTGAGGAACAGCGTCGAGCGCTCGGCGTTGAGCATGTGCGTCGCCTCGCCCATGACCCGCCTGAGGAGCACGCCCAGTTTGATCTCGGCGCTCACCTCGGACACCACGCGCACGAACTCCCGCTCCTGCTCGCGGATCTCCCGCATCCGCTCGATGAGCTGGGCGCTTCCCAGGGCGAGAACGCCCTGGCTGACCATCGCTTCGAGCACCTCGAGATCGCGCCGGGAGAAATTGCCCTTCTTCTTGTTGAGGACCTCCAGCACGCCGAGGACTTCGCCGTTCGCGGTCTTGACCGGGACGCAGGCGATGTTGCGCGTCGCATACCCCGTCTGCTCGTCGATGGCGCGGTTGAACCGCGGATCGGCGTAGGCGTCGTGCACGAGAAGAGGCGCACCGCTCGTGAACACGTGGCCGGCGATCCCGGCGTTGTTGAGCAGCCGGATTTCGCGCTTGATCCGCCCCTGCGCGACGCGCGCGTACAACTCCCCGGTGCCTGCGTCGTTGAGGAAAAGCGACCCGCGCTCCGCGTCCAGCTCGTGCGCCGTGAGCTCGACCAGCGTATGCAGGACATCGTCCAGCGACTCGCAGATCGCCATCCGCCGCGTAACGCGCAGCAGCAGTTCGGCAATCCGCAGCCGGCGGCCTTCGTTGCCCTTGCGCTTGGACTCGCCCGCCCTGCCCTGGAACTCCGCAACATTGGCCTGCGACGGAACGCTCTCCGGCTTGCCCAGTTCCACGCTCATTCGGCACCTCGCGTCTCGGCGACACCGGTCCCCAGGCGGGCGCGCAGCTCGCGCGCGATCGCCTGCAACTGCGCGATCTCGGCACGATACTGCTTGTGCAGCGCCGTGACCGATTCCTCGTGCGTGATCCGCGCCCGTTCCAGCTCTTCGCGCAGCGCCGCGCTCGTGGTCCGCAGCTGCGCGACTTCCCGCCTGGACAGCGCCACGGCCTCCTGCACGCGCGGTTCCGCCTCGTTGCGCGCCTCCTCGAGCGCCGCGCGCAGCGCGTTCACCGTCGCCTTCAGCTGGCGCATCTCGTTTTGCGTCGCCGTTTGGGCGTCCGCGACCGCTTCCTCGCGCAGCGCGCGCGCCTGTTCGAGTTCCTTTCGCAGTGCCGCTGCAGCATGCTTGAGCAGCGCAAGCTCCCCATGGACTGCGGCGAGCGCGTGCTCCCGCGCGAGCTCCAGGCCCTCGCGCGCGTGCTCCAGTTCGGTCCGCAGCGCCGCGATCGTGCTCTTGAGCTCGCGATTCTCGGACAAGGCCGCAAGCAGGGGGTCTGCGTCGCTCGGCATGGGATCGATGGCCGGCACGGTGGCCAAAGGCGCACGATGCACCAGGAACGGGCTCCCGCGCAAGCGCCCGCACGCGAAAGTCAGCAGCCGGCCATCAATGAGCGCGCAAAACCTGCCCGGTCCGACGAAATCAGGCGGGTGACGAGGATGGACACGCTGGCAAAAACGCCTTCCCGGACCACTTGGGCGACCGCGAGCGTACCGCCGGCGCCGCCCACCGTGCGCACGATCACCTCCATCGAGGATTCTCCCAGCAGGCGCTCCTCGGCGGAGATTCCGCCATAGCCCTTGGCGTTGCGGCCGATGCAGATTGCGGCCGAATACGGGGTTCGGGCGGTGCGAAACGCGAACCGCTCGCCCGGATCGACCGGGCGCTCCGGAGGTTGCGCGCATCCGGCGCCGGCAAGCGCCAGGATCCACGCGATCCGGCGCAGCCGTTGCGCGACGTTCTTGTGCATCGCTGCGAAGTATATAGGGACGAGGCGGCCGCCTTTGCGGGAAGGTCTACAATTGCGCCGCAAGATGACGCGCAACGGTTTCGTTTTTCGACTGCTGGCTGCGGCTGCCTTCAGTCTCGCGCTCGCCGCATGCGACCCGGTCTCGCTGACCGTGTTCGGCGTCGGCACGGCCGCCGGCGTGCAGCACACGCTTGGCGGGATCGCGTACCGGACGTTCTCGGCGCCGCTGCCCCGGGTCCGCACCGCGGTCAAAAAAGCGCTCGATCACATGGACATCAGGATCGGCTCGACCGAAAAGATCGAAAACGGAGAGCGGATCAAGGCGCGCGCGGCCGACCGGGACATCGAGATCGAGCTCGAGGCGTTGAGCTCCAAGACGACACGGATACGCTCGAGCGCGCGCAGCGGAGTTATCATGGATGCCGCGACCGGCACCGAGATCATTCTCCAGACGGAGAAGGCGCTGGGCGGAACTTGACGGAGGCGCATCATGAGCCGCTCCCTTTATAGAACCGCAACGATCCTGCTCTGCGCGGGCGCGCTCGTTGCGGCTTCCGCGGCCGCGCAGACCGGAGGCGACGCGCAGGCGCTCGACACGCAGACGCAGCAGATGGATTCGCTCGCGACGACGCGCGGTTCGGCCACGGTTTCCGGGCGGATCAGTTCCGATTTCAGCGCGTTCGCCGGTTCGACAGCGAATGCCGACTCGCTCGTGAGCGGCCTCCGGAGCGGCAGCGCGATCACGCTGACATCCACCGATGCGCAGGGCGCAACCACGTCGACCACGTTCACGCCGCCCACCGGACAAATGGGGTACGGCAACGTGTACACGTCGCTTGCGCTGGCGAAACAGCAGCTCGCCGCCCTGGGCGTGACCGACCCGACGGCGCAGCAGATCCAGGCGGCGCTGGTCGGCGGAACCGTGACCGGTGCCAACGGCCAGACGACGACGCTCACCGGTGTGCTCACGCTGCGCGCGCAAGGCATGGGGTGGGGACAGATCGCGCAGTCGATGGGAACCAAGCTCGGCCCGGTGGTGAGCGGCATGAAATCGGCCAACACGCGGATCGCCGCGCAACCGACAGGCGGCTCGACGGCGGGCACCCAGGCGGCGAGCGACGCGGGGCAAGGCAACGCCCATGGCCGGGGAGTGGTCACGGGCGCAGGTGCGCCTGCCGCACAGGGGCAAGGCCGCGCGTACGGAAGAGGCATCGTGACCGGAGCCGGAACCGCGGCCGGCGCGGGTCACGGCAACGCCTATGGACGAGGCGTCGTCAGCGGAGCGGGCACGCCGGCAGGCCAGGCGGGCGGCGCGCAGGGCAGATCGGCCGGCAAGGGAAATTGAGCGGGGCGGCGGATCCGCCGCCGCGTCGCGCGCGCCGGGTTGCGGTCAGCCGACCCAGACCCGGGCGTTACGGAAGATCCGCATCCACGGCGAATCCGCGGGCGCGCCCTCGGGCGTCCAGGACATCTGCACCGACCGGAACACGCGTTCCGGGTGCGGCATCACGATCGTGAATCGCCCGTCCGGCGTCGTGAGACCGGTGAGGCCTTTCGGCGAGCCGTTCGGATTGAGCGGATAGCGTTCGGCCGGCCGCCCGCGATGGTCCACGAAACGCATGCAGACGAGCGGCGCTGAGCGTTCGGCGTCCTCCGGACGGGCGAACTCCGCGCGCCCTTCGCCGTGCGCCGTGGCGATCGGCATCCGGCTTCCGGCCATGCCCGCGAAGAGGATCGAAGGATTGGGCGGGATTTCCACCAGCACGAAGCGCGCCTCGAACTGCTCCGAGCGGTTACGCACGAACACGGGCCAGTGCGCCGCACCCGGGATGATCTCCTTGAGCGCCGCCATCATCTGGCAGCCGTTGCAGGAGCCGAGCGCAAAGGTGTCGGGGCGCAG
>CAZXAR010000181.1:0-5317 GCA_964638135.1 uncultured Enterobacteriaceae bacterium | reverse complement strand
GCTTCGCGCACCTCGTCGAGCTTGAACGGCTTGATGATGGCGGTGACGAGTTTCATGGCGCCCTCAGAATGTCTTGGTCACGGACAGCACCAGGATGCCGCGCCCCGCGTCCTTGAACGAGGCGGTGCCGGTGCCCAGACCGCCGTTCGGGAGCTGGTTGGGGAAGCAGTAAAAGCCCGGGTTGGCCACGTTGCAGCTGCCCTTGGCGTTCGTATCGATGTACGCTGCGCCGAACACCCAGCCGCCCACGTCCTTGCTGACGCCGATCTTCCAGTCGGTGTAGTCGCCGTCGGTGGCGTCGGTGCCGACGCTCCAGCCCTTGAGCTTCAGGCGACCGACATGGGCAGTCACGCCCCAGCCGTCGCCGAGGTCGTAGGTGCCGGACAGGTCCCAGTAGTTGGAACCCTTGGTGCCGGGAAGCGAGAAGTAGTCGTCGGTCGAGTGCGAATACTTCAGCGAGATGAACTTCCAGGAGCCGCCAATGTAGATTTCCTTGTTGTCCACCTTGCCGGTGTGGATCCTGGTGGCGTCGCGCGGGTTGACGAAGTTCGTTCCCGCGGCGGTGCTCGCGTCGGTGCCGGGGTAGTAGTAGTAGATCGCCCCGATATCCATGCCGAAATCGCCCCAGGAACCCTTCCAGCCGCCGTAGAAGTCCATTTCGAGGTTGCCCGCCGGAAAGCCCGCGCCCTCGTTGACGTTCGAGTTCCAGTTGCCGAGGTAAAGGCCGCTCGCGTGGCTGTAGTCGATGCCACCCTGAAGCGCCGGCTTGCCGAAGGTCTGGTCGATACCGCGGAACCGGTAGCTGCTGAACAGACCGACGTTGCCCGCCAAACTGTGCGGCGATTGCGCGGCCGCCTGCGCGGCGGCGAGGGTTGGCGTGGCGAGCAGTGCGGCAAGGCCGAGCGAAAGAATGGGTTTGCGCATGACAGGGTCTCCGGGAATTAAGTTGATCCGGTGTCATGCATAGCACCATCCGTGCCAGTGCGGACTCGCTTCAGAATCAGATAGTTGCGGAGAAAACGAGCGGTGCGCGTGCGCACCAAGGCAGGGCGCGCGGGCGAACCGGCGCTCAGTTCCGGTGCACGCGCTTCAGGCTGTGTCCCGCAGAGTAAGCGCGGGCGAGGAGCGCAGCACCTTGCGCGCCGAGATCCATGCGTTGAGCGATAGAAGCGCAAGGCCCGCGAGCGGCCCCACCACCCACAGTTCCGGGCTTGGCGGCAGGTCGAGCTCGAACACCCGCCGCGCGAGGAGCTGTCCGATCAGGGCCGCGCCCAACGCGGCGAGCATCCCGGCCAGCAGCCCCATGGCGAGAAACTCGGTGCGCTGGCTTCCGGTCACCTGGGCGCGCGATGCGCCGTGCACCCGCATCACCGCGGCTTCGCGCCGGCGCTCGTCCTCGGTCGCAACAAGCGCGGAATAAAGAACGAGCAGTCCGGCACCCAGCGCAAAGACGAACACGAACTGCACTGCGGTGACCACCTGGTCGATCACGCTCTGCGCCTGCCGCACGGCAGCCCCCACGTCGACCACGGTGAGGTTGGGAAAGCGCGCCGTCAGCTCGTTCATCAGCCGCTCGCGGCCCGGCTCGAGCCGGAACGCGCTGATGTAGCTCGCCGGAAACCCGTCCAGCAGCCGCGGCGGCGTGATGACGAAGAAATTCACCTTCATCGAGTCCCAGCGCAGCGTGCGCATCGAGCTGACGCGCGCGCTGAACGATTGCGCGCCCACGCTGAAGGTGAGTTCGTCGCCGAGCGTCCAGCCGAGCGTGCGCGCGATGCCCTCCTCGACCGACAGTTCGCGCGCATCGGCTGCGAACCAGCGGCCCGCGCTCACGCTGTTGTGCGCCGGCGGCTCCTCGGCGAACGAAAGGTTGAACTCGCGCTCCACCAGCCGCCGCGCGCGCTCCTCGCCGTAATCGTTCTCCGACACCTTGCGCCCGTTCACCGCAGTGAGCCGGCCGCGCACCATTGGATACAGGTCGGGCACCTCGATGCGCTGCGCGGCGAAGAACTGCTTCACGGGCGCAAGCTGCTCGGGCTGCACGCCGAGCAGAAACCGGTTCGGTGCATCGGGCGGCGCGCTGCGGCGCCAGGCGTTCACCAGGTCGTTGCGGGTGAAGGTGAGGAGCAGAATCGCGGTGAGGCCGAGCGCGAGGCTTGCAACCTGGATCGCGTTACCGCGCGAATGGCGCCGCAAATTGGCAAGGCCGTAGCGCAGCGCCACGCTGCCGGCGCTCAGGCGCCGCGCGAGCGGCGCGCTCGCGACGAGGCGAAGCGCGACCCACGCCACGGCGGCGAAACCGACCACCGCGGCGAGGAATCCACCGACGACGAAGGCGCCCAGGCGCACGTCGCCCGCCTGCCAGACGAGAAGTCCGGCGAGTGTTGCGAGTCCTGCCGCGTACGCGGCGATCGCCCCGCCCCTGGGGGCGCCCGACTCGCGCCGGATGACGCGCACCGCCGGAACGTTCTTCAACTGCACCAGGGGCGGCAGCGCGAAACCAAGCAGCAGCACGAGACCGACCAGGAACCCCTGCACCGCGGGAAGCGCGGAAGGCGGCGGCAGACCGCCGCGCAGGAGTTCGGCGAGCGCTTGCGCGATCGCGAACTGCGCCGCGATTCCGGCCACGCAGCCGGCCGCGCTCGCCGCGGCGCCGAGCAGCAGGAACTCGGCGCCGTGGAGTGCGAGAAGCTGGCGCTGCGTCGCGCCGAGACAGCGCATCACCGCGCAGCCGTCCAGGTGGCGCTCGACGAAGCGGCGCGTGCCGAGCGCAATCGCCACGCCGGCGAGGATCGCGGCAAGGAGCGCGGTGAGGCCGAGGAAACGCTGCGCCCGCTCGATCGCGGCGCGCACTTCCGGCCGGCCGCTTTCGAGATTGTCCACGCGCTGGCCGCGGTCCATGCGCTGCCTCGCCCAGCCCTCGAGTCCGCTCACCGCTTCGCGCTCGCCGGCGGCGTACAGGTAATACCAGACGCGGCTTCCGGTCTGCACCAGGCTCGTCGCCGGCACATCGGCGAGGCTCATCACAAGGCGCGGCGCGATATTGAAGAAATTGGCGCCGCGCTCGGGTTCGAGCGTGATCACCGCCGCGACCTCGAAGGTGCTCGCCCCGAGGCGCAGGCGCGTGCCGACAGGCGCTTCGAGCGCGGTCACCAGCCGCTCCTCGATCCATACCGTGCCGCGCGCGGGCCCCTTCTCCGCGGGCGCGTCGGGCTCGTTCGGCGCCGGCGCGATGCGCAGCCGCCCGCGCAGCGGATAGTTCTCCGTGACCGCCTTGACGCCGGCGAGTTGCCCGCGCGCCGCATCGCCCTCGCCCGCCATCGCCATGCTGATGAAGGTGAGCGCCTCGGCGCGCGCGAGCCCCCGGCGCGCGATCTCGTCCGCGATTCCCGGCTGCCAGGCGTGGTCCGACACCAGCACGAGATCAGCGCCCAGGAGCTGATGCGCGTCGCGCACCAGCGCCCGGCTCACCCGGTCGGCGAAGAACGCGACGCTCGTGACGCTCGCCACGGCGACCACGAGCGCAATCGCGAGCACGCGCAGCTCGCCCGCGCGCCAGTCGCGCGCCAGCATCGCGAGCGGCTGGCGCAGGTTCATGCCGCGATCCTGCCGCCGGCAAGCCGCACGATGCGGGCGCAGCGCTGGGCCAGGTGCTCGTCGTGCGTCACCATGACGAGCGTGGTGCCGAAACCGCGGTTCAGCTCGAAGATCAGCTCGATGATCGCTTCGCCCGCCTCGGTGTCGAGGCTCCCGGTCGGCTCATCGGCGAGCAGCAGCTTGGGTCGCATGACGAATGCGCGCGCAAGCGCGACGCGCTGCTGCTCCCCGCCCGAAAGATGCTTCGGGTAATGGCCGAGGCGCTCGCCGAGCGACACGCGGGAGAGCATCGCGCGCGCCTCGCGCTCGGCCTCCGCGCGCCCCGCGAGTTCGAGCGGCAGCATCACGTTTTCGAGCGCGGTGAGCGCAGGGAGGAGCTGGAACGACTGGAACACGAATCCGACCGCGCGGCCGCGCAGTTCGGCGCGCGCATCCTCATCGAGCGCGAAGAGATCGGTGCCGTCGAGGCGTACGCTTCCCGCCGTTGGCGTATCGAGACCGGCGAGGATCGCGAGCAGCGTCGATTTCCCGGAGCCCGAGGCGCCGACGATCGCCACCGCCTCGCCCGCCACGACGTCGAGCCCGATTTCGCGCAGAATGACGAGGTCGTCCGCACCGCTTTTTACCGTCTTGCCGATGCCGCGCGCCTGCAGAATCGCGCCCCCGTCGACCATCGTGCGTTGGGTATCCATCAACGGCGGTAGACCTCGCGGCGGTGCCCGACGGCAAGCGCCAGAACCGTCAGCCTGTCATCCCGGATCAGGCAAACGATCCGGTAATCCCCCACCCGGTAGCGCCAGAACCCGGGCCGTCCGCCCTTCAGCGGTTCGCCGAAATGGCGCGGGTTCTTGCAGCCCTCGATGCGGTCGTCGAGGTAATCCAGGATCCGCCGCCGGACGGGCGGGTCGAGCTTCCTGAGCTGACGCTCCGCAAACGCCGAAACCTCAACCGTCCAGGCCAAGCTCTTTCCTCAGCTGCCGGAGCGGCTTGGCCGAACGCGTTTTCGCGAGAGCGCGCTCGGCCAGCTCGAGGTCCTCTTCGTCCTCGAGCAGGCGCTGAATGGCCTCGCGCACCAGCTCGCTCTTGTTGCGCCGCTTCAGGCGGGCGAGCGCGCCGAGCTTCGCGTCGAGTTCCTTCTCCAGGCGCAGTGCGAGCATGCGATGTCCTTCTGTATAACGCTGTATGACAGAGGATACAGGGCGCGCCGCGGACGGTCAACCGGGATGACGCCGGCCGCGACTTCGCGCACAATGCGCCCGATGCGGCGCGCTCGGAAACTGCTCTGGACGCTCGCCCTCGCCGGGACGATTTTCGCGGCGGCGCCCGGCGCGGCGCTCGCTTCCGGGACGATCCTCGTATTCGGCGACAGCCTCGCCTCGGCCTACGGCATCGCCGGGCGGCGGGGATGGGTCGCGCTGCTCGAAGAACGGCTGAAGCGCGAACGCCTCGATTATCGCGTCGTCAACGCGAGCATCTCGGGCGAGACCACGCGCGGCGGCCTGTCGCGGTTTGCGAAAGTCCTCGCCGAGCACAAGCCCGCGCTCGTCATTCTCGAACTCGGCGGCAACGACGGTCTGCGCGGCCTGCCGGTCGCGGAGATGAAGAACAACCTCGGCGCGATGATCGGCGAGGCGCAAAAGGCCGGCGCGCGGGTGCTGCTCGTCGGCACGCGCATGCCGCCCAACTACGGGCCCGAGTACACGCGCGCGTTCGAAGCCGC
>CAZXAR010000180.1:0-5354 GCA_964638135.1 uncultured Enterobacteriaceae bacterium | reverse complement strand
GTCGGCGGCGCGATCGCCGGGATCGGCGGCGGGCTGTACGCACACTACACCACGCACATCGAGCATTCGAGCTTCAACGTCCTGGTCGCGACGTTCGCCATTGCCTACCCGATCGTGGGCGGCCTTTCGAGCGTCTTCGGCACGCTGCTCGCGGTGGTGTTCGTGCAGGCGCTCCTGGTCGAGGGGCTGCGCGACCTCGGCGACTGGCGCAACCTGCTCTTCGGCGCTCTGATCGTGCTCGCGATGAACCTGCGCCCGCGCGGCTTTCTCGACCCGCAGGCGCTCGGATCGCTCAAGCGCCTGTTCGGCGGAGATCGCAGTGCTTGACCTGAAGGGCATTTCGCGTTCCTTCGGCGGCGTGCATGCCGTGAGCAGCCTCGATCTCACCGTGGGCGAGCGCGAAATCGTGGGCCTGATCGGCCCCAACGGCTCGGGCAAGAGCACCACGGTGAACCTGATCACGGGCGTGTTCCCGCCCAGTTCCGGGATCGTGTTCTTCCGCGGCGAGGACATCGGCCCGCTGCCGACGCACCGGCGGCTGCAGGCCGGGATCGCGCGCACGTTCCAGAACATCCGCCTTTTCGGCCAGCTCACGGTGTGGCAGAACCTCTGGGTGGCGCAGAATTCGCCCGAGGACCGGGCGCGGCGCGGCTTCGCCTCGCGCTGGCTCGGCGGCCAGGCGGCGGCGCGCGACGAGATCGAGCAATTGCTCGCGTTCAGCGGCCTTGCGCACAAGCGCGAGGAGCTCGCGGCCAATCTCGCGTTCGGCGAGCAGCGCCGGCTGGAACTCGCCCGCGCGCTTGCGGCGAAGCCGCGCCTGCTGCTGCTCGACGAGCCGGCCGCCGGCATGAACAGCGAGGAAATCGGCCGGCTGCGCGAGCGCATCCTGAAATTGCGCGAGCACGGCATGACCATCCTGCTGATCGAGCACGTGATGGAGCTGGTGATGGGCGTTGCCGACCGGATCGCGGTCCTCAATTTCGGCCAGAAGATCGCCGAGGGGCCGCCCGCCGAGATCCAGGCGAGCCCCCTCGTGCGCAGCGCCTATCTGGGCGGCGAGGCCTGATGGCTGCGCTCCTCGCCGTGCGCGACGTGGTGACCGCCTACGGCAAGATCGAGGCGCTGCGGGGCGTATCGCTCGAGGTGCAGGAAGGTTCGATCACCTGCCTGCTCGGGCCCAACGGCGCCGGCAAGACCACGCTCATGTTCACCGCCGCGGGAATCCTGCGCCCGCGCAGCGGATCGATTCAGTTCGCGGGCAAGGACATCACCTCGCGCCCGCCGCACGCCATTGTCGCCGCCGGCATTGCGCTCGTTCCCGAGAACCGGCTGGTGTTTCCGAACCTCTCGGTGCAGGAAAACCTGCGCGCCGGCGCCTACCAGCGCGGCGACGGCATGGAAATCGAGGCCGACATCGAGCGGCTGTTCCACCGCTTTCCGCGCCTGCGCGAGCGCGCTTCCCAGAATGCCGGCACGCTTTCCGGCGGCGAGCAGCAGATGCTGGCGGTCGCACGCGCCCTCATGAGCCGGCCCAAGATGCTGCTCATGGACGAGCCCTCGCTCGGGCTCGCGCCGCTGGTGGTCGAGGAGATCTTCCGCATCATCACGGAGCTGCACCGCGACGGCACGACGATCTTCCTCGTGGAGCAGAACGCGCACATGGCGCTCAAGGTGGCGCAGCATTTCTACCTGATCGAACAGGGCAAGGTGACGTTCTCGGGCGACCCGGGCTCGCTCGCCGAGGACGAGGTGATCAGCCGCGCCTATCTCGGCTCGGCGCGGCAATGAGCGGGAGCCCGCCCCGCCGAGGAGGGTCGCCGCGCCGCGGCGGGCGGGCGTCGTGCTCGTAGACCTGCTGCAAAACACGCTGGACGGCGTCGCGATCGGCGCTTCCTACGCGCTGCTCGCAATCGGCTTCACGCTGATTTTCGGCGTGCTGCGAAGGATGAACCTCTCCTACGGGCCCGCGATCATGCTGGGCTGCTACGCGGCGACCTGGACGCACCTCGAGTTTCAGGCCGGCCTGCTCGCCCTGGCGCTGGTTGCGGTGGGAGCCACGGTGCTCGCCGGCGCGTACGTCGAGCGGCTGTGCTTTGCGCCGCACCGGCGCGGCTCCGCGATCGCGGCGATGGTCGGGAGTTTCGCGATCTGGATGCAGCTCGAGGAAGTGGCGACACTCGCGTTGCCCAGGCACATCTACCCCTTTCCCGTGCTCGTCGAGGCGGCGCCGCTGCAATTCGGCGGCCTTTTTCTGCCGCGCGATGCGATCGTGTCGATCGGCGCGACGCTCGCTGCGTGCTTGCTCCTGCACTGCCTGCTCTACCGGTCGCGTTTCGGGATCGCCGTTCGCGCCGCGATCGACAATCCCATGGCGGCGAGCCTCGCCGGCATCAACCTCTCCAGCGTGTTCGTGCGCGTGTTTGCGCTCGCCTCGGCGATCGGAGGGGTCGCCGGCTACCTGATCGTCGCCACGCACGGGCAGGTGACCCCGATGCTCGGCATGTGGTCGACGCTCAAGGGACTGCTCGCGATGATGCTCGGCGGCCTGGGGTCGCTGCCCGGTGCCGTGATCGGCGGGCTTGCGCTCGGCATCCTCGAATCGCACAGCCAGTGGTTCCTCGGGCCGCAGGCGCGCGACTTGGTCGCCTATCTGCTGCTGTTTGCGCTGCTCGCGGCGCGGCCGGCCTGGATGACGCGATGGACGACTACACGATCGGCGTCCTGACCAACATCGGGCTGTTCGCGTTCGTCGCGCTTTCGGCCTACCTCCTGCTCATCACCGGAGAGATGTCGTTCGGCCAGCAGGCGTTCTTCGGTGTCGGCGCGTACGCCGGCGGCATCCTCACCGCGATCTACGGCCTGCCGCTGCCGCTCGCCGCGCTCGTTGCGATGGCCTTCGGCGCGCTGGCCGCCTTCCTCGTCGGCTTGCCCACGCTGCGCCTGAAAGGCCTGTATTTCGCCATGGCGACGCTCGCCGCGGCGGAAATGGCGCGCATCCTGTTCGAGCTGTTCCACTTCCAGGTCGAGATCGACGGCGAGCTCACCGGGCCGGACGGCACGCAGGGATTTCGCGGCATCCGCTGGGTGTTCGAAAACGGGATCGAGCCCGCGGAGTACGTGGCGCTCGTCTACGCGCTGCTCCTCGTCGTGCTGATCGCGTTTCTCCTCGTCGAGCGCTCGCGGCTCGGCGCCGTGCTGCGATCGCTCGGCGAGGATCCCGAGCTCGCCGCATCGGTCGGCATCAACGTCAGCCGGATGAAACTCGGTGTCGCCGCCGTGGCCGGCGGTCTCGCGGCGCTCGGCGGGGTCCTCTACGCGCACCACAACACCTATATCGAGCCGCGCAACTTCGACATCATGCTCGGCGTGCACAGCCTGGCGTACGCCCTGATCGGCGGCCTGGGCACCGCGCTGGGACCGCTGCTCGGCGTTGCGCTCGACGTCGGGCTGCTCGACGGCAGCCGGATCTTCGGCGGCGCGCGCATGATCGCGTTCGGCGGACTGGTCGCGGTGCTGCTCATCTTCCGACCGCGCGGCCTGCTCGACGAGAGCGTGGTGCACTGGTTCCGGACGCAAGCGTGGAGGCGGACATGACGACGCGGATCCTGAACGCGCTGGTTCTCGTAGCCGTGGGCGCGGCGAGCGCCCCGGCGCTCGCGCAGCGCGCGCAGGCGGAACTCTCCTGCCGCTTCACCGGGCGGGATTTCGTCTACGACTGCGTGATCCGCCTCAGCCGCGGCGGCAAGCCCCTGGCCGGCGCCCAGGTCGTCATCGGTGCCGACATGGCCTCGATGCCGATGGCGCACAACGTGGCGCCGGTCAAGGCAAAGCCCGGCCGGCAACCGGGTGAATACGAAGCGCGGCTCGATCTCGAGATGACGGGCGAATGGGCGGTCAAGCTGCGCCTTTCGGGCCCGCTGCGCGATCAGCTCACCCTGCACTACGAGTTCGACGAGAAAGGCGCGCGCCCCGCCGCCAGGCGATCCGGCGTTCCTCCCCGCAAACCGAAGTGAGCCTCGACCTCGCGCGAGTGATCCGCCCGGGTGACGGAATCGTCTGCGGCCAGGCCTGCGCGGAGCCGCAGACGCTTCTCGAGGCGCTCGTCGCGCAGCGCGCCGCGTTTACGGGCGCGAGCCTTTTTCTCGGCATCCACTACTCGGGAATCGTCACGCCGGAGCACGCGGATCACCTGCGTCTCGCCGCGTATTGCGGCGCGGGCCGCACCCGCGCGCTCGCCGACGCCGGCGTGCTCGACATTCATCCGCATCCCTACTCGCAGCTCGGCGCGCTCATCGGTGCGCGCGCGATTCCGGCGGACGTCGTGCTCGTGCAGGTAAGTCCGCCCAATGCGCGCGGCGAGCACAGCCTCGGCCTCGCGGCCGAATACCTCGTGCCGGCGCTCGCGTGCTGCCGGGCGATCGTCGCTGAAGTGAACGACCAGGTTCCCTGGACGCACTGCGAGCGGCTGCTGAAGCAGGAGGACTTCGCCTTGTCGGTGCCCGTTTCGCGGCCGCCCGTGCCCCTGCCCTATGGTCCGCCCGGCGAGGCCGAGCGCGCGATTGCAGCGCACTGCGCCGCCTTCATTCCCGACCGCGCAACGCTTGAACTCGGGCTGGGCGCTCTGCCCGACGCGATCCTCGCCAGCCTGAGCGGGCGCAAGGGACTGCGCATCCATTCCGGCGCGCTCGGCGACGGCGCGGTCGGACTGATGCAGCGCGGTGTGGTCACGGAGGCGGTGTGCGGCGTGCTTCTCGGCACGAAGAAACTCTTCGACTACGCGCGCGAGAATCCGCGCGTGCAGCTCCGGTCCTCCGACTACACCCATTCGCCGCGCGTTCTCGCCGCGATCGAGCGCTTCGTCGCGATCAACTCCGCGGTCGAAGTGGACCTGACCGGGCAGGTCAATGCCGAGGTGGCAAACGGCAGTTACGTCGGTGCCGTGGGGGGCGCGCTCGACTTCATCCATGCCGCCAATCACTCGCCGGGCGGCGTATCGCTGCTCTGCCTGCCTTCGTGCGTGGGCGCAAAGGCTTCGCGCATCGTCTCGGCGCTGTCCGGCCCCGTGGCGACGCCGCGCAGCGAAGCCGGAGTCATCGTGACCGAATTCGGCGCCGCCGACCTGCGCGGCTGCAGCCTGCGGGAACGGGCGCGGCGGATGATCGGCATCGCGCACCCCGCCTTCCGAGAGCTATTGCAGCGCGAGTCGGCGGCGCGCGGCCTTATTCCGTAGCCGCCTTCTCGAGCCCGTACACCTGGCGCAGGTAGGCGAGGTAGCGGGCGTCCTTGCTCACCGTCTTGCCCGGCGAGTCGGACACCTTGGCGACCGGCTGGCCGTTGCACTCGGTCATCTTGAT
>CAZXAR010000179.1:0-5401 GCA_964638135.1 uncultured Enterobacteriaceae bacterium | reverse complement strand
GCACCGAGAGGAAGTGGTGCTTCTGGCGCGCGGCGAGGATCGCGTCCACCGCGATGCGCACGTTGCCGTCGGTGCCGTTCTTGAAACCGACCGGCGCCGAGAGCCCGGAGGCGAGCTCGCGGTGCACCTGCGACTCGGTGGTCCGCGCCCCGATCGCGCCCCAGGACACGAGGTCGCCGATGTATTGCGGCGAGATCACGTCGAGAAACTCGCAGCCCGAGGGCACGCCCAGGCGGTTGATGCCGACGAGCAGATCGCGCGCGATGCGCAGTCCCTCGTTGATGCGGAAGCTGCCGTTCAGGTACGGATCGTTGATCAGGCCCTTCCAGCCGACCGTGGTGCGCGGCTTTTCGAAATAGACCCGCATCAGCAGCTCGACTTCGCCGGCGAACCGGCGGCGCTCGGCGAGGAGCCGCTCGGCGTAGGCGAGCGCCGCCGCCGGGTCGTGAATCGAGCACGGGCCCATGACCACGAGCAGCCGATCGGATTGCCCGTGCAGGATCTCGCGTACGCGGCGGCGCGTCTCGCCGATCAGTTGCTCGACCGGGGTGCCCTGGATCGGGAAGAAGCGGATCAGGTGCTCCGGCGGGGGCAGCGGGACGATGTTCTCGATTCGCTCGTCGTCGGTGAGCGAAGTCTTGTCGGCGGGGACGATGTTCAGGTAGGCATCGGTGGGCGTCGTCATGGTCGGTCCCGGATCAAAAAAAAACCGCCAGGCCGGTGGCGCTGGCGGTTTTCGGGGAGCTTGTCGAGGGTTGAGCTTAACCGGTCCCTTCCGCCAGCAGGCAGGGGAAGTCGAAGTAGAAGAAAAAGAACGCGGACCGGCGCTTCACGGGGCCGATTCAAGCATGAACGCCCCGCCCCTGTCCAGTCAGTCTAGGCGCTGCGCCGGGCGAGCCAGTCGCGCAGCGCAAGTCCGGTGCCGAAATCCCAGGGCCTGAGCTTCGCCGGCGCGATGCGCCGGAAATCGGCGAGCTCCTCGTTCAGCCGCAGCACGCCGGCAGCCGGCACGTGATACGCGATGATGAGTTCGTTGCGGCGCTCGAACGGATACAAGCCGACGAAGTGGACCCCGGTCGCCTCGAGCGAAAGCTCCTCCTTCACTTCGCGCACCACCGCGGCTTCCGGCGTTTCGGCTTTTTCGAGAAAGCCGGTGATCAGGCCGAACATCTTTTCCGGCCAATCCCGGTTGCGCGCGAGGATCACGCCGCCCTCGTGCTCGACGATCGCGGCCACTACCGGCACCGGATTGTCCCAGTGCACGAACCCACAGGCGCATGCCAGACGCGTTGCGCCGCCGTGTTCTCCCGGCGCGAGCGGCTGCGCGCAGCGCGGGCAGAACCTAAATTCTCTGCTCAACCCAGCCCTTGACCGACTGCAGCGCAACGGCGAGCTTGGCCGGCTCGTTGCCGCCCGCCTGCGCCAGATCGGGCCGGCCGCCGCCTTTGCCGCCCACCTGCTGCGCAACGTAATTGACCAGCTCCCCGGCCTTGACCTTTGCGGTGAGGTCGGGCGTCACCCCGGCAACGAGTGCGACCTTGCCATCGCTCACCGCGCCGAGCACGATCGCCGCGCTGCGTAGCCGCTCCTTGAGCGTGTCCATCGTTTCGCGCAAGGTCTTCGCATCGGCGCCCTCGAGCGTCGCCGCGAGCACCTTGGCGCCCTTCACGTCCACCGCCTGCTCGGCAAGCTCGTCGCCGCGGCTTGCGGCAAGCTTCGATTTGAAGCGCGCGAGCTCCTTTTCGAGCGCGCGCTTTTCTTCGCGCTCAGCGCGCACCTTCTGCAGCAGCGCCGCGCCGCTCGCCTGGAAGAACTGCTCGATCGCGCTGCGCTCGGCTTCCATCTCCTGCACCCAGGCGAGCGCGCCCTCGCCGGTCACCGCCTCGATGCGCCGCACTCCGGCGGCAATACCGGACTCGGCGACGACCTTGAAAAAACCGATCTCGCCGGTGCGCTTCACGTGCGTGCCGCCGCACAGCTCGGTCGAAAAGCCCCCCATCCCCACGACGCGCACCTCGTCGCCGTACTTGTCGCCGAAAAACGCGAGCGCGCCCGCGCGCAGCGCCTCGTCGAACTTCATGATGCGCGCGCTCACCTCGTCGTTGCGCCGGATCGCCTCGTTCACCAGCGTCTCGACCGCGCGGATCTCACCCTCGGTCATGGGCTCGGAATGCGAAAAGTCGAACCGCGTGCGGCTCGGATCGACGAGCGAGCCTTTCTGCTGCACGTGCTTGCCGAGCACGGTGCGCAGCGCCGAGTGCATCAGATGCGTCGCCGAATGGTTCCACATCGCGCGCCGGCGCGACACCGCCTCGACCTGGGCACCGACTTCATCGCCCACGGCGAGCCGGCCGGTCTGCTGCACGCCGTGGTGGCCGAACACCTCGGGCTGGATCTTCTGCGTGTCCTCGACAGCAAAGGTGCCGGCGGGCCCGTCCAGTTCGCCACGGTCGCCGACCTGGCCGCCCGATTCGGCGTAGAACGGGGTCCGGTCCAGAACGACGACGCCGGATTCGCCGGCATTCAGTTCCCGGACCCGCGCGCCCTCGCGGTAAAGCGCGGTCACGGTAGCGCGCAGGCTGAGCGCGTCGTAGCCGCGAAACTCGGTCCGGCCGCCCGCATATTCGAGCTCGGCCTCGGCCGAGAACCTGCTCGATCTGCGCCCCCGTTCGCGCTGCTGCGCCATCGCCGCTTCGAACCCGGCCATGTCGAGCAGCACAGCGCGCTCGCGGCAGATGTCGGCCGTGAGGTCGACGGGAAAGCCGTAGGTGTCGTACAGGCGGAACGCGGTCTCGCCGTCGAGCAGCTTCTCGCCGGAAGCGAGCGCGCCTTCGAGCACCGCCATGCCGTTTTCCAGCGTCTCGGCGAAGCGCTCCTCCTCCTGCTTGAGCACCTGCGCGACGCGTTGCCGGCCGGCCGAAAGCTCCGGATACGCCTCGCCCATGGCGCGCTCGAGGTCGGCGACCAGCCGGTGGAAGAACGGCTGCTTCTGCCCTAGCTTGTAGCCGTGGCGGATGGCGCGGCGGATGATCCGCCGCAGCACGTAGCCCCTGCCCTCGTTTCCCGGAATCACGCCGTCGACGATGAGGAAGCTGCAGGCGCGGATATGGTCGGCAATCACGTTGAGCGACGGATCGGCGAGCTCGCCCTGCCCGGTCTCGCGCGCTGCGGCGCGGATCAGGTGCTGAAACAAGTCGATCCGGTAGTTGGAGTGAACGCCCTGCAGCACCGCGGCGATCCGCTCCAGGCCCATGCCCGTGTCGACCGAAGGTTTCGGCAGCGGATGCAGCACGCCCGCCTCATCGCGGTTGAACTGCATGAACACGAGGTTCCAGATCTCGACATAGCGGTCGCTGTCGGCATCCGAGCTGCCCGGCGGGCCGCCCTCGATGCCCGGCCCGTGGTCATAGAAGATTTCGCTGCACGGCCCGCACGGACCGGTGTCGGCCATCTGCCAGAAGTTGTCCGACTGGTACTTCGCGCCGCCGGGCTGGTCGCCGATGCGAATGCAGCGCTCGGGCGCCACCCCGATCATCCGGGTCCACAGTTCGTAGGCTTCATCGTCCGTCTGGTACACCGTGGTCCAGAGCCGCTCGGGCGGCAGGCCGTACACGCTGGTCAGCAGCTCCCACGCGTAGTGAATCGCCTCCTTCTTGAAGTAATCGCCGAAGGAGAAGTTGCCGAGCATCTCGAAAAACGTGTGGTGACGCGCGGTGTAGCCGACGTTCTCGAGGTCGTTGTGCTTGCCGCCGGCGCGCACCGAACGCTGCGCGGTGGCGGCGCGCGTGTAGGCGCGCTTTTCCCGGCCGAGAAACACGTCCTTGAACTGCACCATGCCCGAGTTGACGAACAGCAGCGTCGGATCGTTCGCCGGCACGAGCGGGCTCGAGGCGACGATCGTGTGCCCCTGCGAGCGGAAGTATTCGAGAAAACTCGCGCGGATCGCGTTCGAATCCATACGCCGGGCATTGTACGGGAGGAACCGCGCGTCGGCCGCCGCGCACCTCCTCCCGCTACGCCGCGAGCCGGCCGTACTTGACGAGCCGCGCGCGGATGCCGGTCTGCGTGCGCTCGTGCGCGGACGCAAGTTCGGCAAGTCCGCGCCCCGAGTCGAACGAGGCGAGGAGCTTCCGGTCCTCGTCCTCCGACCACGGCTGTCCAGCCTTGGGCGGCAGATCGCCGCGCCGGCGCGAAAAGCGCTCGGAGCGCTCGAGCGCCTCCGCGGCGATGAAAAGCGCCCGCGCCGTCTCGGCCCGCTGATACGGGCTGTCTGCCGCGAACACTTCGCCCGAGGCCGGATCGACGCCGTTCGCGAGCGAGCGGACGACGCTCAATGCTTCGGATGGGTTCATGCGTGTCACCTCCTTTCCCCTGCCAGGAGATGAACGCTTATACGGGTTCGCGGGATGACAGCGCCGCGCGGATGACTTCGTACGAGAAGCCACGGCTGTGCAGAAAACGGGCGCGCTTCGCACGCTCTTCGAGATTTGCCGCAGGAGCCCAGTATTTGCGCGCAAGGATCGTCCGGGCGCGCTCGATGTCGTCACGCCCGGACGCGGCGGAGAAGCGCGCCGCCGCATCCGCCGAAATGCCCTTCGCGAGCAAATCCTGCCGGATGCGGGCCGCGCCGTACTTGCGCGCCAGTTGCCGCACGCGCTCCTCGGCGTAGCGTTCGTCGGAGAGCTGGCGCTTCGCCGCGAGCGCATCGAGCAGCTCGCCGAGCGTCTCGGGAGATGCTGCGCGGGCGGCGAGCTTGCGCGCGAGTTCGGCGCGCGAGTGCTCGCGCCGCGCGAGCAGCCTGAGCGCCCGCCGCTGGAGTTCGGCGGGCGTATCCGGCGCTTCCGCCTTCACCCGCGCTTGCGTGCCGGCAGCCGCTCGACCTTGTTGCCGTCGTCCGCGGGGGCCGGCGCGCGCGCAGGCGCCACGATGCCCGCCTTCTCCCGGATCGCGGCCTCGATCTCGCGCGCAAGCGCCGGGTTTTCCTTGAGGAACTCGCGCGCGTTGTCCTTGCCCTGGCCGAGGCGGTCGTCCTTGTAGATGTACCAGGCGCCCGATTTTTCGAGCACGCCGTGGACGACGCCGAGTTCGAGGATCTCGCCTTCGCGCGAGATTCCTTCGCCGTACAGGATGTCGAATTCGGCGCTGCGGAACGGCGGCGCGACCTTGTTCTTGACGATCTTCACCCGGGTCTCGGAACCGATCACCTCGTCGCCCCTCTTGATCGATCCGATGCGGCGGATGTCGATGCGCACCGAGGCGTAGAACTTGAGCGCGTTGCCGCCGGTGGTGGTCTCCGGGTTGCCGAACAGCACGCCGATCTTCATGCGGATCTGGTTGATGAAGATCACCAGCGTGTTGGTGCGCTTGATGTTGGCGGTGAGCTTGCGCAGCGCCTGGCTCA
>CAZXAR010000178.1:0-5441 GCA_964638135.1 uncultured Enterobacteriaceae bacterium | reverse complement strand
AGACCGACATCAACCAGGGCCTGACGCTCGGCACGGTGGACATCATCTACACCGGCCAGCTGTTCGCGGAGCGCAGCTACCGGCCGATCGCGATCGGCGGGGCGCCGTTCATGTTCCGCGATTTCGATCACTGGAAAAAGTACACCGAGTCGAAACTGTTTCAGGATCTCGCCGACGGCTACCAGAAGGGATCCGGCGGCAACAAGGTGGTCGCGATCACGTATTACGGCAACCGGCAGACGACCGCGAACAAGGCGCTCAACAAGCCCGAGGACATGAAGGCGCTCAAGATCCGCGTGCCGGACGCGCCGCTCTACACGCTCTTCCCGCGCGCGGTGGGCGCCAATCCGACGCCGATCGCCTTCGCCGAGGTGTATCTCGCGCTGCAGAACAAGACGGTCGATGCCCAGGAAAACCCGCTGCCGACCATCGAGGCGAAGAAATTCTACGAGGTGCAGTCGCACATCAACATCACCGCGCACATCACCGACGCACTGCTCACGATCGTCGGCGGGCCGCTGTGGGCCAAGCTCCCGGAGGCCGACCGGAAGACCTTCGAGGCGGTGTTCCGCGAGGCCGCCGGCAAGGCGACCGGTGAAATCATCGCTATCGAGAAGAAGTTGATGACCGAGTTCTCGAAGCGCGGCAAGACGGTGGTGATGGTGGATCGCAAGCCCTTCATAGCGGCGGTGGAGAAGTTCTACAAGGACGGCAAGCAGCCGGACGGCAGCGCGCTGCCCTGGCCGAAGGACGTCTACGACAAGCTGCAGGCAATCAAGTAGCCGGGCTCGGTGCATCCCTACCCGTTGATGCCCGGCCACCCACTGCCCGCAAGAAACTGCCGATGACGCAGCAGCACCAGGAGCTGCGGGAGGAGGACGCGCACGTTCTCGGTGCCGACGGCCAGTTCCACGTCACCGACGAGCCGGTGCAGCTCGACATCTATGGCTGGGAGGACTGGGTCGCGTTCGCGATCTTCTGGGTGCTCGCATTCGTGGTCTTCTACCAGGTCTTCACGCGCTACTTTCTCGGCGACCCGGCGGGCTGGACCGAGGAGATCGCGCGCTACCTGCTCGTCGCCATCGTCTTCATCGGCGCGGCGATGGCGGTGCGCAGGAACAGCCACATCCAGGTGGACGCGTTCTACCGCTGGATGCCCAGGGCGATGGCGCGAACGCTTTCCACTCTGGTGGACGTCGTCCGCGTGCTGTTCTTCGGCTACGCGTCCTGGCTCAACTGGCTGCTGCTCGAAAAGATCGGTGCGCAACGCATGGCGATCGTCGACCTGCCGATGGGCTGGGTGTTCGGCGCCATGCTCTTCGGGTTCGTATTGATGTTCGTGCGTTCGCTCCAGGTGGCGTGGCGGCACTGGAAGCAGGGCTACAGCGTGCTCGAGCGTCCCGAGATCGCGCTCGAGGGAGGCGAGAAATGACCCCCGGCGGCCTGATGGGGACCTTCCTGGTCTTCATGGCGGGGGGCGTTCCGGTGGCGATCGCCATGTGCGCCGCTTCGCTCATCTACGTGATGTGGACGAGGAACATTCCGGATTTCGTCATCATTCACCGCATGTACGGCGGCGTGGATTCGTTTCCCCTGCTTGCGGTGCCGTTCTTCATCTGGGCGGGCAACCTGATGAACTCCGCCGGGATCACGAACAGGATCTACAACTTCGCGCTCGCGCTGGTGGGCTGGCTCAAAGGCGGTCTGGGACACGTGAACGTCGTGGGTTCGATGATCTTCGCCGGGATGTCGGGCACCGCAATCGCCGACGCCGCGGGCCTCGGCACGATCGAGATCAAGGCGATGAAGGATCACGGCTACTCGACCGAATTCGCAGTCGGCGTCACCGCCGCCTCGGCGACCGTGGGGCCGATCATTCCGCCGTCGCTCCCGTTTGTCATTTACGGCATGATGGCGGGGGTCTCGATCGGCCAGCTTTTCCTCGCCGGCGTCATCCCCGGGGCCATCATGGGACTGACGATGATGCTCACCGTCAGCTACTACGCGCACACCCGCAAGTACCAGGGCGACGCGACGTTTTCCTGGAAAGCGCTTGGCAAGACCTTCATCGAGGCGCTGCTCGCCATGCTGACGCCGGTTCTGCTCGTGGGCGGGATGACGATGGGCGTGTTCACCCCGACCGAAGGCGCGATCGCGGCGTCGATGTGGGCGCTCTTCCTCGGCCTTGCCTGGTACCGCACCTTGAGCTGGCGCACTCTCGCCAAGATTACGATGGACACGATCGAGACCACCGCGGCGGTGCTCCTCATTGTCGCCGCAGCCTCGATCTTCGGCTGGCTCCTGACCGTGACCCGCGTCACGGAGGAAATCGCGGTCTGGCTGCTCTCGTTCACCCAGAGCCCGGCGGTGTTCCTGCTGCTGGCGAACCTCCTGATGCTGTTCGTGGGGTGCTTTCTCGAGCCGGTGGCGGCGATCACGCTGCTGGTGCCGATCCTGATCCCGATCTGCCAGAGGCTGGGGATCGATCTGGTGCACTTTGGCCTCGTCATGGTGCTCAACCTCATGATCGGGCTCCTGCATCCGCCGATGGGCACGGTGCTGTTCGTGCTCTCGCGCGTCGCCAGGCTCTCGTTCGAGCGCACCACCATGGCAATCCTGCCCTGGCTTGTGCCGCTGCTCGCGACCCTGTTCCTGTGCACCTACGTGCCCGAGATCGTGCTGTGGCTGCCGAAGCAATTTTTCTGAACCGCGTTCTGATCTTCGCCGACGATCTCACCGGCGCCGCCGACTGCGCGGCGGCGTTCCTCGGCCGCGCCAGGCGCGTATCCGTGGCGCTCGGCGCCGGCGCTATGCCGCGCGCGGAGGTCCTCGCGGTCGATCTCGACACGCGCTCCCGCACGGAACGCGACGCGCGGCGCATCGTCGGGCGCGCCTTTTCGAGCGCGGCAGCAAGGCGCGCCGGCATTCTTTTCAAGAAGATCGATTCGACGCTGCGCGGCCATGTGGCGGCCGAACTGAGCGCCGCGCGCAGGGCCCTGGGCAGGCGCTGCCCGGTGATTCTTGCGCCCGCCTTTCCCGCGCAGGGTCGGCTGGTGAAGAACGGGCGCGTTTACGTGAACGGCGTCGCCCTGCGCGGCGCCCCGCGCATGCAGATGCTCGACGCGCAGAGCGACGGCGATCTGGACCGCATCGCGCGCTCCGGCCTGGCGATGCGGCCGCGGCCGCTCTTTGTCGGCTCGGCGGGGATGGCGCACGCGCTCGCACGCTGCCTTCGCGCGGCGCGCGGCGCGCCGCGTGAACCGGTGAGGCGGAGGCCGGTGGTGACGGTCGTGGGAAGCGCGTCCCCGGTATCGGTGCGTCAGGCGCGCCGGCTCTCCGACAGCGCCCCGGCGGCGCGCCATCACGTGCTCCTGCAGCTGGAATGGACGCGCCAGCCGACCGCGCGCGACAGGCCGGTGGCGCGCAGGCTCGCTCGCATCGTGGCGAGCAATGCAGCGCACGCGCACTACGTGCTGACCGGAGGCGAAACGGCGCGTGCCGTGCTCGATGCGCTCGGCGTGCGGGCGTACCGGCTGCTCGGTGAAGTCGAGCCGGGCGTTCCCTTCGGCCTTGCCCCGGACGGTACGCTGGTGTGCACCAAGGCGGGGGCGTTCGGACATCGCGACACCCTTGTGAACTGCGTCGGGCGGCTCAAGCGCGAGATGAAACGCGCGTGACCAGACCGCGGATCGGCATCACGATGGGCGACCCGGCGGGCGTCGGGCCCGAGGTCGTCATGAAGGCGCTCGCGCATGCCGAGGTGAACGCGCTCTGCCGGCCGCTCGTCATCGGCGATGCAAAGCGGCTCGAGCGCGCGGGCGCAATCGCCGGGGTGTCGAGCGCCGTGCGCACGGTCCGGGGCCCGGAAGAGGCGCGCTTCGAGCACGGTGCGGTGGACTGCGTCGATCTGGCGCTCGTGCCGGCGGATCTTGCGTTCGGTGTGCTTTCCGCGGCTGCCGGAGAGGCGGCGTATCGCTATGTCGAGCGCGCCGTGGCGCTCGCGCGCGAAGGGCGGGTCGAGGCGATCTGCACCGCGCCGCTCAACAAGGAAGCGATGAACGCCGCCGGGCACCGGTATCCGGGCCACACGGAGCTCCTCGCCGAACTCACGGGAACGCCCGAGGTGTCGCTGATGCTCCTTGCGCCCCGGCTGCGGGTGATTCACGTCACGACCCACATCGGCTTGCTCGATGCGATCGAACGGATCGACGCCGGGCTGGTCGAGCGCACCATCGCGCGCGGCCGGGAGCTGCTCCGGCGCGCAGGGTTCCCCGAGCCGCGCATCGGCGTGTGCGGAATCAACCCGCATGCGGGCGAAGGCGGCTTGTTCGGGCGCGGCGAGGAGGAAAAAAAGATCGCGCCTGCCATCGCGGTCGCGCGTGCGCGCGGCTGGAATATCCAAGGTCCACTTCCCGCCGACTCGCTTTTCTATCTCGCCGCGCGCGGCGACTTCGACCTCGTGGTCGCGATGTACCACGACCAGGGACATGGACCCGTGAAAGTGATGGGGCTCGAAGCCGGCGTGAACGTCACTGCGGGGCTTCCGATCCTGCGGACATCGGTCGACCACGGCACGGCGTTCGACATTGCGGGCACCGGCAAGGCGGACGAGCGCAGCATGCTGGAGGCGCTGCGGCAGGCGGTCGCCCTCGCGCCGCGCTAATATTGTGTGAATCGTCGGAGGGACCCCGCCATGCTGCAAGCTGCTGAACTCACCATCCGCCTCAACCCCGCCGACGACGTGGTCATCGCGCGCGCCGAGATCGCCGCGGGCACGCGGCTGCTCAGGGAAAACGGCGTCGAACTCGCGGGCCGCGTCCCCGCGGGCCACAAGATCGCGGTGCGCGAGATCGCGCAGGGCCAGCCGGTGCGGCGCTACAACCAGATCATCGGCTTTGCCACGCGCGACATCCGCGCCGGGGAGCATGTGCACGTGCACAACCTCTCGATGGGCGAGTTCGAGCGCGACTACGCGTTCTGCGCCGACGTGAAGCCGATCGAATATGTCCGGCAGCCGGCCACCTTCCAGGGGATCGTGCGGGCGGACGGCCGCGTGGCGACGCGCAATTACATCGGGATTCTGACCAGCGTCAACTGCTCGGCAACCGTGGCGCGCGCGATCGCGCGCCATTTCGAGAGCCGGCTCGAGGCGTACCGGAACGTCGACGGCGTGGTCGCGCTCACCCACAAGACAGGCTGCGGCATGGCGAGCGAAGGCGAAGGCATCGACGTGCTTCGCCGCACCATCGCGGGCTACGCGCGGCATCCGAATTTCTTCGCGGTGCAGGTGGTGGGCCTGGGTTGCGAAGCGAATCAGATCAATGGCCTGCTTGCAGCGCAGCGGCTCCGGCGCGAGGACTCGCTGCACGCCTTCACGATCCAGGAAAAAGGCGGGACTTCGAAGGCGGTGCGCGAGGGAATCGCCCGCGTCGAGGCGCTGC
>CAZXAR010000177.1:0-5594 GCA_964638135.1 uncultured Enterobacteriaceae bacterium | reverse complement strand
AGCCCGACATCGGCGAGATCCTGATCGACACCGAGGAGATCTACGAGCAGGCGCGCGCCTTCATGCAGACCGTGATGCCGGCCAACGTCGGCAAGGTGAAGCTGTACCGCGATGACGTTCCGCTCTTCTCGCGCTTCCAGATCGAGCATCAGATCGAAAGCGCGTATGCGCGGCACGTGAACCTGCCCTCCGGCGGCTCCGTCGTGATCGACCACACCGAGGCCCTGGTGGCGATCGACGTCAATTCGGCGCGCGCCACGCGCGGCGGCGACATCGAGGAGACCGCGCTTCGCACCAACCTGGAAGCGGCGGACGAAATCGCGCGGCAGCTCAGGCTGCGCGACCTGGGCGGGCTGATCGTGATCGACTTCATCGACATGGAATCGCAGAAGAACCAGCGCGACGTCGAAAACCGGTTCCGCGAGGCGCTGCGCTTCGACCGCGCGCGCGTGCAGATCGGAAAGATCTCGCGCTTCGGCCTGATGGAACTCTCGCGCCAGAGGCTGCAGGCCTCGCTCGAGGAAACTGCGCACATCAGCTGCCCGCGCTGCAGCGGCACGGGGTTCATCCGCGGCACCGAATCCACCGCGCTGCACGTCCTGCGGATCCTGCAGGAGGAGGCGATGAAGGAAAACACCGGCGCCGTGCATGCGCAGGTTCCCGTGGATGTCGCCTCGTTCCTGCTCAACGAGAAGCGCTCCGAAATCCAGAAGCTCGAGGCGCGTCTCAAGGTGAACATCATCCTGGTGCCGAACTCTCATCTGGAAACGCCGCATTACAAGGTGCAGCGGCTCAAGCACGACGAACTCAACCAGATGGAGCACGTGCCGGCGAGCTACGAGATGGTCGAGCCTCCCGAGGAAGCGCCGGCACCGGGAGCCGAAGAAGAGCCGCGCAAGGAGCGCCAGGAGGCTGCGGTAAAAGGCATCGTTCCGGCGCAGCCCGCGCCGATCGTTCCGGAGCGGGCGCCGCAGGCGGCGAGAACGGGGCAGCCCGACACGCGCCGCGCGCCCCAGCGCGAGTTGCCGGCGCAGGCACCGGCGCCGCTTGCGCCTGAGCCCGCGGGAGGAAGCATCGTGGACCGAATTTTCGGCTGGTTCCTGCCGCGCAAGCCTGCGACGCAGACAGCGGCGGCGCCGGCCAGTGCGCCCGCGGCCGCTGCGGCAACGGTCCGGCCGGGACCCGAAGGCGCGCGCGAGGTGCACGCCGGCCGCGCGGAGCGGCGCCCACGCGAGCGCGATGATCGGCGTGGCGGGCGCCAGGAGCGCCACGGCGGGCGCGAGCGGCACGAGCGGAGCGATTTCCCGCAGCGACCGGCACACCATGCACAGCGCCAGGGGCAACCGCGTCCGGGCGGCGAGCGTCCACAGGAACCGCGTCCGTCGCGGCCGCCGCAGCAGCAGCGCGCAGAAGGGCGCCTGACAGAAGGCGCCGCGCAATCGGACGAGCCGCGGCGCGGGCGGGGCAACCGCGCGCGCCAGCGCGACCGTGAGCGCCGCCCGGAGCAGCAACAGCCACCGCGGCAGCAGCGGTCTGCAGAAAAGCCGCGCGAGCCTTCGCCGGCCGTGGAGATGCCGGTCGCGGCCATACCCGCCACGCCGCCCGCCGCCCGTGAAGTACCTCCCGCGCCGCCACCGGTCGTGGCCGAGAAAATCGCGCCGATGCCCGCCACCGCTGTGCCCGCCCAGTCCGCCCGGCCCGATCGGGAGGAGGTCCTGGCAAGCTCCGGCCTGCAGATGATCGAGACGAAGCCGGGCGCAGCGCCCGCCGGCGGAAACGAGGAGTCGACCGCAAAGCTCGGACGACCGCGACGCGAGCGTCCGTCTGCGCCCGGGCCGGAGGAGCTCGTTCAGGTCGAAACGCGCAAGTAACGCAGGAGCCCGTTCGCCGCGGCCTCGATCAGGTCGAGCGCACGCTCGAACTCTTTGCGGCTGCCGTAATACGGGTCCGGCACTTCGTCGGTGTCGCGTTCGGGGGCGAATTCCATGAACAGGCGCAGCTTGTGGCGGCTTTCCGGCGGACACAGGCGCTCGAGTATGCGCAGGTGCCCGCGGTCCATCGCCAGGATGAAATCGAACTCGGCGAAATCCCGGGGTGCGAACTTGCGCGCCCGCAGCCGCGAGAGATCATAGCCGCGCCGCTCGGCCTGTCGGCGGGCACGCTCGTCGGGGGGCTCACCGACGTGGTAATCGTGGGTTCCGGCCGAGTCGGCGCGGATCGCGCTCTCCAGTCCCGCGTCGCGCACCAGGCGCCGGAACACGCCTTCCGCGGTCGGCGAACGGCAGATATTTCCGGTGCAGACGAACAGCACCGCCGGCATGGCTACTCGGACGCGAGCGCGACGCCGAAGACGCGCTTCTTCAGCTCGGTCAGACGATCGCGCGCACGCGCGGCCTGCTCGAATTCGAGATTCCTCGCGTGCTCGAGCATCTGTTTCTCGAGCTGCCGGATCTCGCGCGCGATCTCGCGCTCGCTCATCGCCTCGTAGCGCGCCTCGTCCTGCGCCGCCTTCCGTCCGGCCGCGGCCGCCTCGGCATCGTACACCCCGTCGATCAGGTCCTTGATCCGCTTCTGCACGCCCTTCGGCGTGATTCCGTGTTGCGCGTTGAACGCGATCTGCTTCGCGCGACGGCGCTCGGTCTCGCCGATCGCGCGTTTCATCGATTCGGTCATGACGTCGGCGTACAGGATCGCGGTGCCGTTGAGGTGGCGCGCGGCCCGCCCGATGGTCTGGATCAGCGAGCGCTCCGAGCGCAGAAAGCCTTCCTTGTCGGCGTCCAGAATCGCCACCAGCGAGACTTCGGGCAGGTCGAGCCCTTCGCGCAGGAGGTTGATCCCGACCAGCACGTCGAACTCGCCCAGCCGCAGATCGCGGATGATCTCGACCCGCTCCACCGTGTCCACCTCCGAATGCAGGTAGCGCACGCGGACGCCGTGCTCGCCCAGGTATTCGGTCAGCTCTTCGGCCATGCGCTTGGTGAGCGTCGTGACCAGCACCCTCTCGTTCTTTTTCGCCCGGCCGCCGATTTCGGAGAGCAGATCGTCCACCTGCGTGCTCGCGGGCCGCACCGTAATCCGGGGATCCACCAGCCCGGTGGGGCGCACCACCTGCTCCACCACCTGCGCCGACTTCTCGAGCTCGTACTCGGCCGGCGTGGCCGACACGAAAATCGCCTGGCGCAGCACCTTCTCGAATTCGTCGAAGCGCAGCGGCCGGTTGTCGAGCGCGGAGGGCAGGCGGAAGCCGTAGTCCACCAGGTTCTCCTTGCGCGAACGGTCGCCCCGGTACATGCCGCCGAGCTGGCCGACCGTGACGTGGCTCTCGTCGATGATCATCAGCGCGTCGCGCGGCAGGTAGTCCACCAGCGTCGGCGGCGGCTCGCCCGGGCGGCGGCCTGAGAGGTGCCGCGAATAGTTCTCGATTCCCTTGCAGAACCCCAGTTCGGCGAGCATCTCGAGGTCGAAGCGCGTACGCTGCTCGATGCGCTGCGCCTCGACCAGCCTGCCCGCCTTCTGGAAGAAATCGATCCGCTCGCGCAGCTCGCGCCCGATCGCGTCGATCGCGCGCAGCGTCGTGTCGCGCGGCGTGACGTAGTGGCTCGACGGATATACCGTGAACCGGGCCATCGGGTGCAGCACGCGCCCCGTGAGCGGGTCGAAGACCTGGAGCTGCTCGATTTCGTCGTCGGCGAGCGAAATGCGCACCGCGTGCTCGGCGTGCTCCGCGGGAAACACGTCGATCACGTCGCCCCGCACGCGGAAGGTGCCGCGCCGGAAGTCCAGCTCGCTGCGCTCGTACTGCATCGCCACCAGCCGGCCGATCGCGTCGCGCTGGGCGAGCCTCTCGCCCTGGCGCAGGTGCAGGATCATGCCGTGATACTCCGACGGATCGCCGATGCCGTAGATCGCCGAAACCGTGGCGACGATCACGCAGTCGCGCCGCTCCAGCAGCGATTTGGTCGCCGAGAGCCGCATCTGCTCGATGTGCTCGTTGATCGAGCTGTCCTTCTCGATGTACAGGTCGCGCGACGGAACGTAGGCCTCGGGCTGGTAATAGTCGTAGTAGGAGACGAAGTATTCCACCGCGTTCTCGGGAAAGAACTCGCGGAATTCGGCGTAGAGCTGCGCCGCGAGCGTCTTGTTGGGCGCGAGCACCAGCGCCGGGCGCCCCGACTGCGCGATCACGTGCGCGATCGTGTAGGTCTTTCCCGATCCGGTGACGCCGAGCAGCGTCTGGAATGCGAGCCCGTCCTCGATGCCTTCGACGAGCCGCGCGATCGCCTCGGTCTGGTCGCCCGCCGGCGGGTACGGTTCGCGCAGGCGGAACGGACTGCCGGGAAGGCGGGGCGCCACGGTAGAATCGAATCCTGAAAAATGTTCGAGTCTAGCAAATGAACGTCCTGCGCTCAGATACCCTCCTCGCCTCCGTCCCGCTGGCACCCAAGGACCCGATCCTCGGTGTCACCGAGGCCTTCGTCGCCGACCCGAATCCGCGCAAGGTGAACCTCGGCGTGGGCGTCTATACCGACGAAAACGGCAGGGTGCCGCTGCTCGAATGCGTGCGGCGCGCCGAGTCCGAGCGCGTGCAGAGCGGCGCTCCCAAGTCGTACCTGCCGATCGACGGCCTCGCGGCTTACGACAAGGCGGTGCAGGCGCTGGCGTTCGGCGCCGAGTGCGCGGCGCTCAAGGATGGGCGGATCGTGACGGTGCAGGCGCTGGGCGGGACCGGCGGGCTCAAGGTCGGCGCTGATTTCCTCAAGAGCCTGCAGCCGCAGGCGCAAGTCTGGATCAGCGAACCGAGCTGGGAAAACCACCGCGCGCTCTTCGAGGGGGCAGGCTTCGCGGTGAATGCCTACCCCTATTACGACAGCAGGACGCACGGCGTGAATTTCGCGGGGATGCTGCGCATGCTCGGCTCCATGCCCGCCGGGTCGATCGTGGTCCTGCATGCCTGCTGCCACAACCCGACCGGCGTCGATCTCTCGCGCGAGCAGTGGCAATCGGTGCTCGAAGCGGTCCGCGCCGGCGAACTGATCCCCTTCATCGATCTTGCCTACCAGGGCTTCGGCGAGGGCATCGAGGCCGACGCGTACGCGGCGCGGCTGTTCACCGAATCGATGCAGCCGGTCTTCCTCTCGAGCTCGTTCTCGAAATCGTTTTCGCTGTACGGCGAGCGGGTTGGTGCGCTCAGCGTGGTCGCGGGCAGCAGCGACGAGGCGGCGCGGGTGCTCTCCCAGCTCAAGCGCACGGTGCGGACCAACTACTCCAACCCGCCGACGCACGGCGGCGACATCGTGGCGCGCGTGCTCACGACGCCGGAGCTGCGCGCACTGTGGGAGCAGGAGCTCGGCGGCATGCGCGAGCGCATCCAGCAGATGCGCGCCGCGCTGGTGGAAAAGATCCGGCGGCGCGCCCCCGGCGCCGATTTTTCTTTTGTGCTCAGGCAGCGCGGCATGTTTTCGTACTCGGGGCTTTCCAAAGAGCAGGTCGGCCGGCTGCAGCAGGAGTTTTCGATCTACGCCATCGACTCCGGCCGCATCTGCGTCGCCGCGCTCAATCTCAAGAACATCGACTACGTCGCGGATGCGATTGCG
>CAZXAR010000176.1:3635-5858 GCA_964638135.1 uncultured Enterobacteriaceae bacterium | reverse complement strand
GAGAGAGACCATGCCTGATCCTGCGACCTTCACCATCCGTCGCGCGGAGCCCAATGACTACGAGGCGGTGCAACGCGTGTACGCGGCGCCGAAGGCGATCTGGGGGACGTTGCAGCTGCCGTTCCCATCGAAGGAGATCTGGCGCAAGCGGCTGACCGAACCGCCCGAGGGGATGTTCGGGCTGGTGGCCTGCGCGCAGGATGAAGTGGTGGGTCATCTTGGCTTGCACACCTTTCCGAACCATCCGCGCCGGCGTCATGTCGGGCACATCGGGATGGCGGTGCGGGACGATTGGCAGGGGAAGGGCGCGGGCAGCGCGCTCTTGCAGGCGGTGGTCGATCTCGCGGAAAAGTGGCTGAATCTGAGCCGTCTCGAACTTGACGTGTACACCGATAATGAACCCGCCATTCGGCTGTACCAGAAATTCGGCTTCGGCGTCGAGGGGACGTTGAGCCGCTTCGCTTTTCGTGATGGGCGCTATGTCGATGCCCATCTGATGGCGCGGCTGCGACAGAGCGCTCCGTGAGTCGCCCGCAAGGCGGTGTGAGCAGTGACCCCTCGACTCCCGGGTTCTGGGATATCCGTTTCCGCGAGGGGCGGACGCCCTGGGACGCGGGTGGTGTTCCCGCCGAGCTGGCGAACTACCTGGCGGCGGAATCGAGCAAGGGGCGGGTGCTGATCCCGGGATGCGGCGCGGCGTACGAGGCGGCGGCCTTTCACGAGGCCGGCTTCGAAGTCGTTGCGATCGACTTCAGCGCCGAGGCGGTAAGCGCGGCGATCCGGACGCTCGGGCCATTGCAGGATCTCGTCCGCCTGGGCGATTTCTTCGGCGACGATTTTGGCGCCGCCGGATTCGAGGTCATCTACGAGCGGGCGTTCCTTTGTTCGCTGCCGAGGCGCCTGCGGGCGGCTTACGCGGCGCGGGTCGCCGCGCTGCTGAACCCGGGTGGTGTGCTGATCGGATACTTCTTCTTCGACTCGAACGAAGGCGGCCCGCCGTTCGGCCTGGCGCGCGCTGAGCTCCGCGAGCTTCTGCAGGGCCGCTTCGCGCTCGAAGCGGACGAGCCGCCCCGCAATTCGCTCCCCGTCTTTGCCGGCAAGGAACGATGGCAGAGATGGCGCCGGCTGCAGACAACGATCTCGTAAGCGATCCCGGCCGCGACGCGGCTCGTCGGCGACGCATCTCCCGGATCAGTTACGAGACGGCGGCGTAGCCGAGCACACCGCGCAGGCCGGATCTCTCGCGACGCGCACGGTGCGCCACTCGGCGTTCTTGGCATCGAAAAGAAGCAGCCGGCCGTTCAGGCTCTCTCCAGCGCCGGCGAGGAGCTTGATCGCCTCCATCGCCTGCAGCGCGCCGACCGCGCCCGTCATCGGCGCAAAGACTCCCATCACGGCGCACTGCACTTCCTCGATCTCGGCGTCCTCGGGAAAGAGGCACGCGTAGCAGGGCGCATCGGGTTTTCTCCGGTCGAACACCATCAACTGGGCGTCGAAGCGGATCGCGGCGCCCGAGACGAGAGGCTTCGCGTGCCGCACGCAGGCGCGGTTCACCGCATGGCGCGTCGCGAAATTGTCCGAGCAGTCGAGCACGATGTCGGCGCCGGAAACGAGCGCCGGAAGGTCGTCGGCCTGCAGCCGTCGCTCGAGCATGACGAGTTCGACTTCGGGATTGATCGCGCCGAGCGCGGCGCGCGCGGCATCGACCTTGGGCGCGCCGACCGATTCGGTGCGATACAGGATCTGGCGCTGCAGGTTGGTGAGATCGACGCGGTCGGCGTCGGCGAGCGTGAGCCGCCCGACGCCGGCGGCGGCGAGGTAGAGCGCGGCGGGACAGCCAAGCCCCCCCGCGCCGACGACAAGGGCGCGCGCCGCGCGCAGCCGCTCCTGCCCCTCGATGCCGATCTCGGGAAGCAGGATGTGGCGGCTGTAGCGCAGGAGCTGTTCGTCGTTCATCGTCGCGGAAGCATCGTAAACGAAGCGCGCGGTGGAGTCATGGAACGCTACAATGCGCGGCTTCATGCCGGCGCCGAATTCCCGTGGCCTGATCCTCTTTTTCACCGGCCTGCCGGGCGCGGGCAAGTCCACGCTCGCGCAGGCGCTCGCCGCGCGGCTCGCCGATCTCGGGCGCGCGGTGACGCTGCTCGACGGCGACCAGGTGCGCGCGCTCTTATCGAGCGGGCTCGGTTATTCGCGCGCGGACCGCGACCTCAACGTGCGGCG
>CAZXAR010000176.1:0-3535 GCA_964638135.1 uncultured Enterobacteriaceae bacterium | reverse complement strand
CTACGAGGCGCCGCAGGACGCGGAGGTGACGATCGACACGCAGGACTGCACGCCGCGCGAAGCCGCGGAAGCGATCCTCGAGCGCCTGCGGCGGGACGGCGTGCTCGACTGCTGACGGGAAACGCGCGCCGCGAATTGAGCCGGGCGCGCGGTGCTCGACGCTTCAGTTCGCTTTCTTGTTCTCGGCGAGCGTGGCGGGCGGCTTGGCGAGTACCGGCTGGCCCTTCAGGTAGGCAAGCGCCTGCGCCAGTTGGAAATCGTCCTTGGAGCCGAGTTCGATCGGCTTGGGCGGTTCGCTTGCCGCAGTGGTCGCGGCCGGCGCCGCGCGCGGGGCGACCGCCTTGTCCGGTTCCTTCTCCTGGCCGTTGGTGAGGTGGCGCTGCAGGTCGGCCTCGCGCACGCGCGCAAGCGGGCCTGAGCCCGGTTCTTCCACCGTGATGTCGGGCGTGATGCCCTTGGCCTGGATCGATTTCCCGCTCGGGGTGTAGTAGCGCGCCGTCGTGAGCTTGATCGCGGTGGCGTTCCCGAGCGGCATGATGGTCTGCACCGATCCCTTGCCGAACGATTGCGTCCCCATCACGATCGCGCGCTTGTGGTCCTGCAGCGCGCCGGCGACGATTTCCGAAGCCGACGCGGAGCCGCCGTTGATCAGAACCACCATCGGCACCGACTTCGCCCCGGCGTGGAGATTGCGCAGCACATCCTCGCGGCCGCTGCGCATGTAGTCGTCGGCGGAAGCGAAGTATTTTTTCTTGGCGTCCTCGTTGCGCCCGTCGGTCGAGACGACCAGCGCCTTGGGCGGCAGGAACGCGGCCGAAATCGCGACCGCGCCGTAGAGCAGCCCGCCCGGGTCGTTGCGCAGATCGAGCACCAGGCCCTTGATCAGTCCCTGCTTGAACAGGTTGTCGAGGTGCCGGACCATGCTCTCGGCCGTGCTTTCCTGGAACTGCGACACCCGCACCCAGGCGTAGCCGGGCTCGATCAGTTTCGACTTGACGCTCTGCACCTTGATGATGGCGCGGGTGAGCGTGATGACGAGCGGCTGCGTCTCGCCCTTGCGCGACAAGGTGAGCGTGATCTGGGTGTTGGGCTTGCCGCGCATCTTCTTGACCGCGTCGTTCAGCGCCATGCCCTTCACCGGCGTCTCGTCGAGCTTGATGATCAGGTCGCCCGGCTTGATCCCGGCGCGGAACGCGGGCGTATCCTCGATCGGGGAGATCACCTTGACGAAGCCGTCTTCCATGCCGACTTCGATCCCGAGGCCGCCGAACTGGCCCTGCGTGCCCACCTGAAGCTCGCGGAACGCCTCGGCATCGAGGTAGGCCGAATGCGGATCGAGCCCCGAGAGCATGCCGTTGATCGCCTCGGTGATGAGCTTCTTGTCCTCGACCGGCTCGACGTAGTTGGTCTTGATCGCGCCGAACACCTCGGTGAACGCGCGCAGCTCCTCGACCGGCAGCGGCGAGCGTCCGGCGCGGTCCGCGATCGCCTGGAAGTTGAGGCTGACGAGCACCCCGGCCACCACGCCGACGAGGACGAGGCCCAGCTTTTTCAGGTTGCTGTCCATTCGAGTCTTCCTTGCTCCTACCTGCGTTTCAGCCAGCGCCGGGGATCGAATACCTGGCCGAGATGCCTGAGTTCAAAGTATAAACCCGATTCCTCGTTGCCACCGCTCGCCCCGACGGTGGCGATCGGCTCGCCGCTCGCGACCGCGTCGCCGGGCTGCTTGAGCAGCGACTCGTTGTTGCCGTAGACCGACAGGTACGCCTCGCCGTGATCGACGACGAGGAGGTTGCCGAACCCGCGCATCCAGTCGGCGTACACCACCTGTCCGGCGGCCACCGCGCGTACCGGTTGGCCTTCGCGGGCGCGAATGAATACGCCCTTCGCCCCCGTTCTCGTTGGAGTGCGCCAGCGGCCCGCGAGTTCTCCTGCGACCGGCAGGACGAGCCGGCCGCGAAGCGCAGAAAACGGCCCTTCGGTCGCGGTAGGCGCCTTCGCCTGGCCTGCGGAGTCCGCGGGCGCGGCCCGGGCATGGCCCGCGCCGGGCCGCCGCGCAAGCATCCGGCCGATCTCCTCGATGATGCGCGCCAGGCGCTGCTCGTCCGCAAGGAGCGTCCGCATCTCCCTTTTCCCGGCGCGCAATTCGCCCGCGACGCGCTCGAGCACGCGCCGGCGTTCGTGGCGCTCGGCAACGATCCGCTCGCGCTCGGCGCGCTGCCGCTCTTCGATCGCGCGCAGCCCCTGCGCTCGCGCCGCGGCTTCGCCACCGAGCCGCTCGAGCTCGGCAATGCCGGCGCGGTGCGAGTCAAGCAGCCGGGCCGCCGCCTGGCCGAGAAGCGAAACGTAGTAGAGCGTGCGCGCCACCTCGTTCGGGTTCTCACCCGAAAGGACGAGCCGCACGATTTCGGGGGCATCGCCCGAGAGCTGCCCGAGCGCCCGCGCACCGAGCAGGCGCCCGAGCGCTTCGCGCTGCGAAGCGAGCCTCGCTTCGAGGGCACGGCGGCGCACAGCGCTCCGCGCAATCGCTTCGCGCGCCTCGTGGGCTTGCGCATCGAGCGCGCGCAGCGTCCGGTTAACGTCCGAAATGGCCGCCTCGGACGCCCGCAGCGCGTCGCGCGCCTCGCGCCGGTCGGTCTGCCTGCCTTCGAGTTCGGTCTTGAGCGCCTCGATGCGGGCGCGCAGCGCGGCCAGATCCTCCTCGCGCGTCGCTGCCCATGCGGCGCACGCGGTGCACAGGGCGGCGAGAAAGAGCGCCCGGATCAGGCCTTGACCTTGCCCTGCGCGGAAACCGCGGCGATGCGCTTCGACACTTCCTCGGCATCGCCCAGGTAGAAGTGCCCGAGCGGCCGCAGCCGCTCATCGAGCTCGTACACGAGCGGTATGCCGGTGGGAATGTTGAGCGCCACAATGTCCGCGTCCGAGATGCCGTCCAGGTGCTTCACCAGTGCGCGCATCGAATTGCCGTGCGCGCACACGAGCACCCGCTGGCCGGCGCGGATCGCCGGCGCAATCGCGCTGTCCCAGTACGGAACGACCCGCGCCACCGTGTCCTTCAGGCACTCGGTGAGCGGCACTTCGGAGTCGGCGAGCCCCGCGTAGCGCGGATCGTTCGCCGCATTGCGCGGGTCCGAGCGCTCGAGCGCGGGCGGCGGCGTGTCGTAGCTGCGGCGCCACGCGAGCACCTGCTGCTCGCCGAACTTCGCCGCCGTCTCGGCCTTGTCGAGTCCCTGCAGCGCGCCGTAGTGGCGTTCGTTGAGGCGCCAGCTGTTCTGCACCGGAAGCCACATCAGGTCCATCTCCTCGAGCACGAGCCACAGCGTGCGGATCGCGCGCCGCAGCACCGAGGTGAACGCGAGGTCGAACGCGTAGCCCTGCGCGCGCAGCAACTGGCCGGCGGAACGCGCCTCGTCCACCCCGCGCGCCGAGAGATCGACGTCGGTCCAGCCGGTGAAGCGGTTCTCGCGATTCCAGTCGGATTCGCCGTGGCGCAGCAGGACCAGGCGGTGCATGCGCTGAATTATAATGGCGCGAT
>CAZXAR010000175.1:0-5861 GCA_964638135.1 uncultured Enterobacteriaceae bacterium | reverse complement strand
GGCTTGGGCGCGGATTTGAGCTGGAGGAAACCGAGGGCCGTGAAGCCGGCGACCAGCACCACGATCGCGGCGGTTCCGCCGATGATCCAGCGCCGCCAATTGACTTCGCTCGCGGGAAACGGATCGACGAACTCGCCGCGGCTGTCCGGCGAGCGCATTTTCAGCGACGCGTCGTACGCGGCGCGCTGGTTGGGGTCGGAAAGCACCCCGTACGCGTGCTTGATGAACTTGAGCCGGTTTTCCGCATCCTCGTCGCCGGGCTTGCGTGCCGCCTCCTCGCGGGCGAGCGTTCGTCGATAGCTCTCCCGGATGGCATCCGGATTCGCATCGGGTGCGACTTCGAGGATCTCGTAGAGGGTCTTTTTCACCGCTGCCTCCGCCGCGCCGCCGGGCGCGGACTGCTACCTTACTGCAATTTCACGTACTCGTACTCGACCGGCAGGTTGTTGATGCCGCGCTCCGGCGGGGCGATCCAGCCGGCGATCTTTCCCGGCTCGACCACCTTGCGCATCAGCGAACCGACGAAGGCGCGATCGGCCTCGGACGGGATCCACTCGGAGAGCCGCCGCGCGTACTCCTCCTCGGAAACGAGCGTCCCTTGCGGCGTGGCCGGCCGCCCCACCCAGGCGCCGATCGAACGGCGAAAGCGCGTCGAGGGCAGGGCGAGGCGGATCCCGTGCCCGGCGCGTTCGATGGCGCGGTTCCAGCGCTTCAGGCCGATCTCGCAGTCCTTGAGGTAGGACTCGCGCATCACTTCGTTGAGCGCGTTTCGCATCGGCACGTCCTGCGCGCCTTCCGGCGTATCCATGCGGAACGTGGCCTCGCGCAGCACGTGGTCCGCGTATTGCGGCTCGTCGGGCCGGCCCTTGAGGCCGTTGGCGAAATTCGCCGCCGAATTCGAAGAAATCTCCGAACCGAACAGGTCGAGCGAGGAGGAGCACCAGAAATTGAGGTACTTCTGCAATAGCGGCAGATCCACCGCGCCGTGCGCCCTGATCCGCGCCGGGTCGTCGCTGCCGAGCTCCTTCATCACCTCCAGCGTGCGCTTGACCACGCGGCCGATCCCGGTCTCGCCGACGAACATGTGGTGCGCCTCCTCGGTGAGCATGAAGCGGCAGGTGCGCGAGAGCGGATCGAACCCGGATTCGGCGAGGCTTTTCAGCTGGTACTTGCCGTCGCGGTCGGTGAAGTAGGTGAAGCAGTACAGCGACAGCCAATCCGAAATGGGCTCATTGAATGTCGTCAGGATTCTGGGTTTGTTCGGATCGCCCGAGTGGCGGGCGAGCAGCTCTTCGGCTTCCTCGCGGCCGTCGCGGCCGAAATAGGCGTGCAGCAGGTACACCATCGCCCACAGGTGCCTGCCTTCCTCGACGTTGATCTGGAACAGGTTCCGCAGGTCGTAGAGCGAGGGGCAGGAGTGGCCGAGCAGCCGCTGCTGCTCGACCGAGGCGGGTTCGGTGTCGCCCTGGGTGACGATCAGCCGGCGCAGCGTCGAGCGGTGTTCGCCGGGCACCTGCTGCCAGACCGGCTCGCCCATCTGGTCGCCGAACCCGATCCCGCGCTCGGCGACCGCGTCGGCGAGAAAGATGCCCCAGCGGTAATCGGGCATCTTCACCGCGCCGTACTGCGCCCAGCCCTTGGCATCGACCGAAGTCGCGGTCCGCAGATAGACGTCCGCCTTTTCGAAGTCGGTCGGCCCCATCTCGTGCCACCAGTCGAGAAAATGCGGCTGCCAGTGCTCGAGCGCGCGCTGCAGCGCGCGGTCGTTCGCGAGGTCGACGTTGTTCGGAATCTTGTCCGTGTAGTTGATCGTCATCAGTAGGTTTCCACGTGGTAGCGGCCGGCGGACCGCAGCTGTTCCTTCATCGCCTTCCAGTCGGCGCCGCACACTTCGGCAAAGGCCGAATCGACGCCCGCCTCCATCTGCTTATGCCCGCAGAGATAGACGAACGTATTCTCGTCGCCGAGCAGCCGCGCCACTTTTGCCGCGCAGGCGCGCATGCGGTCCTGCACGTATTCCTTCGGCTTGCCGGCGACGCGCGAGAACGCAAGCTGCACGTCCACCAGCTCCTGCGGCAGCTTCATCAGCGGACCGAAGTAGGGCAGCTCCCCGGGCGTGCGGGCGCCGAAAAACAGCAGCAGCTCGCCGCTTTCCTTGAGCGCCAGGCGGCGGCGCCTGCGCTCGGTCATCGCGCGCATCGGCGCCGATCCGGTGCCGGTGCAGATCATGATGAGGTTCGCGCCCGGATGGTTCGGCATCAGGAAGCTTGCCCCGAACGGTCCGGCAACCTGCACCTTGTCGCCCTTTTTCAGGTCGCACAGGTAATTCGACGCGACGCCGCGCACCGGTTTCCCGGCACGGTCCTGCGTCACCCGCTTCACGGTGAGCGCGAGGTTGTTGTAGCCGGGCCGTTCGCCGTTGCGCGGGCTCGCGATCGAATACATGCGCACGTGCGGCGCGCCGCCGTTCGCCGGCGGCGCGAGCACCGCGAGCGCCTGGCCTTCGAGCACCGGAAACGCGGTGGTGCCGAAATCGAGCACGATGTGGTGCACGTCGCTTCCGGCCTCCGCCGCGGTGAGACGGTAGTTGCCGGTGCAGGTCGCGGTGGCGGGCTTCGCCAGGCTGTAGAGGCCGACGTAGGGGTGCGCCGCGGACCACGGCGGCGGTGCCGCACCCCCCTGCGACTGGATCGCGACCGCCGAAAGCCGCGCCACTTCTTCCGGAATGTCGGCTTCGGCCGCATCGGTGTCCGCGTCCTCGGTCTCGGACGGCAGGGCGTCCCACTTGAACTGCTCCTCGAGCGAATAGCGCTTGGCGACGCGGCGCCAGGAGTCGATCGCGCCGGTCGGGCAGGGCGCGATGCAGTCGCCGCAGTTGTTGCAGACTTCTGCCTTCACCACGTAGTTGCGGCTGTCGTGCGCGATCGCGTCGATCGGGCACGTTTCCTCGCAGGTGTTGCACCGGATGCAGATCTCCGGATCGATCAGGTGCTGGCGAATGAGTTCCGCGGCTTGCATGGCGCGATCAGCCGAACCTCACGTATTCGAAATCGACCGGCTGCTTGTTGATGCCCAGGCGCGGCGGCGCGATCCAGTTGGCGAACTTGCCGGCTTCCGTGACGCGCCCCATCAGCGACTGCACGAAGGCGCGGTCCTCTTCGGTCGGCATCCACTCCTTGTGGCGGTGTGTCCACTCGGCCTCCGAAATCACCTTGCCCTCCGGGCTCACGTGGTGCTCGGCGAAGACGCCGATGCGGCGGTGAAAGCCCTTGTGCGGCAGCCTGAAGCGGAACGGGACGCCGTGCTTCTCGGGGATGCGGTTCCAGCGCTCGATCGCGTTCTCCAGATCGTGGATCCAGTCGTCGCGCAGGCGCTCGTTGAGCGCGGTGAGCGCATTCACCTTGCGGGTCACGATCTGCTCGCCCGAGACCTCCATCACCGGATACTCGGCCGCTTCGAGCCGGTGATCGTCGTCGAGCGAAGTCTCCTGGAAGCGGCCCTTGAGCCCGTTGGTGTAGTAGGAGGCCGCGTTCGACGACACCTCCGCACCGTACAGGTCGCTCGTCACGCTGAAATGGAAGTTGAGGTATTTCTGCAGCGTCGGCAGGTCGATGACGCCCATCGCGCGCAGCCGCGCCGGATCGTCGGTCCGGTGCTGCACCATCGCGTCGCAGGTGCGCTCGATGATGCGCGCGATCCCCGATTCGCCGACGAACAGATGGTGCGCCTCTTCCGTCAGCATGAAGCGGCACGTGCGCGACAGCGGGTCGAAGGCGCTCTCGGCCAGCGCCGCGAGCTGGAACTTGCCGTCGCGGTCGGTGATGAAGGTGAACATGAAAAACGACAGCCAGTCGGGGGTCTTTTCGTTGAATGCGGTGAGGATGCGGGGATTGTCGGCGTCGCCCGAGCGGCGCGCGAGCAGCGCTTCGCCTTCCTCGCGCCCGTCGCGCCCGAAGTAAGCGTGCAGCAGGTACACCATGGCCCACAGGTGGCGCCCCTCCTCGACGTTCACCTGGAACAGGTTCCTCAGGTCGTAGAGCGAAGGGCAGGTGAGCCCGAGGTGGCGCTGCTGCTCGACCGAGGCGGGCTCGGTGTCGCCCTGCGTGACGATGATCCGGCGCAGGGTCGAGCGGTATTCGCCCGGCACTTCCTGCCAGGCGGCATCGCCCTGGTGGGCGCCGAAATTCACCTGCCGGCCGGATTCCGCGGGCGCGAGGAAGATGCCCCAGCGGTAGTCGGGCATGCGCACGTAGTCGAAATGCGCCCAGCCCTTGGCATCGACGCTCACCGCGGTGCGCAGGTAGACGTCGAACCTCGCCGACTCGTCGGGGCCCATGTCGGCCCACCACCTGAGGTAGTTCGGCTGCCAGTGCTCGAGCGCACGCTGCAGCGTCTTGTTCGACGCCAGATCGACGTTGTTCGGAATCTTCTCGCTGTAATCGATGGTCATACCCGTTCCCAGTTGAATTTGGCTTTCGCGCCGGTGCCGTACACCTTGAGCGCGCCCTGGTCGCCCACGGCGTTGGGCCGGTTGAAGATCCAGTTCTGCCACGCCGAGAGGCGCCCGAAGACGCGCGTCGCCATGTTCTCGCGCCCGGAAAAGCGCAGGCTCGCCTCCATCCCGGTGAGCGCGTCGGGCGAAAGGCTCGCCCGCTCCTCGACTGCGAGCCGGATCTCGTCTTCCCAGTCGAGATCGTCCGGCGTCGAGGTGGCGAGGCCCAGCTCGCGCGCGTCGTGGGCATCGAGCTTCTCGCCGATCGTCTGGCGAGCCGCCTCGATCGGCGCACCGTCCTCGCAGAAGTGGGCGGCGATCCGGCTCGCGCCGCTCACCATCGGATAGAACCCGAAATTGAGGGGCGAGAGCGCGAGGTGCGGCGCGTCCTTGTCCTCCTCGGGAAGCTGCAGCATGTAGGTGCGGTCCGCGGCGAGCGCAAGCTCGAACAGCGTGCCTGCAAAGCACGACCCCTGGTCGGCAATTGCAAAGAGCGAGCGCGACGAGACATCGAGCCGGGCGAGCGTGCGGCGCAAGTAGCCAATCGTTTCCCGCACCAACCAGTGGGACGCGTGTTGCTCGAGGAAGGCATCGGTGGCGAGCACGTTCTCGATCGAGCCGCGCGTCTTGAGCATCCACAGGCCGAGGTCGAGGTGATTGTGCCGGAGCAGGAGTATCGCGTCGTCCAGCTCGCGCGCGAGCGCGAGCGGCCACCATTGCACGCCCAGCGCAAGCGCATCCTCGGGGCTTGCAGGGGGTGCGGCCTCGGGCGCCTGCACCGTGATCTGCGCGCTGCGCGCGGCGGCATTGAGGTGCACTTCGACGGTCGGGTAGTGGTAACCGCCTTCGTCCGCCGTACGCTTGAGCGGGGTGAGCGAAACGCCCTTGCCGCCCGGGCGATCGGACTGCTCCGCGAGCGCGCTCGCGCGCTGCTTCACGAGGTCCTCGAACTGCTGCGGCTTCGCGGTGTGGTCGACGAGCCTCCACTCCCGGGCGCGGTCGGCGCGCACCCCTTCGGCGGTGGTGCAGAAGACGTCGGCGAGATCGCGGCGCACCTTTCGCTTGTCGACGAGGCGCGTGAGGCCGCCGGTGCCCGGCAGCACGCCGAGCAGCGGCACTTCCGGCAGGCTCACCGCGCTCGAGCGGTCGTCGATCATCGCGATCTCGTCGCAGGCGAGCGCCAGTTCGTAGCCGCCGCCGGCGGTGGCGCCGTTCAGCGCGGCGAGGAATTTCAGGCCCGAATGCGCCGAGGAATCCTCGATGCCGTTCCGGGTTTCGTTGGTGAACTTGCAGAAGTTCACCTTCCAGGCGTGGGTCGAAAGCCCGAGCATGTAGATGTTCGCGCCCGAGCAGAACATGCGGCTCTTGC
>CAZXAR010000174.1:0-5922 GCA_964638135.1 uncultured Enterobacteriaceae bacterium | reverse complement strand
CAGCTCCTCGCGCGAGGCGAGGCCGTAATTGCCGCGGAAGATGTAGGCCATCTGGGCGTCGACCTGGCGACGCGAACCGACGAGCAAGGGTCGCATTCCCGTGTTGCGCGGATGGTTCGGCACCAGCATGCCCTGGTTGTAGAGCATCTGCAGCACCGGGAATTCGGAACGGCTGCAGACGCGCCCGTTCTGGATCGCCAGATCGGAGAGCAGAATCGCGTTGGGCCCGGTTTCGCAGGCGACGCCCTGCACCTCGGTCGGCACGATGAGCCCCGTGCGCAGCAGGTGCTTGACCGCGTCCTCCGGGCAGCCGCACAGAATCCGCACGTCGGCGTGCCGGACTTCGACCCAATAGATCCCTGTGCTGACGGAGATTTTCCTGATTGCCGCCATCTGCTCCTTGCCACCTGCCGCCCGGAAACGGCAACGTGCAACACCGGCGAGGCGGCAATGCCACCTTCCCCCGGTTGCACGATGCACTGTATCGCGAGTTGGAAACGGAAGCAAAAAAGCTCCCTTTGCCGAACCGCTTTCGGCGAGGCCGCGCTGGCGCGGTCACTGCGCGGCGCGGTGCGGGGCGACGCGTGCGGTCAGCGGTTGTGCGACGCACAATCCACTTCCGGGTGCGCTCGCCGGGCGGCCGCGCAAACCAGACTACACTTTGCCCAAGAATGAGAATTCGAAGAGCGACCCGCGCGCAACTTGGATTGACCCGGCAGGAGTTCGCCCTGCTGCGGCGTCTGGACTCGCCCGAGAAGATCCAGAGGTTTCTCTACAGCCTGAAGCAGAACTTCGAGCCGAACGGCGATTCCTGCAATTCGGTGCGCGTGGTGCTTCGCACGCGGCGGGCGCACTGCATCGAGGGCGCGATGCTGGCGGCGTGCGCGCTCTGGATCCATGGCGAGCCGCCGCTGCTGCTCGACATGCAGGCCGTGCACGACTACGACCACGTGATCGCCCTCTTCCGCCGCCGCGGCTGCTGGGGAGCGATCTCGAAGACCAATGGAATCGGGCTGCGCTGGCGCGACCCGGTCTACGCGAGCCTGCGCGAGCTCTCGATGTCGTATTTCCACGAGTACTACAACAGGCGCGACCACAAGACCCTGCGGACCTACTCGCGGCCGTTCGATCTCAGGCGCCTGGATCCCGCGCTCTGGGCGACATCGGAAGATGGCGCCTGGCAGCTGATCGATGCGCTCGAGCGGGCGCGGCACTTCCGGCTGGTGTCGGCTTCGGAGGCGCGCGCGCTCACGCGGCGCGATCCGTTCGAGCGCCGCGTCGGCAATCTGCTCCAGTACCGCAAGCCGGCGAACGTCCGCAACGGGGCGCGCGTCCGGCGCAAGGCGTCCTAGCGCAGCGCGCTATTTCCTGTCCTCGACCCGGCCGATCTTTTCCAGCGCGACCGCGAGCCGCCGCGCGTCGTGGTCCCAGAACTTCTGGAATTCGGGCGCATCGAGGTACGAAATCGGCGTCGCCACCTTGTCCATCGCGCCCCTGAATTCGGCTTCGTTCACCGCCGCACGCACGGCCTCGCGCAAGCGCGCCACGACGGGCGCCGGGGTGCCCGCCGGAGCGAACACGCCCGCCCAGATGTAGAACTCGGCGTCATAACCGAGTTCCTTGAACGTCGGCAGATCGGGCATCAGGGCAAGCCGCTTGTCGCTCCACGCGGCAAGCGCGCGCATCTTTCCGCCCTTGATCTGACCGATCGCCGCCGCCGGGCCGGAGGCGAGCGCCTCGACCTGGCCGCCGAGCAGCGCGGTCACGGCCGGCCCGCCGCCCTGGTACGGCACGTGAAAAAGCCTGATGCCCGCGGCATGGGCGAAGATCTCCATCGCCACGTGCAGCGTGCCGTACACGCCCGACGAGGAGTAGTTGATCTTTCCCGGATTCGCCTTTGCCGCGTCGACGAAATCCTTGAGCGTGCGGTACGGGCTGTCCGCGCGCACCACGAGGACCGTGGGATCCGCGGTCACCAGCGCGATCGGCGCGAAATCCCTCATTTCATAGGAGGGCGTCTTGCCGTTGATGCGGTCGGACACCGGGAAGATCGAGATCGAGGAGAGCGCCATCAGGATCGTGTATCCGTCGGCGGGGGATTTCGCCACGTGGGCCATGCCGACCGCGCCCCCGGCACCGGAACGGTTCACCACCACGATCGGCTGCTTCAGGGTCTTCTCCATGGTCGCGGCAAGCGGCCGCCCGACGATGTCGGCGACGCCGCCCGGCGGGAACGGCACGATCATCGTCACGGGCTTGGTCGGATACGCATCCTGCGAGAACGCAAGCGGCGCGCATGCCAGCAGGAGCAACGCGGCGAATGTTCGCTTCATCTTCTGTCCTCCTCGTGGACCCGAGCTTACACCTTGTTACACAGTTTGCATTTGGTTCGTCAACGGCGCGGCCGCCGCGGCGTCTAATAGGCATGCAACGAGCGAAGGAGGCGACGATGTCTGCGAAAAAGATTGCACTGGTAGGCGCTGGGGGAATCCTGCTCGCATCGGCTTCGGCCGCATTCGCCGATCATGCGCGCTGGGGGCATGGCCAGCGCGGGTATGCGAAGCCCGTCCGGCAAGCCGTTATAGTGCGCCATGTCCCCCGGCATGTGGTGCCGCGCGTGTACGTTCGCGGCCCGCTCGTCGTTGCGAGGCCGGTCGTGTATCAGCCGACCTACTACGCGCCGCCCGTCTACCCGGCGGTCTATTACGCGGGGCCCGGACTTGCCACGGTCGGCGGGGCAGTTGCCGGCGCGCTCATCGGCAACCAGATCGGCTATGGCGAGGCGAGGTTCGCCTCGACCGCCATCGGGGCGGCGCTCGGCGCATTCGTCGGCAGCCAGCTCGAATACGGCTACTGACGCCGCGCGGTTCCCAGGGTGGGGTCAGAGTAAGGTTCAGCGACCGCCCGCGACCAACATTTCGGTAGGATAGCCGAACGTACTCTGACCCCAATCGAGGAGGAAGCGATGGAGCGGCGCAATCTGCTGATCGGCCTCGTGGCGGCACCGTTCGCCGCGTTTGCCTGGCGGGCGCTAGCGGCCTTGCCCACGACCATGAAGGACGTCGAAAACCTGCAGCAGAACTGGAAAATGCTGCTCGCCGCAGGCGCGCAGGTGCCCAGCCCGGCCGATAAGCTCAGTCTGGGCAAGGAAGAATGGCGCAAGCGCCTCGAGCCCCTTGCCTACCACGTCCTGCGCGAGGAAGGCACCGAACGGGCGGGCTCCAGTCCCCTGGACCGTGAAAAGCGCGAGGGCGTGTTCACCTGCGCCGGCTGCGGGCTGCCGCTGTTCAGTTCGGCGATGAAGTTCGACAGCGGGACCGGCTGGCCCAGCTTTTTCACCACCATTCCCGGCGTGTTCGAGACCAGCCGCGATTTCAAGCTGATCTTCCCGCGCACCGAGTACCGCTGCGTGCGCTGCGGCGGCCACCACGGCCACGTGTTCGAGGACGGTCCGCCGCCGACGCGGCTGCGCTACTGCAACAACGGCGTCGCGCTCCGGTTCATCCCGAAGTCGGGGAAGGCGTAGCGAGGCGCAGTTCCTCCGCGAGCGGCGGGCCCGGGAAATGGAAGCGCACCGGGCCATCGGGCAGCGCGTGCAGGAACTGCTTCAGGTACGGGTCCTCCGAAGCGAGCAGTTCCTTCGGCGTTCCTTCGCCCGCCAGCCTGCCGTCGGCGATGACGTAGAGGTAGTCGACCAGCGAGAGCGCCTCGGAAACGTCGTACGTCACGATGATCGAGGTCGTGCCGAGCGCGTCGTTCAGCTTGCGGATGAGCGTCGCGACCACGTTGAGCGTGATCGGATCGAGCCCCGCGAACGGCTCGTCGTACATCACCATCATGGGATCGGTGGCGATCGCCCGCGCCAGCGCCACGCGCCGCGTCATGCCGCCGGAGAGGTCGCCCGGCTTCATGTCGCGCGCCCCGCGCAGCCCGACCGCGTCGAGCTTCATCAGGGCGAGCGGCCGGATGATCTCCTCCGGCAGATCGTAGTGCTCGCGCAGCGCGAAGGCGATGTTTTCGTACACGCTCAAGTCGCTGAACAGCCCGCTCGCCTGGAACTGCATTCCCATCTTGCGGCGAAGCGCATACAGGGAGTCGGTATCGAGCTCGTGCACCCGCTGGCCGTCCACCCGGACCGTGCCGCGCGCCGGCTTGAGCTGTCCGCCGATCAGTTTGAGCAGCGTGGACTTGCCGCTGCCGCTGCCGCCGAGAATGGCCACCATCTTGCCGCGCGGAATGCGGAGCGAAAGCCCGCGAAAGATCTGCAGCTCGCCGTAGCTGAAGTGAAGGTCGGAGATTTCGACCAGATCGGCCTGCGGAGAATTCATGTTCGGCGGATTCGCGCGGCGAGGACGGTCAGTCTATCAGCCGCCGGGTGCCTATGCGCGATCATCACGCCGAGATGCGCAGGATCCGGATTCCCGTTCACCTGCCTGCGAAGACGCGAGCTGCATCAGCGTGCGCGCGTACGCCGGCGCTGTCGGCTCGTGCATGAAGTACACGTACACTTCGCGCCACGCGGCGGCCGCAAGCCTCGCCGCCCATTGCCCGAGATCGCTGTCGGAATAGGATTCGAGCCGCAACCGGACATAGCCCCAGGGAGCGGTCTGCACCGGAGGAGGCGGCGCGTTGTCCTCGCGCTCGGAGAGGCACAGCGCCGCTCCGACCCCCTCGAGCGCAGCGTAGACATCGTCGGCGAACCAGCTCTCGTTGCGAAACTCGAACGCGGCGCCATGCCCCTCGGGCAGCAGGCGCAGAAACTCGGCGAGGCGCGGCAGGTCCTTTTTCAGGGAGGGCGGCAGCTGAAAGAGCACCGGGCCGCGCCTGGCGCCAAGCGCCGCAAGGTTGCGATACAAAAAACCCACCGAGTCGGCCGCCGTGTCCGACTTCAGCCGCGCGATGTGCGTGATGCGGCGCGACGCCTTGATCGCGAACCGGAAGCTCTCCGGCGTCGATCTCGCCCAGTTCTCGAGTACGCCCGACTTGGGCATCCGGTAGAAGGTGTTGTTGATCTCAACCGTCGGCAGGCGCTCTGCGTAGAAAGCGAGCATGCCCTCGGGTTTGATGCCCTCCGGATAGAAATTCCCCTTCCATTCCTTGTAGGAATAGCCGCTCGCGCCCGCCCGCATCTGCATCGTCTTTGCTCCTAGAATTTCGGCATGGCGAAAGCAAAGCTCAGCGAATACTCCGCGAAGCGTACCTTCGCGGCCACGCCGGAGCCTGCGCCCGCAGTGCCCGAGGCGAGGAGCGGCCCGTTGCTGTTCGTCGTCCAGCAGCATTCCGCCCGGCGCCTGCACTACGACTTCCGGCTCGAGTGCGACGGCGTGCTCAAGTCCTGGGCGGTTCCCAAGGGTCCGTCGCTTGATCCCAGCGAAAAGCGCCTCGCCGTGCAGACCGAGGACCATCCATTCGAGTACGCCTCGTTCGAGGGCGTCATTCCGCCCGGCCAGTACGGCGCGGGCGAGGTGATCGTCTGGGATTGCGGCGTGTACTCGCCCGACGAAGGCGGAAAGACCTGGTTTCACGACCGCAAGGAGGCCGAGCGGCAAGTGAGGGAAGGCCTCGAGAAGGGCAAGCTCAGTGTCCTCCTGCGCGGCGAGAAGCTGAAAGGCTCGTTTGCGTTTGTACGGACCAAAACCGCGAAGGAGTGGCTCCTCCTCAAGCACAGGGACCGCTACGTCTTGCAGGCCGACGTCACGCAGCGGGACCGCTCGGTTCTCTCCGGAACGGTGGTCGAGGATCTCAAGGTAGTCCCCGCGCACCGGATTGCCGCCGCGCGGCTCGTGCCGAAGGGAAAGATCGAAGCGATGCCGGCGACGCTCGCGCCGATGCAGGCCGAATCGGGCGATGCCGCGTTCAGCCGCCCCGACTGGATGTGGGAGCCCAAGCTCGACGGCTACCGGGTGCTCGCCTTCATCGGCG
>CAZXAR010000173.1:0-5958 GCA_964638135.1 uncultured Enterobacteriaceae bacterium | reverse complement strand
GGGGCGCTCGAGCCCCGGCGCGACCACCGTGAAGTAGGAGCGGATCTCGGGCACCGTGGCGAACATCTCCTCGATCTGGCGCATGTAGCGGTCGGTGTACTCCATCGAAGCGCCTTCCGGGGCGATCACCAGCGAAATGAAGAAGCCGCGGTCCTCCTGCGGCGAAAGCTCCTTCTTGAGCGACAGGAAGACCGTCGCCGCGGCTGCGAACACGCCGGCAAACACGAGCACCATGAGCGGCCAGTAGCGCAGCGTCGTCGCGAGCGTGCGCCGGTATCCCTCGGTCATGCCGTGAAAGAACCGCTCCATCGCGAGGTACACCCCGCCGTGCTTCTCGTGCTCCTTGAGGATCCGCGAGCACATCATCGGGGTGAGCGTCAGGGCGACGAACCCGGACACCAGCACCGCCGCCGCGACCGTCAGCGCGAACTCGGTGAACAGCTTGCCGGTGTTGCCGGTGAGGAACGCGAGCGGCGCGAACACCGCCGCCAGCGTGAGCGACATCGCGACCACGGCGAACGCGATCTCGCGCGAGCCGTCGACCGAGCCCTGGCGCGGATGCTTGCCCATCTCGATGTGGCGGTGGCAGTTCTCGAGCACCACGATGGCGTCATCGACCACCAGGCCGATCGCGAGCACCAGGCCGAGCAGCGTGAGCACGTTGATCGTGAATCCCATGAGGAACAGAAAGAAGAACGCGCCGACGAGCGAGACGGGTATCGTGACGAACGGGATCAGCGTCGAGCGGAAACTGCGCAGGAAGACGAAGATGACCAGGATCACGAGCAGCACCGCTTCGGCCATGCTGCTGAACACCGCGCGGATCGAGTGCTCGATGAAGAGCGACGAGTCGAATGCGACCCTGAGCTGCATCCCCTCGGGCAACCCGCTCTGCAGGCGGGCGATCTCGGCCTTCACCGCCTGCGCGACCGAGAGCGTGTTGGCGGTGGACTGCTTGACCACGCCGAGCCCCACCGCCGGGTTGCCGTTGACGCGCACCACGTTGCGCTCGTCGAGCGCGCCGAGCCGCGCGACGCCGATGTCGCGCAGCCGCACGGGGTAGCCGCGCGCCTCGGTGACGATCATGTCGTTGAACTGCGCCGCGCTGCGCAGGTCCGCCTCGGTGAGCACCGTGAACTCGCGCTGCGCGGATTCGATGCGGCCCGAGGGAATCTCGACGTTCTGGCGCCGCAGCGCGTTTTCCACGTCCTGCGGCGTGAGGCCGAAGGCGGCCAGCCGGTCGCGGTCGATCCAGATCCGCATCGCGTAGCGCCGCTCGCCGCCGATGATCACGGAAGCCACGCCCTGGAGCGTCTTCAGCCGGTCCGCCACGTAGCGGTCGGCGTAATCCGAGATCGCGAGCGCCTCGTGACGGTCCGACGACAGGCGCAGCCAGATGATCGCCTGCGCGTCGGCCTCGATCTTGGAGACCACGGACTCGTCGGCGGCCTCCGGAAGGAGCGAACGCACCCGCGCCACGCGGTCGCGCACGTCGTTCGCGGCCGAATCCACGTTGCGCTCGAGCACGAACTCGATCGTGATCTGGCTCACTTCCTCGCGCGAGACCGACTTGATCGTGCGCACGCCCTCGATCCCGGACACCGAGTCCTCCAGCGGCTGCGTGATCTGCGACTCGATCACCTGCGGGCTCGCGCCCTTGTAGACCGTGCGCACCGACACCACCGGCGTGTCGATCTTGGGATATTCGCGCACCGACAGCCGCTGGAACGAGATCACCCCGAGCAGCAGGATCATGAGGCTCATGACCGTCGCGAAGACCGGGCGCTTGATGCACAGTTCCGGCAGTTGCATGGCTCAATTTTCCTTCAACAACTCCGCGCGTTGAACGCCGCTTGCGCGCGTTCCAACGCGCGGAGATAAAGCGGACGGCCGGAGGCCGCCGCTTTATCCTTTCTTGTCCGGAACGGCCGCCGCCGGCTTCGGCGCATCCTCCATCACCTGCACCGCGGCACCCGGACCGATGCGCTGCGAGCCTTCGGTGACCACGCGGTCGCCTGCCGCCACGCCGTTCAGGATTTCCACTTCGCCGACCTTGCGCGCGCCGGTCCGCACGCGCACCAGGTCGACCTTGCCGTCCGCCACGCGGAACACGTAGCTGTCCTGCCCGCGCGGCACGATCGCCGCCTCGGGAATCCAGACCGCGTTCTCGCGCACGCCGAGCGCGACCTGCACGCGGGCGAACATGCCGGGCCGCAGCTTCAGTTCCGGATTGGCGACGCGCGCCCGCGCGAGCACGGTGCGTGTCTGCTCGTCGACCGCCGGTTCGAGCGCGTAGATGGCGCCCGAGAATTCCCGCCCCGGATGCGCGTCGACTGCAACTTTCACATTCTGCCCCGCGCGCAGGCGCGCGAGGAACGTTTCCGGGACGCGGAAATCGAGCTTGAGCTGATCGATCTTTTCCAGCCGCGCGATGTCGGTCCCGGCGGCCACATACGCGCCCGCGCTCACCTGGCGCAGCCCCATCACGCCGGGAAACGGAGCGCGCATTTCGGTCTTGGCGAGCTTCGCCTCGTCCTCCGCGAGCTTCGCCTTGGCGCGCGCGAGGCTCGTTCGCTGGTCGTCGAGCGCCTGCTGGCTGATGAAGCCCTTGCGGAACAGGTCCTCGGACCGCTCCAGGCGCTGCGAATCGAGCTTGACCTGCGCCGCGCTCGATGCGACCACCGCGGCGAGTTCGGCCTGATCGAGCCGCGCCAGCACTGCGCCCTTCGCGACCCTCGCTCCCTCGTCGAAACGGATCTCGGTGATGCGCCCCGCCACCTCGGGACGCACGGTGATCGACTCGTCGGCGCGCAGCGTGCCGATCGCGCTCGCTTCGTCGACCGCAGCGGCGATCTTCGCAAGCGCGGCCTTCACCGGCATGCCCTGCGACGGACTCGCTCCGGGCCCCTTGCCGGCGCTCTGCGCCCATGCCGGGTTCCACGCCAGACCGAGGGAAAACAGGCAAACCAATGCGCCCGCCACGGGATTGCGGCAAAATTCCATTAGAATTCGCTGGTTGCAGCCGTCGGGAAAAGGACGGATTCTAGCCCATGCACCTTGGCGCTTCATGAGCAAGTCCACCACGAAGCCCGCGGTTTCGGCTGCCGCTTCCCGGCCGGGCGCCGGAGAAAAGCACGCACCGCCCCCACCCAAACCGTTGGACTGGCCGAATCCACCCTTTCATGAGCCGCAGGATGACCATCCTCCGGCGCAAGAACCCGCCTACGCGGTGCTGCGCGACGAGCGCACCGTCATCGGCAACCTGACCGGTTTCGATGCTCCGGCCGGCCTGATCGAACTTGCCGGCGACGACGGTACGACGGTCACGATCGCCTCGCAGGACCTGCTCGAGCTGCGCCTGACGCGGCCGCTCAAGCTGCGACGGCGCCGCTCGGTGCTCGAGGAGCGGGCGGAGAACCTGGACGTTCCGGCGGAGAGCCAGAAATTCCAGGTCGTCCTGATCAACGACCGCGTGATCGAGGGCGAAACTGCCGGCTTCGACATGCACTCGCACGGGCTGTTCCTGTTCGTGCGCGCCAACGGCGAAGGGATCCTGCGCACGTTCATTCCTGCGGAAGCGATCAAGCACAAGCAGATCGGCTCGCGCCTGGGCGACCTCTTGGTCTCCGAGAACCGGCTCAGCCCGACCCAGGTCGATGCCGCGATCGAGCAGCAGCACGCGCGGCGCAGCCAGAAACTGGGCGAATTCCTGACGCGCGAGCAGATCATCAGCCGCGGCGACCTCGCGGCTGCGATCGAGCGCCTGCGGTCCCGGCCGGTGATGCGGCTCGGCGAGGCGCTGCTCGCGATGCGGCGCATTTCGGTGGACCAGCTCGACGAGGCGCTCGCCCGGCAGAAGGAGAACCGCGGCAAGCCGCTCGGCCAGATCCTGGTCGAGCAGGGCCTGATCACGCGCGAGGAACTCAAGCGCACGCTCACGCAGCAACTCGGCATCCCGTTCGTGGACCTCAGCCGCTTCGAACCCGAGGGCGCGGCGACGAAGATCGTGCCCGCCGCGGTGGCGGCCGAGTTCAACGTGCTGCCGCTGTGCTTCGATGGCCGCGCGCTGGTGCTCGCGGTGGAGAACCCGCTCGATCCGGGACCGCTCGACAAGATCCGCTTTCTGACCGGCTTGCCGGTGGCGCCGGTCATGGCCGACGGCACCGAGCTGCGCGCGGCGGTGCGGCTGCATTACGGCGTGACGGAAGCGCCTACCGTAAAGATCGAGGATCTCGCCGCCGAGCTGGACATTACCGCAACCCCGCAGGACGTGGCGGAAGAGGAACTGGTCCGCGAGACCGACAGCGTGCTCGTGCGCCTCGTCAACAAGATGGTTCTCGACGCCCACGAAGCAAAAGCATCCGACATTCACATCGAGTCCTACCCGGGACGCAGCCCGGTGCGCGTCCGCTTCCGCAAGGACGGCGCGCTGCAGGAGTACCTGAGTCTTCCCGCGACCTACCGCAGCGCGCTGCTGTCGCGAATCAAGATCATGGCGAGCCTGGACATCTCGGAGAAGCGGCGCGCGCAGGACGGCAAGATCCAGTTCCAGAATTTCGGCCCTGCCAAGCTCGAGCTGCGCCTGGCGACGATTCCCACCAGCGAGGGGCTCGAGGACGCCGTGCTGCGCCTGCTGCACGGCGGCGCAGCGCCGGGCCTGGACAAGCTCGGGCTGCGGGAAGACGTCCTGACCCGGCTCAAGAAGCAGGTCGAGCGTCCCTATGGAATCCTGCTCGTCTGCGGCCCGACCGGTTCGGGCAAGACGACCACCCTGCACTCGTTGCTTGCGCACATCAATACGCCGGATTGCAAGATCTGGACGGCCGAGGATCCGGTGGAAATCCAGCAGCCGGGGCTGCGTCAGGTGCAGGTCAATGCGAAGATCGGCTGGACCTTCGCCGCGGCGATGCGCTCGTTCCTGCGCGCCGACCCCGACGTGATCATGGTGGGGGAAATGCGCGATGCGGAGACGGCGCGGATCGGCGTCGAGGCTTCGCTCACCGGGCACCTGGTCTTCAGCACGCTGCACACCAACAGCGCGCCGGAGAGCGTCGTGCGCCTGCTCGACATGGGGGTGCAGCCGTTCAATTTCGCCGATTCGCTGCTCGGCATCCTGGCGCAGCGCCTGGTGCGGCGGCTGTGCGCGAAGTGCAAGACTTCGAAAAAGCTGAGCGACCAGGAAATCCTGGAGCTGTCGGAGGAATACTGCGCCGACACGTCGCTCGCACCGGAAAAGATCGCGGCGGAGTGGCGCAAGCGCTATGGCGGCGCGCCGATGCTTTCCCAGGCGCCCGGCTGCGATTCCTGCAGCAAGTCGGGTTACGCCGGACGCCTCGGGATCCACGAACTGCTGGTCAATTCGCCCCGCATCCGGCCGCTCATCCACCGCAGCGCCGGCGTCGAGGAATTGCGCGCTGCGGCGATCGCCGAAGGAATGCGCACGCTGCGCCAGGACGGCATCGAAAAGTGCTTCGACGGGCTCACCGACGTCCACGAAGTGCGCGCCGCGACCGCGTGACCTGAGCGCGGGCCGTTCAAGGCACAAGCCACGCCACGGGACCGCGCGGATCGCGCGTCAACCCGACCGAAACGATGTAGGCCGCAACCACGAGTGCCGCAACGAAGGCGCCCAGGCGCACGGCCCTGGTGCGTCCGCGCCGCAGCGCAAGGCTGCCGAGCACGACGTAGGCGACGAGCGCAAGCACCTTGGCGCTGACCCAGCCGTGCACGAAGGGATACTGGCCGATCGCCCAGGCGAGCCAGAGCGCGCTCGCGAGCAGCACCGTGTCGACGACGTGCGGCGCGACGCGCACGAAGCGCGCTTCGAGCAGGCGCGAGCCGCGCAGCATGAGCATGCCGCGCGCGAAAAAACCCGCGATGCTCAGGGCGGCGCACCCGACGTGCAGCGATTTCCCGAGCAGGTAGGCGGTAGCGTCCATGCGTGCGGGCCGGCCGGGC
>CAZXAR010000172.1:0-5961 GCA_964638135.1 uncultured Enterobacteriaceae bacterium | reverse complement strand
CTAGCGGTGCGGAACGATCTTGGGCGAGACCTCCTCGAGCGTGTAGGTGCCTTTCGGGCATTTCACCTTGGGATTGGTGGGCGCGAACATCCCGGCAGGATTGTCCTTCCAGAGCCAGACATGGAGGTCGTAGTGATGCAGCCCGTGTGGCATGAGCGGGTGGTGGCCTTCCATCGGGCCGTCGAAAGGCTTGCCGAAAAGCTGCGGCTTTTCCTTGACGTCGGGTGAAAGGGGAACGAACCACTCCGCGGCGACGAGCTTCAGCTTTCCGCCGACCGGTTCGTAGACCAGCACCTGCGGCTTGAGCGGATCGAGCGGCTTGCCGAGCAGCCCCACGTTCAGGAAATGCACGCCCATGCCGCCTTTGGGATAGGGAACCTGGCCGGGCGCGCCCGCTTTCGGATACGTGACGCAGCCAAGTGTCGAGAAATAGCCGTCGTGGATGGCGGCGATCGGGTCCTTGTACTTGTCCAGGGCTTCGCGCGCGCGCTGCAGCTCCGGCGCGAGATTTTTCGGCTCCTGCGCAAGCGCCTGCGGACCGGAAAGCAGCGCCGCGAGCATCGGCGCAACGAACGCCGCCGCCGACCTGCCTCGAATCATGGTTTTCATCGTTCCTCCCCGTTTACGGATGCGCCGCTAATCTAGCGGCAAACGACCGGCTGTCAATCTGCACCGCAACACTTCACGCGGATGAAAGCGCGGCGCAATCGGCGCCGGCGCCGCTATTGGAGGTGCCTGCCGAGGAACTCCATCGTGCGGCGCCAGGCGAGTTCCGCCGCCGCGGGGTCGTACTTCAGGATCGGCAGGTTTTTCGAGTCTGCCGTCTCGTTGGCAAACGCGTGCTTTGCGTTATAGCGGTGGAAGTCGAACTTTACGCCGGCTTCCCGCAGCTTCTTCTCCAACTCATCCACCTTGGCGATCGGAAAGGCCGCGTCCTCGGTCGCCCAATGCGCCATCAGCGGCGCCTTGATTTTGGAGGCATCGACGTATTCGAGCGGCGGATAGCCGTACCAGACCACGCCCGCGTCCGCCTCGGGCACGTTCACCGCCGAAAGGAGCGTAAGCGCGCCGCCCATGCAGAAGCCGGTCACGCCGACTTTCCTGCTGCCCGAGCCCTTGAGGTACTGGACCGCGCCGCGCACGTCCTGGCCGGCGGCGTCGCCGAAATCGAGGTTGGTCATCAGGTGCTGGGCTTCGTTCGCCTCGAGCGCGACCTTGCCGCGATAAAGGTCGGGCACCAGCGACCGGTAGCCCGCCGCGGCGAGCTTGTCAGCGACGCCCTTGATCTGGTCGTTGAGGCCCCACCATTCCTGGATCACCACCATGCCGGGCGCCGCGGCGCCCTGCGCCGGCTCGGCGAGGTAGCCGTTCACGCTTTGCCCGTCCGGGCGCTTGTAGCTGATCATCTTGCCCATCGCCTCCTCCTCGGTTTGGCCGCCGCTCAATCCCCGCCCGTGCCGGACCTGCCCACAGCCTGCGCCACGCGCTTGAGGAAATCGAGCCTCATCAACGGCTTGACAATATAGTCGGTCGCCCCCAGCTCGCGGCCGCGTTTCTCGTCCTTTTCGCGCGTAAGGCTCGTCACCAGCACCACCGGCAGCTCGCGCGTGCGCGCGTCCGCTCGCAGCCGCTTCAGTACGTCGAAGCCCGTGATGTGTGGAAGCATCACATCGAGCAGCACGAGGTCGGGCAGCGGATCTGCCGCAAGCAGATCCAGGGCGACCTGTCCGTCGGTCACGCTCCGCACGGCGTAGCCATCCCGCTCGAGCCAGCGCGTGGCCAGCTCGACGAGATCGGCATCGTCCTCGACGAGCAGGATCGATTTCTTCGGATCGTTATTTGCCACGCCTTGGTCCGCTCCGTGCGTAAATGTACCGTACCCCCACGGAGGGCGCATCAGGCATTTCTCCGGCCTTTGATGGCCGGCGAACTGATTCGGGAACCCGTTACGCTGCGCTCGCCCAGGCGTAGGGGGCGCGATTCGCATCGAGTTCGCCGAATGCAGTGAGCGCTTCGTCCGCCCGGCTTGCATCCCGGAGCGCAAAGGCGTCGAACCCGCAGCGCGCGAGATAGAGAAGCTGGTCGCGCAGCACATCGCCGATCGCGCGCAGCTCGCCCGCGTAGCCGTGTCGCGAGCGGAGCAGGCGCGCAAGCGAATAGGCGCGGCCGTCCGTGAAATTGGCAATCCGGATCGCGACCAGCGCGAGGTGCGGCAAGGCGTCGGCGAAGACCTCGGGCTCGTCCCACGCGTCGAGAAGCAGCCCGAACCGGCCACGGCGCGCGAGCAGCTCGTCGCCGCGCAGTTGCCACAGCTTCAGCGGCACGAGCAGGTCGCCGTCCGGTGGAAAGTCCGGCACGAGGCCGCTTTCACCCACCTGGAGCCAGGGCGCCGCCTCAAGCCGCAGCCACTCGTCGCGGACGATCCTGCGGTCTCTGATGACGGTTGCCGTAGACGTGCTCCTTGAAGGGCTCGACGCCGACGCGCCAGACGGTGTCGACGAAGCGCTCGTAGACGCTTTCACGCCGCGCGAGGTAGACCTCGATCAGCCGCTCGATCACGTCGGGAACCTGTTCGCGTGCAAAGGAGGGCCCGATTACCTGGCCGAGCGCCGCCGGCGCGCCCGGCCGCGTGAGTCCCTGGTTGCCGCCGATCGTGACCTGGTACCACTCCTCGCCGTGCTTGTCGACGCCGAGGATGCCGATGTGGCCGACGTGGTGGTGGCCGCAGGAATTCATGCAGCCAGAGATGTTGAGGTCCAGCTCGCCGATATCGTGCCGGTAGTCGAGATCGTCGAACCGGCGCTGGATCGCCTCGGCCACGGGGATCGATTTCGCATTCGCGAGCGAGCAGAAGTCGCCGCCCGGGCAGCAGATGATGTTGCCGAGCAGTCCGAGGTTCGGCGTGGCGAGCCCGAGATCACGCAGCGCCTCCCACAGCGCGCCGAGATCGGACTGGCGCACGTCGGCGAAGACGAGGTTCTGCTCGTGCGACACGCGCAGCTCGCCGAAGGAAAAGCGCGCGGCGAGGTCGGCGATCGCATCCATCTGTGCGGCGGTCGCGTCGCCCGGCGGGACCCCGGTCTTTTTGAGCGACGCCGTGACCGCGGCATAGCCGCGACGCTTGTGCGGATGGACGTTGCGCCGCAGCCAGGCGCCGAACGGACCGCCGGAGGCGAGCGCTAGGTCTTCGAGCGGCTCGTACGCAGGCCGCGTGAAGCGCGCATGGACGCGGTGGACGTCCGCTTCGTGCAGCGTTCCGGGGCCGCCTTCGAGGTGTGCCCATTCGCTCTCGATCCTGCCGCGAAAGACATCGGGCGTGAGTTCCTTCACCAGGATCTTGATGCGCGCCCTGTACTTGTTGTCGCGCCGGCCGTAGCGGTTATAGACCCGCAGGATCGCTTCGAGGTAGGTCAGCAGGTGCGGCCAGGGCAGGAATTCGCGCATCACGTGCCCGATCATGGGCGTGCGGCCCATGCCGCCACCGACCAGAACGCGGAATCCGACCTCGCCGGCTGCGTTCCTCACCGCGTGCAGGCCGATGTCGTGCAGAAAGGTCGCGGCGCGGTCGGCCGCGGCGCCGTTCACCGCGATCTTGAACTTGCGCGGGAGATAGGCGAATTCGGGATGGCAGGTGGACCACTGCCGCAGGATCTCGCACCAGTCGAACGAGTCCACGATTTCATCGCGCGCCACCCCGGCGAAATGGTCGGTGGTGATGTTGCGGATGCAGTTGCCCGAAGTCTGGATGGCGTGCATCTGAACGGTCGCGAGCTCGGCCAGGATCTCGGGCACGTCCTCGAGCTTGGGCCAGTTCAGCTGCAGGTTCTGCCGCGTCGAGAAGTGGCCGACCCCGCGGTCGTAGCGGCGCGCGATGGCGGCGAGCTTGCGCAGCTGGCGCGAGGAAAGCAGGCCGTAGGGAATCGCAATGCGCAGCATCGGCGCATAGCGCTCGATATAGAGCCCGTTTTGCAGGCGCAGCGGCCGGAACTCGTCCTCCGAAAGTTCGCTGGCGAGGAAACGGCGTGTCTGCTCGCGGAACTGCGCCACGCGCGCCTCCACTAGGCGCTGGTCGATCGCGTCGTAGAGGTACATGCCGCCCGACTGTAGCGGCGGCGCTATATGTCAACAAGGAATTTGATGTTAGTATCTTATGCCTAATTGTTATGACACTGCAGCAGCTCCGCTACCTCAGCGAGATCGCGCGCCAGGGGCTCAACATTTCGGCCGCGGCGGCGGCGCTGCATACCTCGCAGCCCGGCATCAGCAGGCGGATCCGGGAGCTGGAGGACGAACTCGGCGTCGAGGTCTTCGTGCGCGCCGGAAAGCGGATCAGCGCGCTCACCGAGCCGGGCCGCGCCGTGCTCGAGATCGCCGAGCGGATTCTTGCCGAGGCGGCCAATCTCAGGCGCGCCGGCGAGGATTACGGCGGGCGCGGTCTCGGTACGCTCACGATCGCCACCACGCACACGCAGGCGCGCTACGCGCTGCCGCGCGCGATCGCCGCCTTCAAGCGCCGCTACCCCAAGGTGCAGCTCCTCATCCACCAGGCGAGCCCCACCCAGATCTGCGCGCAGGTGGCCGCCGGCGAAGCCGATCTCGGCATCGCCACCGAGCAGATCGGCGAGCATCCGGCGCTGGCGGCGCTGCCGTGCTACCAGTGGAACCGCTGCGTCGTGGTGCCGCCGCGGCACCCGCTGCTGCGCGAGCGCCCGCTCACGCTCGAAGCGCTCGCGCGCCATCCGATCGTCACCTACGACTACGCCTACGCCAACCGCTCGCTGGTGAGCCGCGCCTTCGAGCAGCGCGGACTCGCCCCGGAGATCGTGCTCACCGCGTTCGACGCCGACGTGATCAAGACCTACGTCGAGCTGGGGCTCGGGGTGGGGATCATGGCGAAGATGGCCTTCAATCCGAAGCGCGACCGGCACTTGCGCGCGATCGACGCTTCGCACCTTTTTCCTTCCTCCACGACGCGCCTTGGCGTCAAGCGCGGTGCCTGGCTGCGGGGCTTCGCCTACGATTTCATCGAGCTGTTCGCGCCGCAGCTGACGCGCGCGGCGGTGGAAAAGACCGTGCGCGGCGAACCGGGCTCGCGCTACGAGTTGTGACGGCGAGCCGGGCCGGAATGATCCGTGGCGAAAGGTGTTCACTCAAGCCAGGGAGGGTTCCAACGAAAAAACTGCTGGGATTGTGCGTTGGCGTGACCGTCGGTTCGATCGCGCAGGCCGCGGACCTGGAAGCCGGCGAGGCCAAGGTCGCCGCGGTGTGCGCCGCATGCCACGGCCTGAACGGCGTGAGCGTGAGCGACAACATTCCGAATCTCGCGGCGCAGCGCACCGGCTATCTCGAGACGCAGCTCAAGGCGCTCAAGGAAGGCACGCGCAGGAACCCGATCATGAACGCGATCGCTGCGCAGCTCAGCGCCGCCGACATCGCCAACCTCGCGGCGTATTTCGCATCGCAGCCGGGCGCGGCGGCGGGGACGAAGTCCGCGCTTCTTCCCAACGTCGCCCGGACGAACCTGACTTTCCCGGAAAACTACAAGGCGACCTTCACCAGGTATCACACGATCAACTTCCCGGCGACGAAGCAGGTGCGCTACTACTTCGCCAACCCGGTCGCGCTGCAGGCCGCGAAGCAGGGCAGGCCGCTTCCCGACGGCTCGGTGCTCTTTGCCGAGGTGTACGCGGCGAAGCTCGACGCCGAGGGAAAACCCGTCACGGGAAGCGACGGCTTCTACGTGGCGGAGAAAGCGCTTTTCTACACAGCGATGGCGCGCGGCGCGGGCTGGGGAAATGACATCCCTGACATGCTGCGCAACGAAAACTGGAATTACGCGGTCTTCACGCTGGACAAGCAGCACCGACCCGGGGTGAACCAGGCCGAGTGCCTTGCGTGTCACAAGCCGCTCGACAAGGTGAGTTACACCTTCACGCTGAAGCAGCTCGCCGAAGCGAAATA
>CAZXAR010000171.1:0-6077 GCA_964638135.1 uncultured Enterobacteriaceae bacterium | reverse complement strand
CTACTTCGACGCCAACACCTACCTCCGCATCACCAAGGCGCTCGACTACTACGACCCGGCGGCGGCGCACGAGGGCGACCTCGCGGCGGCGCTCGCGCCGGCGAAAGCCTCCTTCCTGGTCGTCTCGTTCACCTCCGACTGGCGCTTCACGCCGTCGAGTTCGCGGGCGATCGTGCGCGCGCTTCTCGACAACCGCAGAATCGTGTCGTACCTCGAGATCGACGCGCCGCACGGGCACGACGCGTTCCTGATGGACGACCCGCGCTACTTCGGCGCCCTGCGCGCGTACTTCGACAACATCGTGCGATGAATGCGGAACAAAGGGCGCTGCTTGCGGCGCGTCCCGACCTGGTCGCGATCGCGCGCTGGGTGGCGCCGGGCGCGCGCGTGCTCGACCTGGGTTGCGGCGACGGCGCGCTGCTCAAGTACCTGTGGCAGGAAAAGGGCGCCTACGGCTATGGGGTGGAAATCGAGGACGCGAGCGTGCTTGCCTGCGTGCGCAACGACGTCAACGTCCTGCAGCTCGATCTCGAAAGCGGGCTCTCGGCGTTTCGCGACGGGTCGTTCGACTGCGTGATCCTGTCCGAGACCCTGCAGGCGATCCGCCATACCGAGGAACTGATGCGCGAGATGCTGCGCGTCGGCCACGAGGCGATCGTTTCGTTTCCCAACTTCGGCCACTGGCAGGCGCGGCTGCAGGTGGCGCTCGGCCGCATGCCGGTTTCGAAGGAGCTTCCCTACCCCTGGTACGACACGCCGAACGTACACCTGTGCACGCTGGAGGACTTCGCCGACCTGTGCCGGCGGCTGGGGGTGAAGATCCTCGAGCGGCTGGTGCTCGACCGGGGCCACGCGGTGAACCTGCTGCCCAACCTGCGCGGAAGCCTGGCGGTGTTCCGCCTCGGGCGCGCGGCGCCGTAGCGCGCGATGGTCCCCGCCCCGCCGCGCGACCTTGCCCGCACCACGCTCGCGGTTCTCGCGATCGGCGGGCTGATCGCCGCCTCGCTCTGGATCCTCAAGCCGTTCCTCCCGGCGCTCATCTGGGCAACCATGATCGTGGTCGCGACCTGGCCGGTGCTGCTGCGGCTGCAGCGGCGGCTCTGGGGCCGGCGCTGGCTTGCGGTCGCCACGCTGACGATCGCGCTGCTGCTCGTATTCGTGCTGCCGCTTTCACTCGCGATCGCCGCGCTGGTCGCGAACGCCGAAGAGATCGCGGGGTGGGCGAAATCGCTCGCGACGCTGCGCCTGCCGCCGCCGCCGGAGTGGGCAGGATCGCTCCCGATCGTGGGCGATCGGCTCGCCTCCGCGTGGCGCGATCTGGCCGCCTCGGGGCCCGAAGAACTCGCCCGGCACCTGGCTCCCTACGCCCGCGAGGTGATGCGCTGGTTCGTCTCCGAGGTCGGCAGCTTCGGGCTGATGGCGGTGCAGTTCCTGCTCACGGTGGCGATCGCCGCGGTTCTGTATGCCTGGGGCGAGGAGGGGGCAGAGCGCGCGCACCGGTTCGGCCGGCGGCTCGCGGGAGAGCGCGGCGAGCGGGTGATCGGGCTCGCCGGCCGGGCGATCCGCGCGGTCGCGCTCGGCGTGGTGCTCACGGCGCTGGCGCAGGCGGTGCTCGGCGGCATCGGGCTGGCGGTCGCCGGCGTGCCGTTTGCCGGCATTCTCACCTCGCTCATGTTTCTGCTCGCGCTGGCACAGATCGGCGCGGTGCCGGTGCTCGTCTGCGCGGCGGCGTGGCTGTACTGGATCGACAGCGTCGGCTGGGCGGCCGTGCTTCTCGTCTGGTCGGTGCTGGTCGGAGGGCTCGACAACGTGTTGCGGCCGCTGCTCATTCGCCAGGGAGCCGACCTGTCGCTGCTGCTGATCTTCGCCGGGGTCATCGGCGGCCTGATCGCGTTCGGTCTGGTCGGCATCTTCGTCGGGCCGGTGGTGCTTGCGGTCGCGTACACACTGCTCGAGGCCTGGCTGCGCGAAGGCGAGGAGGCGGGCGGGGGCACGGCCGAATGAAACGCGGCGGCGATCACGGGGCGGCGCGCGCGTCCAGCGATTCGATCCGGGCGCGCATCGCGTACAGCAGCACGATGCCTGGAAGCGCGATCACGAAGGTGGCGAAGAAGAACGCCGCCCAGCCGAAGCCGTCGACCATGTAGCTCGCCGCCGGTCCGACGTAGACGCGTCCGACCGCCGAGAGCGCCGAGAGCAGCGCGTACTGCGTGGCGGAAAAGCGCCGGTCGCACATCGCCATGAGGAGCGCGACGTAGGCGGCCGTTCCCATGCCGCCGCACAGATTCTCGGCGCCGATCACCGCGGCGAGCAGCGGGTAGCTCTTGCCCGCCAGCGCGAGCAGCAGGAATCCGAGATTGGTCACCGCCTGCAGCAGGCCGAACAAAAGCAGCGCCCGGTACAGCCGCAGCTTGGCCATCAGCGCGCCGCCGGCGAGCGCTCCGGCAATCGTCGCCGCCAGACCCAATCCCTTGCTGATCGCACCGACTTCGGTGGCTGTGAAACCGGGTCCGCGCAGCAGAAACGCGGTGCTCAGGTTTCCGGCGAAAGCGTCGCCCAGCTTGTACAGGACCACCAGCGCGAGCAGCAGCCACGCCCCCTGGCGCGAGAAATATTCGGCGAGCGGCCTGCGCACCGCCTCTTCGAGCGTCGCCGGCGCGGCGCCCGCCCCTTGCGGTTCCAGCGCCGACCAGGCGGCCGCCACGCCCACGAGCATCAGCGCCGCCATCAGCCAGTAGGTGCCGCTCCAGCCGAGCCATTGATCGGCGAGTACGAGCGCGCCTGCGCCCGAGACGAGCATTGCGAGCCGATAGCCGAGCACCGAGACCGCCGCGCCGGCGCCGCGTTCTTCGGGCCTGAGGATGTCGGTGCGGTAGGCATCGACCACGATGTCCTGCGAGGCCGAAACGAAGGCGATCGCGAGCGCGCAGGCAGCCGTCAGCCACGGCGAATCCTTCGGCGAGAGCGTGCCCATCCACGCCAGCAGGGCGAGCAGCGCGAGCTGCGTGATGACGAGCCAGCCGCGCCGCCTGCCGAGAAACGGCGGGCTGTAGCGGTCCATGAGCGGCGCCCACAGGAACTTGTACGTGTAGGGCTGGCCGACGAGCGCAAACCAGCCGATCGTCACGATGTCGACGCCCTCGACCGCAAGCCACGCCTGCAGCGTGCCCGCGGTGAGCGCGAGCGGCAGCCCGGAGGAAAAACCGAGCAGCATCACGAGCGGGATGGAGCGGCTGCGGAAGGCTGCCGCGTACTCGGCGAGCGCCATGGTCGAGGCGCATCTTACCTGCGCGCCCCGCGCGGTCCGCGTGCCATTGCCACCGGGCGCAAAACCCGGTAGCCTTTTTTCTTCTTCCACGCCGCATCCGACAGGTCCCCCGACATGAACGCCGAAGTGTCCAAGGAAAAACTCGCCGCCGACCTGAAAGTGGTAGTCGCCGACGCCGAAGAGCTGCTGCGCGCCACGGCGTCGCAGGCGGGCGAAAAGGTCAGCGCCGCGCGCGAGCGGATCCAGGCCTCGCTCGCCACCGCGCGGGTGAAGCTCGTCGAGGTCGAACGCGTGTTCGTCGACAGGACCAAGCAGGCGGCGAAAGCCACCGACGAGTACGTGCATGAAAATCCGTGGCGCGCCGTGGGAATCGCGGCCGCGATCGGCTTCGTGCTCGGCGTGCTGATCAGCCGGCGCTAGCCGGCGCCCGCCGGCCGGCGGGACGGACAGAAGGGAACACATGCTCGGCTCCGTCAGGGAGCTCGCCCGCTCGATTCTCGCGTTCACCGAGACGCGCACGCGCCTCGCTGCGACCGAGCTGGAGGAGCAGGCGGTGCGGCTGGTGGAGATCGCGCTGTGGTTCGCGCTCACGCTGCTTTTTTTTGGCGCCGCGCTGGTCTTTTTCTCGGTGCTGGTGGTACTCGTGTACTGGGACTCCAACCGCGTGCTCGCGGCGGGGCTGCTGGGGGCGCTGTATCTGCTCGCCGGTGCCGCCGCCGCGCTGGTCGCGCGCGCCCGCTGCCGCGAGCGGCCCGGGTTTCTCGCCGCCACCCTGGGGGAGCTGCGCAAGGACATCGAGCGCATGGAGCGCAAGCTGTGACGAGAAACCGCCTGCTCGAGCTGCGCGAGCGCCGCGCGCGCCTGGCCGAACGCGCGCAGGCCGAGCGCGAGCGGCTCGCCGCGCTGCTTTCGCGGGCTGACCCGGTGTTCGCCTGGATCGACCTCGCCCGCCGCGTGGCCGACGAGGCGCGCCGCCAGCCGCTTCTCGTCCTGGCCGGCGCCGCCGTGCTCCTCGCGCTGCGGCCGCGGCGCACGCTGAAGCTGCTGGCGAGCGGATGGTCGTTGTGGCAGCTCTACCGGCGCGCCCGGCGCTGGTGGCTGCGGCTTGCGCCGGCCGGCGCGCCCTCGCGCGGCGCCGCTTGAGCGGCGTGCGCCTGCGCACACCCCTGAGGCGCGTGCTCGAGCGCGCCGCGCGCGAACGCCGCTACCTGCGTGACGAGATCGCACGCGTCCGGGGACTGATGCCGATCCTGATGAAGCGGCGCAATGGACAGCGATGGACGGCCGAGGACCGGGTACAGCTTCGCGAGCATCTCGAGCGCCTGTCGACGCTTACGCCGTATCTGGTCGTGCTCGCGATGCCGGGCGGCTTTGCGGTCCTGCCGGTGCTCGCCTGGTGGCTGGAGCGGCGGCGAAACCGGCGCGCCGCGCTGTCCGCGGATCAGCGCAGCGGCCAGCCGTAGTCCACCGTCAGCGGAGCGTGGTCGGAAAAGCGTTTGCGCTTGAAGATCGCTTCGCGCGTCGCGCTGCTCGCCACGCCCGCGGTCGCGATCTGGTAATCGATGCGCCAACCGACGTTTTTCGCCCATGCCTGGCCGCGGTTCGACCACCAGGTGTACTGGTCCGGCCGCGCGTTGAGGCGCCGGAACACGTCCACGTAGCCCAGTTCGTCGAACACGCGCGTGAGCCACGCGCGCTCCTCGGGCAGAAAACCGGAATTGCGCCGGTTCGCGCGCCAGTTCCGGAGGTCGATTTCGCGGTGCGCGATGTTCCAGTCGCCGCACAGAATGACCTCCCCGCCGGAGCGCGCGAGCGCGCGCAGCCGCGGCAGGAATTCCTCGAGAAACCGGAACTTCGCGGCCTGGCGGTGGGGGCCGGCGGATCCCGAGGGCAGGTACAGCGAGACGACGCTCAGGCGGTCAAAGCGCGCCTCGAGGTAGCGCCCCTCGGCATCAAACTCGCGGCTGCCGAACCCCTCGTGCACGCGCTGCGGAAGCACCCTGCTGTACAGCGCGACGCCGGCGTAGCCCTTCTTCTCGCCGTGCGAGAAGAAGCCGTGCCACCGGCCGGGCGCGCGCATCGAGCGCTCGAGATCGGTTTCCTGCGCCTTCAGCTCCTGCAGGCACACGACGTCCGCCCGCTGCGCGGCGAGCCACCGATAGAAGCCCTTCTTCGCTGCCGAGCGGATGCCGTTGACGTTGAGCGTGACGACGCGCATCGCCCGGCGCGTCAGGCCGACGGAAAGCTCGCCACCCCGCCGCGTGCCGCCGACCACTCCGCCGGGGCATGCAGAAACTTCTCCACCTCGGCGAGCTGCGCCGGCGCAAGATAGCCGGCCTTCTTCACCACCGCGAGCACATCCCACCAGGTCGCGAGGTGGTGCAGCCGCACGCCCAGTTCGTCCAGGATCCTTTTCGCTTCCGGAAAGATGTCGTAGTAGAAGTTGACGTACACGTGCTCGACCACGGCGCCCGCTTCGCGCAGCGCCTTGCAGAAATTGATCTTGGAGCGCCCGTCGGTCGTCAGGTCCTCGACCAGCAGCGTGCGCGCGCCGGCGCGGAGGTCGCCCTCGATCTGCGCGTTGCGGCCGAATCCCTTGGGCTTCTTGCGCACGTATTGCATCGGCAGCGCGAGCCGGTCCGCGATCCAGGCCGCGTACGGGATCCCCGCGGTCTCGCCGCCCGCCACCACGTCGAACTGCTCGAAGCCCACATCGCGCGCGAGCGTCGCGGCGGCGAACTCGACCAGCTGCCTGCGGATGCGCGGATAGAAGATGAGCTTGCGGCAGTCGATGTACACCGGGCTCGCC
>CAZXAR010000170.1:0-6283 GCA_964638135.1 uncultured Enterobacteriaceae bacterium | reverse complement strand
TCAGCAGCCCCCAGCGAACCCTGCCGCTCGCGGCTTCCTCGGGCGCGCGCGCGCCGGCGAGGTCGATCAGCCGGATTCCGGGCGCCAGCGCGACCCCCGCGAGCGCCGCAGCCGCAGTGCCCAGGAAGCCGCGCCGGTCGCAGCCGCTCATCGGCCACTCCCGAGCGCCGCCTTCTGCGGCTTGGCAGCATGGCACTCGAAGCAATCGAGCCGCACGCCCGCGTACGCGTGACAGCTCTCGCAGAAGCCTTGCGGACCGAGCACGCTGCCCGTCTTCGAGCTGGCGTGGCACTCGACGCAGCCGGCGAGGCTGTGCGGCTTGGTGCGCACGCCGTCGCGCATGGTGCGGTCGCGCTGCTCGAGCAGCAGCGTCATGTGATCGCGCCGCATCACTTCGGTCGCTTCGACGCATTTTCCCGGACGTTCGATCAGGACCACGGGCTTCGCGACCCGCGAGGCGCCCGCCGCCCAGGCGAGCGACACGACGGCGAGAACCGCGATTCCGGCGATTGCGGTCCAGCGCCTCACTTCGCTACTCCCCCATCCCCATCTGGATATAGCCGGTCGGGCAGACGTCGGCGCAGATGTGGCAGCCGATGCACTTGGTGTAATCGGTGTCCACGTAGCGGCCCATGGTGGCCTTGTCCTTCTTCACGCGGAACACCGCGGTCTGCGGGCAGTACACCACGCAGTTGTCGCACTCGAAACACAGCCCGCAGCTCATGCAGCGCTTGGCTTCGGCCACGGCGCGCTTTTCCTCGAGCGCCTCGAGCCGCTCCTCGAAATTGCCGAGCGCCTGCTCGGCAGTGAGCGTCGTCACGCCGCGCCTCTGGCGCGCGGTGTACTGGAAATGGCCGAGGTACAGCTCATCGTGCGGGATCACGTAGCGCGCGGACCGGTCCTCGTAGTTGTGCACGGCGAAGTTCGCGTTTGCCGTCCCGAGCACCGGCGCGTGTGGCGCTTCTTCCACCTTGAGTCCTTTTTCCAGCATCTTGCGAATGAGGTCGAAGGAGTGCACGTCGATGCGCGGGCGCTTTTCGATCGCTTCGCCGCGCAGCAGCCGGTCGATGCCCTCGGCCGCGATCCAGCCCTGGCCGATCGCGGTGGTGAGCAGATGCGGCCGCAACACGTCCCCGCCCGCGAAAAAGCCCGGCTTGCCCGGCACCTGGTAGTTCTTGTCGGCGGTCATGAGGCCCTTGCCGTTGTCGAAGCCGTCCAGCCCGGTGAAGTCCACGGCCTGGCCGATCGCGGAGACGACGAGGTCGGCCGGAACGATCTGGGCGGTGCTTTCGTCCACCTTGATTTCGAGCCGGGGGCCGACGAACTTCGCCTCGCAGCGCGCGATCTTGAGACCGGTGGCGCGGCCGTCGGTGCCGCACAGTACCTCCACCGGCGCCCAGCCGTCGCGGATCGTGATTCCCTCGGCGAGCGCGTGCTCGATCTCGAGGCGGTTGGCCTGCATCTTGTCGATCGAAAATACCGAGGTGAGCGTCACTTCCGCACCCTGGCGCGCGGACACTTCGGCCACGTCCTGCGCCGCCTTGCCGACGATCACCAGCTCAGGGTTGTCGGTGGCATGCCCGTGCGCGATATGTCCCAGGCGCCGCGCCACCGTGGCGACGTCGATCGAAGTGTCGCCGCCGCCGATCACCACCACGCGCTTGCCGACGTGCTTGAGGCGGCCGTCGTTGAAGGCGCGCAGGAACGCGGTCGCGGTCACGCAGTTGGGGGCTTCCGCCCCCGGCACCGGCAGCGGCCGGCCGCTTTGCGCGCCCAGGCCCATGAACACGGCGTCGAACTCCTTTCGCACCTGGTCGAGCGCTACGTCGCTGCCCACCCGCGTGCCGAGGCGCGTCTTCACGCCCAAGTCCAGAATGCGCCGGATTTCCGCATCCAGCGTGTCGCGCGGCGTGCGGAAACCCGGGATGCCGTAGCGCATCATGCCGCCCAGCTCCTCGTGCTCGTCGAAGATCGTCACCTCGTGTCCCATCAACGCGAGCTGGTAGGCGCACGACAGCCCCGCGGGCCCGCCGCCGATCACCGCGACCTTCTTGCCCGTGGCCGTCCCGGGCTTCCTGAACTGCAGGTTGTTCCTGATCGCCCAGTCGCCGAGGAAATGCTCGACCGAATTGATGCCGACGAAATCCTCGACCTCGTTGCGGTTGCAGCCGGATTCGCACGGTGCCGGGCACACCCGCCCCATCACCGAGGGAAAGGGATTCGCTTCCGTGAGGCGCCGCCAGGCGTATTCCTGCCACGCAACGCCCGCGGGCGGTTTCTCGGTGCCGCGCACGATCGCGAGGTAGCCGCGGATGTCCTCGCCCGAGGGGCAGCTCGCCTGGCACGGCGGCGTGCTCTTCTGGTAGGTGGGGCACTTGTGCGTGTAGCTCGCGTTGAAGATGTAATCCGACCAGCCGCGCCACTTGGCGTCGCCGTCCTTGTAGCGGCGGAACGTCAGTTTCTCTGGCTTGAGTTCGGTTTCTGGATTGGCAGACATCGTGGTTCCCGGTGGGTTCTCAGTCGTTTCGTCCGAGCCGGATCGCGTCCCCCACCAGCTGGTGGACGCCGCCGATCAGGTCCATGTCGAAGTTGTAGTACGGCAGCACCTTGGAGAACTGCGCCTTGCAGATGGCGCAGATGGTCGCCATGAAGTTCACGCCGTGCTCGTCCACGACGGCCTTCAGCGCCTCCATGCGCGGCAGCGCGCCCTTGACGCGCAGCTCGAGCAGCTCGTCGGTGAGGAGCCCCCCTCCGCCGCCGCAGCAGAACGTGTGCTCGTGGATCGTCTCGGGTGCCATGTCGTGGAAGTGGTTGCACGCGGCGCGGATGATTTCGCGCGGCAGGATGAATTGCCCGCGCGGGATCCCGCCCATGCCGGAGCCGCGCGCGACATTGCACGAATCGTGGAACGTGACGATGCGCCCGTCGTTCTTCTCGCGGTCGAACGCGATCGCGCCGCGCCGCATGAGGCCGTAGGTCACCTCGCAGATGTGTTCCGGGGCGGGGTAGCGCGGGTCGAGGAAGTCGAACGGCCCGATGAGCGTATTCCAGAAGCTGTAGGCGACGCGCCAGGCGTGGCCGCACTCGCCGACCACGATGCGCCGGGCGCGCAGCGCGAGCGCCGCCTCGCGCACGCGGACGGCGATGGCCTTCATCTGCTCGGTGCTGCCGATGAAAAGCCCGAAGTTGCCCGCCTCGGAAGCATGCGAGGAAAGCGTCCAGGAAATCCCCGCGGCATGGAACACCTTGGCGTAGCCGATGAGGCTATAGACGTGCGGCTCGGCAAAGAAGTCCGCAGAGGGCACCACCACCATCACCTCGGCGCCCTCTTCGTCCACCGGGAAGCGGACATCCACCCCGGTCTGCTCCTTTACCTCTTCTTCCAGCGTCTCGAGCGTGTTCTTGAGCGCCGGCCCGGGAAGCCCGAGGTTGTTGCCGATCTTGTGAACCTTGCCGATGATCTCGTTGGTGTATTTCTGCCCGACGCCGACCCAGTCCATGACCTCCTTGGCCGCCATGGTGATCTCGGCGGTGTCGATGCCGTACGGGCAGTACACCGAGCAGCGCCTGCATTCCGAGCACTGGTTGAAGTAGCGGTACCAGTCCTCCAGCACCTCTTCGGTGAGGTCCTCGGCGCCGACCAGCTTCGGAAAGAGCTTCCCGGAGAGCGTGAAATAGCGCCGGTACACCTTGCGCACCAGGTCCTGGCGCGCGACCGGCATGTTCTTCGGGTCGCCGGTGCCGAGAAAGTAATGGCACTTGTCGGTGCACGCGCCGCAGTGCACGCAGGCATCGAGGTAGACGCGCAGGGCGCGCGAATTGTCGAGCAGCTCGCCGAGCTTCGCGATCGCGCGCTCGCGCCAGCCCTCGGCGAGCTTGCCGGGAAAGCCGAGCGCCTCGTTGATCTTTTCGGAGGCGACGTAGGGCCTGGAGCCCGCCATCGCATCGCGCCGCAGGATCGGAATGACCGGGTATTCCCGGAGGGCGGGCGCCTGCAGCGCCGGCGCAGTCATGGTCGGCCTCCGGCGCGCGCCGCCACGTGGCGCCGTTCGCGCGAGTCATCGGCCTGGTTGCGGCCCGGGCTGAAGAAAACGCCCGGCGCATGCAGGAGCTTCGAGGCCGGAAAGACCGCCATCAGGGCCGCAACCAGCAGCAGGTGCGCGAGCAGGACCGGGTCCGCGGGCAGCGGCTGCCAGTCGAACGCGAGCAGCCCGAGCATGAAGGCCTTGAGCGCGACGATGTCGGTGCGGGAGACGTACTTCATCGCCAGGCCCGAGACCGCGATCCCGGCAAGGAGCGCGAGCATCAGGTGGTCCGACCAGGTCGAGATGTAGCGGATGCGCTCCACCAGGAAGCGGCGCGCCCACAGGCCGGCGAGCCCCGCGAGCATGGCCATGCCCGCGTAAATGCCGAACGGCTGGGCGATCTCGACCAGCAGCCAGACGGGCTCGATGAAGTAGCGCACGTGGCGCAGCAACACCAGCGCCAGCGCGACATGGAACACCCAGCCGAAAAGCCAGATCCACTTGTTGGCGCGGAACAGGCTCTCGAACAGCGCCACCTCGCGCAGCATGCGCCACGCGACGCCAGTGCGGGTCGCGGGCGCCGGGGTGGTCGGGATCTTGAGCGGAGCGGGCGTGCGCGCGTACTGCGCGACCTTTACGACGAGCCCCGCCGCGAGCACCGCGCCCGCCGCGTAGAACAGGCAGGCGAACAGGATGGTGAGGAACGACATGCGGCCGGCCGCCGCCCGCGGCTCACACGCAGCCGGTGGGCTTGGGCAACCCCGCGATCTTGCACGCCTGCTTCGCTGGGCCGTACGGGAACAGTTCGTACAGGTACTTGCTGTTGCCCTTGTCGGCGCCGAGCTTCTTGCCGATCGCCTTGGTGAGCACGCGGACTGCCGGCGCGATCTGGTACTCGTTGTAGTACTCGCGCAGGAAGTTCACGACCTCCCAGTGATTCGGTCCCATGTCGACGTTCTCGCTCTGCGCGATCGCGTTCGCCACTTCCTCGCTCCAGTCCGACAGGTTGACGAGATAGCCTTCCTCGTCGGTTTCAAGCGACTTGCCGCCTACTTCGATTGCCATGCTGCTCTCCTTTGGAAAATTCCAGCACCCGAACCGGTTCCGATCCGGTCACAGCCACGAGTGGCTGGTGCGATGCTCCGCCGCCAGATCGACGAATCCCGCGAAATCCACCACCTGCACCCCCTCGATCACGTTCGCCTGCATGCCGCGCGCCTCGAGGTCGGGGCCGAGCGCGTACACCGCCAGCGTCTCGAGCGCCCGGCGGATCCCCGCCTCGGCGACGTTGCCGCGCGTCGCCGCGTAGACCGCGTCCTCGATGAGGAGCAGCGCGCTGCCCTTGCCGGCGTGGGCGAGGCAGCTCGAGAGCGAATTCCTCTCGTAGGGCGACTTGTTGACGATGTGCAGCATCAGAATCCGATGATGACGTCCTGCTCGTCCATGAGCCGCGTGATCTCCTCGGCACTCACCACCTGCACCGGCACCAGGAGCTGGTCCTCGCGGATGCCGCGCGCCTCGAGCGATTCGCGCTCGACGTAGAGCTTCTCGATGTCGTAGCCCTCGAGCGCGCGGTAGGTGGGGGAGAAATTCTTCACTTCCAGGCTCTTGGTCTGCTGGCCCTTCACCAGCTGGTACACGCCGTCGTCGAGAAAGGCAAGGCTCACGTCCTGGTCGAACGCGGCGCTGATGAGAACGACCTCGAGACCCTCGAGCGCGTAGATGGTGCCGTACGGCGCCTTGCGGTTGACGAACATGAATTTCTTGACCACGCCATGGCCGGCCTCGTCCTCCCCGATCTCGTCGCGTGTCTGCGTCATGCGCTCGCCCCGCTCAGTCCCCGAACACGACCAGCCGGTCCGACTCGATCCCGGCCTCGACCAGTTGCCCCAGGCCCGAGATGCGGAATCCGGGCGCGAGGTTGTCCTCCACCAGGCCGCGTCGCAATCCCGCGGCGACGCACACCACCAGGTCGATACCGTTATCCTGCGCAAGCTTGGACCAGCGGTTGACGATGTGACGGTCGTCCTGCGGCGGCTCGGTGAGCTTGGTCGCGTTGTTCACGCCGTCGTGGTAGAAGAAGATGCGCTGCACCTGGTGGCCCTTGGCGAGCGCCGCGCGCGCAAACTGGTAGGCGGTGTCGGCGGCCTGGTGGTTGTACGGTCCCTCGTTGATCAGCAGGCCGAATTTCATGGCTAGAAACGGATGTGCGCCGAAGCGTTGAGCGTGCGCCGCGCGCCGCGCCAGTCGTCGATGTG
>CAZXAR010000169.1:0-6377 GCA_964638135.1 uncultured Enterobacteriaceae bacterium | reverse complement strand
TCCTGCGGCGCGGCGAGCACGCTGCTTGCCTTCAACGCGGCGTACGCGGCGGCGGGCAGGCGCGGCGGCACCTTCGAGCTGGACGCGGAGGCGGCACTGGAGCCCGAACTCGCGCAGGCGAAGATCGGCGGGCGCGGGGAATTCATCTTCGACGTGCAGGGCCACTTCGTGGACCCCAGCGGCGCCTGGGTGGCGCGAGCGCCCGCCGGCGCCTTCAAGTGGTCACCGAAGGCGTCCTGCGCGCTCGGCAGCAAGGGCGGGCGTACCCATCTCGACTGCCTGGGGCCGGAAGAGTTCGTGAAGGATGTGTTCCTCGATTCCGATACCGACATGATGGTGCTCTCCTTCGTGCCCTCGCGGCGCGAGGACGAGCCGCTCACGATCCAGGCCGCCGATGCCGTGCGGCGCATCGTCGATCGCATGGAGGGCACGCACCGCCTGCTATTGCACGGCCGCGTCAATCCGAACCAGCCCGGGGACATCGAGACGATGGACGAGCTCAAAGAGCGCTGGGGCGTGTGCGCCTGGAAGACCTACACGCAGTTCGGTCCGGGACGCGTCGGTTATTTCCTCTCGGACGAGATCGGCACGCGCTTCATCGAGCGCGCCCGCGCGCTCGGCGTCAAGGTGATCTGCATCCACAAGGGACTGCCCTTCGGCACGCAATCCTACGAGCACAGCCAGTGCTCCGACATCGGCGTCGCGGCGAAGCGCTTTCCCGACGTTGCGTTCCTCGTCTACCACTCGGGTTTCGTCACCAGCGTGCGCGAACAGGCTTACCAGCACGCCGCGCAGCGCGACGGCATCGACACGCTCGTCCGCTCGCTCGTCGAAAACGGCGTCAAGCCCAACAGCAACGTCTATGCCGAGCTGGGCAGCACGTGGCGGTTTCTCCTGCGCGACCCGGACGCCGCCGCGCACGCCCTCGGAAAACTGTTCCGCTACGTCGGCGAGGACAACGTGCTGTGGGGCACCGACTCGATCTGGTACGGCTCGCCGCAGGACCAGATCCAGGCGTTCCGCGCCTTCCAGATCTCGCCCGAACTGCGCGAGCGGCACGGCTATCCCGAGATCACGCCCGCCCTGCGCGCCAAGGTGTTCGGCCTCAATGCAGCCAGGGTGTACGCCTTGAGCGCCGAGGAAGTGAAGAAATACGTGAACCGCGACCGCATCGCGCGCGAGCGGCTCGCCTGCCGCGAACGACCCGAGCCGCACTACCGCACCTACGGGCCGAAGACCCGGCGCGAATTCCTCAGCCTGCTCGGACGGTCCGGGACTACGCCGGCGTAGAGCGCGCTTCGCCCGCCTGCGGAGCGCGCGCGGCAAGGCCGCGCAGGAAGGCGATGTCCTTGCCGATATGTTCCTGGATGTGCGCCACCTGCCCGGAATCGAGGTGGCGATACTTGTCGACCGCCTCCAGATAGGACTTGACCGGAAGCAGCTCGCCCACCGGGTGCGTGAAGCGCAACCCCGCCTCGGGATCGAATTCCCACAGCGTGACGAACCCGGTCTGCACCGCCTTGCGCGCCACCTCGATGTTGTTCTGCGCGGGGAATCGCCAGCCGGACGTGCAGGGCGAATAGACGTGCAGGTACGCAAACCCATGCTTCGCGGCGGCGATCGCCCTGGCGAGCTTCGCGTACAGGTCCTCCATGTAGGCGGTCGAGCCGGTCGCCACATACGCGCAGCGGTGCATCAGCATGAGAAGCGGCAGGTTCTTTGCCTCCTGCGTCTTGCCGCGCGCGCGCTCGCCCACGGGGGTCGTCGAGGTCCATGCGCCATAGGGCGTGCAGCTCGAGCGCTGCATGCCCGTATTCATGTAGCCCTCGTTGTCCACGCACACGTAGAGAATTTCCTCGTTCCGTTCGGCCGCTCCGGACAGCGATTGAAAGCCCACGTCCGCGGTGCCGCCGTCGCCCGCGAGCGCGAGCGCGGTGACGTCGCGCCCCTTGCGCTTGTAGGCGCGCCGCACGCCGGCCAGCATCGAAGCGGTGTTGGTGAGAAGCGGGTGAAATACGGGAACCTTGGTGCCGGTTTTGCCGTTGTAGCCCACCGCACCCATTCCCGGAATGCAGCCGGGCGGCGCCGCGACGACCGTCTCGGGCCCCACCGCGCGCAGCACGTGCCGGATCAAGAGCTCGGTATTGCAGCCCTGGCAGCCCGCAAGTCCCGGCACGAACAGATCCTCGAGCCCTCCATAGCGGTTGTAGATGCGTGCGGTGCTCAGGTACTGAAGCGCGCCCTCGCCGCACGCCTTGACGCAGGCGGGGTCGCCGCCGCACAGGTCGCACTTCACCACGTGCCCGGCGCGCTCGTCGAAGGCGATGCCGGCGTAGGTGCAGCCGACGGTGCACAGCAGGCAGTCGACGCACTTGTCGCGCTGCCAGTCGATGACTCCGGTCGCGGCGTTCTTTTCGAGCGCGGCCGCGGGACAGGCGGAGACGCAGCCCGGATCGCCGCACTGGCGGCAGATTGCCAGCTCGAAGCGCTCGTCGTTCGCGGGCAGGATCTGGATGCGCGATGCTGCGTGCTCGGAGCTTCCGGTCTTTGCCTGCGCGCAGGCGCTCATGCACTCGCCGCAGCCGGTGCACTGCTCGGCGCGGAAGGCGATGGTTTCGTAGGCGGACATGGTGCGTTCAGCGCCACAGTTGCGACATGAGCCTGCGCCCGGTCTCGCGCGGCCGGGCGAGGAAATCGTCCTTCACCGGTCCGAGGTCGACGCGCCGCAGCACGAGCTCCACCATGATCCCGGCATCGAACGGCATGTCGATCGAGAAGATGCCCGCAAGCCGGTTGTTCCGCAGCGCAATCTTGCGGTAGCGACCGGCTGCACGATCGAATTCGACGCAACATTCGGTGCCCTCGCCTCCCGCGATGCCGACCGAAAGCGCCTGACGGCCGAAGAAGTGATAGGTGTTGATCGGCACCGCGCCGCGGTAATCGCGGGCGCCCGGATCGCCGGCCATGTCCATGCCGGCGATGCGGCCCTGCTCTACGGCGTTCGGAAGGATGCCATTCACTACCGGTGCCGAGCCGTAGAAGCTCGGGCCCTGCGTCACGTCGCCGGCCGCCCAGATATTGGCGACGCTCGTGCGCATGCGGCGATCGACCAGGATTCCCTGATCGGCGGCGATTTCCGAGCCCGCCAGGTAATCCATCACCGGCCGCACGCCCGTCGCCACGAGCAGCAGTTCGCCCGTAATCCGCTCGCCTCCGGAAAGCTGCAATGCAAAACCGGGGTCGCACCTGCTTGCGCCGATGACCGACTGCCCGCAGAGCATGCGGGCGCCGCGCCGCGCAAATGCCTCCTCGATGAGGCTTGCCGCCTGCGCGTCGAAGTAGCCGGGGAGAACCTGCGGCTGGATGTCGATTACCGTGGTCGCGGCGCCCGCCTTCACCAGGTTTTCTGCGGCATGCATTCCCACCAGCCCGGCGCCCAGCACCACCGCGCTCTTCGCGCCCGCCAGCGCCTCGCGCAGCCGCTGCGCGTCGCCCAGCGTTCGCAGCACATGGAATCCGGTCTCGCAGAGCCCCGGAACCGGCGGAATCGCCGGCGCGGCGCCGGTCGCAAGCAGCAGGCGCTCGTAGCCGATGCGTTCGCCGTCCTCGAAGATCGCCACGCGCTGCGCGGTGTCGAGCGAGGCGAGCGCGGTTGCCTGCTTCACGGTGGCGTTCTGCGCGGCGAAATAGCCCGCCTCGCGCAGCCGCACGCGGCCCGGATCCGCGCGTGCGGTCACCACGTAGGGCAGCACGGTCGGCGAATAGGGCGGCGCCGGATCGCGCGTCGCGAGCACCACGCTGCCTTCGCCATCGTGCATGCGGATCGCGGCGAGCGCCTCGAGCGCCGCGTGACTGCCGCCGACCAGGAGATATCTCGTCTGCATCATGTCGCGCGCCGGCCTTTCAGCGGTCCGTCTCGTTCATCCAGACGGGCGCAAGCGGCTGCGCGCCGACGAGCGCCTGGCGCGTGGTCTCGAGCACGCGCGCAAAGTGCTGCGTCGTCATGTCCGCTCCCGCCAGCCCGCCGATGAAGCTCAGCGCGGGAATCCGGCGCGCAAGCGTGCCGAGCGCGCACAGCACGTCCTGGTACAGCGGGCCGCTGTTCCAGCCGAAGCTCACCGAGCGGTCCACCACGCCCACGGCATCGACATGGGCGAGCGCCTGCGTCATCGCCTGCAGCGGGAACGGGCGATAGGTTTTCACCTTGATCAGCCCTGCGCGCTCGCCGTGCGCCCTCGCCTCGTCCACCGCATCCTTCGCGGCGCCGGTCATGCTGCCGATCGTCACGATCGCGTAGTCGGCGTCCTCCATGCGGTATTCCTCGATGAGAGGCGCGTGCCGCCGGCCGAAGCGCTGGCCGAATTCCTGATGCGTCTCGCAGATGACGCGCAGCGCGTTCTGCATGCCGCGGCACTGGCCCTTGCGGTAGCGGGCAAAGAGCGCCGGTCCCGGCCCGCCGGCGCCTCCGGTGAGCGGATCGACCCCCATCGGCCGATCCGGATCGAGCGCGATATGCCAGTTGGTGTCCGGCTTGCCGAGAAATTCGTCCACCGGGGCTTGCGCCGGCAGGTCGACGCGGCAGACCCCGAACGAAAGGTAGTTGCCGTCGTGGCACACGTTTACCGGCAGCAGCACCTCGCGGTGCTCGGCGATGCGGAACGCCATGATCACGGTATCGAGGATTTCCTGCACCGATTCGCAATAGAGCTGGATCCAGCCCACGTCGCGCACGCTCATCGCGTCCTGGTGGCCGCCCCAGACGCACTGCGGCGAGAGCGTGTCGCGCGTGACGATCGACATCACCATCGGCAGGCGCAGTCCCGGCGTACGCACATAGGGCTCGAACATGAACGCGAGCCCCGGCCCCGAGGTCGCGGTGTAGGTGCGCGCGCCGGCGAGGCACGCTCCCTGCAGCACCGAAAGCACGCTGTGCTCGCCCTCGGCCTCGACCACCTCCGCATCGAGCACCCCGTCGGCGGCGAATTGCGACAGCGCCTCGACGAGCGAAGTCTGCGGCGTGATCGGGTACACCGCCACCATGTCCGGGCGCGCGAGCACCACGCCCCACGCCGCCGCTTCGTTGCCGTCGCAGACAACGGTGCGGGGAACCTGCCTTGCTTCCGCGAGCGCGCTCATGGGTTCGCTATGCTGCCTCTTCAACCATGGCGATCGCCCGCTGCGGGCATTCGGCGGCGCAGATGCCGCAACCCTTGCACGTGGCGAGATCGAAGTCGAACCAGCGCGCTTTTTCGATCACGCACTGCACCGGGCAATACAGCCAGCACACGGCGCATTTCACGCATTTGCCGCGGTCCACCACCGGGCGCAGGCTGCGCCAGTCACCGGGGAGCATCGGGCTGGGCTCGACCGCTATGGGCGCGAGATCGTTCGGGATCCCGGCGGCGTCGAAAAACGGTCTTGCCTGGAGCTTCATGCCGCCGCCCTGCGCTCGATGCGGTGGACGTGGGTTGCCTCGTAGCCGCGTGCGAGGCCGGCGAGGTTCTGCTCGAGCACCGCATCGCGCAGTCCGCTTTCGTGCCTGAGCGCGGCCCGCAGCGATTCGAGCTTCACCAGTCCGGTCGCCCGGGCGAAGGCGCCGAGCATGATCGTATTGGTGATCGGCCGGCGAAAGATCTCGAGCGCGATTCCCACCGCGTCGCACAGCCCCACGCGCGCGATGCGCTCCGGGAGCATTAATTCGCCGAGCGGCTTGCGCGTTGCCTGCACGAGCGTCGCCTCCTCCCGGATGCCGTCGAAGATGTTCACTGCGCGGGCGACCGTCGGGTCAATGCACACCACGCAGTCCGGCTCGTAGATGTTGGTCATGCTGCGGATCGGCGCCGTGTCGTAGCGCAGAAAGGCGGCGACCGGCGCGCCGCGCCGCTCGAAGCCAAAGGACGGGATCGCCACCACATGCCGCCCCTCCTCGACCAACGCCCGCGCGAGCAGGTTCGCGGCCATCACGGCGCCCTGTCCGCCCCGTCCGTGCAACCGGATTTCGTACACCGTTCCGCCGCCCTCCGCGTGCGGATCAGGGTCGCTGCCGCAGGGTCCGGGCGAATTGATCCAGATCAAGCCTCGCCGGCCCCGCTATTGATCGAGGATCACGAACGGCCTGGGAGGGGCATTCGCCAAGACGCGTATTCCGCGAGAGAATGCGTCTCGCCCCACGGCGTGCAGAACCTTTTGCTCAACGGATTTCCACCGGGAGGACCACGAATGAATGCATCGAATCGGATCAGGACAGCACTGCGCGCCGGCTTGGGCTTGGCGGCGATCGTGCTCGCGGGATGTTCCAATTTGACCGTCATGCAATACGGCGAAACAGTCAGCGTCGACTTGCGCGGCAGCGAAGAAGCACCCCCGGTCGCGACCGG
>CAZXAR010000168.1:0-6480 GCA_964638135.1 uncultured Enterobacteriaceae bacterium | reverse complement strand
CTAGGTAGCTTGACGGAAATCAGAACGCGTCTCGGTTCCCGATGGGAACATGGGCGGCATGACCGTTCCGGCCGCCGCAGTCATTGCGCTTCATACGCCGCTCTCGCGCGGCAAACATAGCGCCCGCATTGCGCTGGTGGGCGTGCCGGGCGGCGGCAGAAGCACGTTGTTCCGCGCTGTGCAGAGTACGTCCGTGCGCTCGGCGGCGCTCGCCGGTACGCAGCGCGCGTACGAGGAATGTGCCGTACAGGTCGGACTCGAGGAAGTGCGCGTCATCGACCTGCCGGGTATCCGCACGTTGCGCAATCTGGAACACGAAGACCGTGCAGCACTGAAATACCTGCTCTGGGGCGACCGGCCGGCGCCGGTCTCCGGGCACGACCCGGAAGGCGCGCCCGCCCCGTTTGCCGCGCCCGATGTGATCCTGCAGGTAGTCGACGCCACGGCGCTCGAGCGGCACCTGGAATTGACGCTGGAACTGCTGGCGCTCTCCCGACCGCTGGTGGTGGCGCTCAACAAGATGGACGAAGCGCGCGACAAGGGGCTTTACGTCAGCAGCAAGGCGCTCGCCCGCCGCCTGGGCGTGCCGGTCGTCCCGACGGCTGCGATGCTGGGGCAGGGCCTTGCGCAGCTCTTCAAGACGGCGCTCGACGCCGGGCGCAAAGGGGTGAGCCCGCTGCCGCTCGCGCCGAGCGAGCACATCGCCGTTCGCCTGCGGCCGATGACCGCCGCCTTGCACGGCACTGAAATCCAGACGGCGTTCCGCGTCCCGCTGCATTTCCTGGTGGCGCAGCTCGCGCAGGGCGACCGCTATTTCCTCGATGAGCTGCGGCAGCACTTTCCGGAGCGCGTTTCCGAAATCGAACGCCTGCGCGCGGAAGCCTCGGCGGTCCTGCCGCGGCCGCTGCACGAGGAACTGCACGCCGAGCGCCACCATCGCGCGGCGAGCCTCGCCGAAGCGGCGACACGGCCCGACGGGGCACACGACGGCAGAGGCTGGCGTCGCTGGCTGGACGAGATTTTTCTCAATCCTCGCTGGAGCATTCTCGGCAGTCTCGGGGTATTCGCCGTGGTGCTCTTCGTTGTTTTCGGAGTGAGCGCCTGGCTCGATGGCACCACTGCGGCGCGTCTCGCCGAATGGGCGTCGGACTGGAAACCGCAGTCGACCGGCGGGCACGTGGCGCGTGGGGTCGCCGACGGCCTGATCGGGCTCGTCGGCATCGTCGTTCCGTACATGATTCCCCTCGTGCTGCTGCTCGTCGCGCTGGAGCAGGCGGGCGTGATGGCGCGAATCGCGTTTGCGGTCGACCGCGGCTTTCACCGCATCGGGCTGCATGGTGGCGTCGCAGTTCCGTTTCTGCTCGGCCTGGGCTGCAACGTGCCAGCGATTTCCGGCGCGGCGCGCAGCACCCGGGGACGCGAGCGCGTGGTGGCGTCGCTCCTCATCACGTTCGTGCCGTGTTCGGCGCGCTCGGCGATCGTGCTCGCGCTGGCGGGGAAATATCTCGGCGGCCTGAGCGTGTTCGCGATTCTTCTGTTCGCCATGGTGGTGATCGCGCTGCTCGGCAGCGTGCTCAGGCAGCGCTACCCGGCGGGGGAGCCCGGACAGGTGCAGGAGATTCCGCCCTATGCCATGCCGCGCGGGCAGGCCGTCGCGCGCGAAACGTGGGAGCGGACACGGGACATTCTCACCATCGTCACTCCGCTGCTGGTCGGCGGCAGCGTCGCGCTTGCGCTGCTCAATCACTTCGGCGCCGACCAGGTGATCAACGCGGTGCTCACGCCGGTCACCTACTGGTGGCTCGGCCTGCCGGCGGTGCTTGGCGTGCCACTCCTGTTCGGCGTGCTGCGCAAGGAGCTTTCGCTGCTCATGATCTACCAGGCGTTCGGCGGCTTCGAGGTCAACCAGTACCTGGATCCGATCCAGTTGGTCACGTTGCTGCTGTTCCTGACTTTCTATGTACCTTGCATCTCCACCTTTGCGGTGATGTTGAGGGTGCTTGGCCGCAAGGAGGCATGGGTCTCGGTCGCGCTTTCCGTAGGCGTTGCGCTGGCGCTGAGCGGATTCGTGCGGTTCGCGCTGATCGGCCTGCGGGGAATCGCGAGCTGAAAGATGCCACCACGGCCGCGCCGCGTTCCCGGGTCAGCGCAACGCCTGCAGCAGCTGCGGGAACACCTTGGGCGTGCCTGCGGCAATATCGCCGGACTCCAGATAGTTCTGCTCGCCGGAAAAGTCGCCCACCAGTCCGCCCGCTTCCTGGATGAGCAGCGCGCCCGCCGCCATGTCCCAGGCGGAAAGTCCCATCTCCCAGAACGCGTCCAGCCGGCCCGCAGCGACATACGCGAGGTCGAGCGCCGCGGCGCCGGCGCGCCGCACGCCCGCGGTCGACGCGATCATCGCGCGCAGCTGCCGCATGTAGGGTCCGAGCCGCGAAAGTTCGCGGAACGGAAAACCGGTTCCGACCAGCGCCGCTTCGAGCCGCGCGCAGCGCGAGACGCGGATGCGGTGCTCGTTCAGGAACGCGCCGCGGCCGCGCGAGGCGGTGAAGAGCTCGTTTTTCGCCGGGTCGTAGACGACGCCATGCGCGATCGTGCCGCGGTGCTGGACCGCGACCGAGACGCAGTACTGCGGAAACCCGTGGATGAAATTGGTGGTGCCGTCGAGCGGATCGATGATCCAGCGGTATTCGGCTTCCCCGCCCTGCAGCGATCCCGATTCCTCGGCGAGAATCGCGTGGTCCGGATAGGCCCGGCGCACGATTTCGATGATCGCCTGCTCGGCGGCGCGGTCCACCTGCGTCACGAAATCGTTCGCCCGCTTCGCGTGGACATCGAGTGCGGTACCGTCCACTGCGGCCCGGATCACGATCGAGCCGGCGCGGCGCGCGGCCTTCACCGCGATATTCAGCATCGGATGCATGGGGCCCGCGCATTGTATCCTGCAGGACATGCAGGAAATTCTCCGGCGCGTGCGCGTCGTTCTGTGCCGTCCCAGCCATCCGGGCAACATCGGGGCCGCTGCACGCGCGATGAAGACGATGGGAATTGCGGACTTGCGCCTCGTCGAACCGGCGCGCTTTCCGGCGCCCGAGGCGGAGTGGATGGCCACGAACGCCGGCGACGTGCTCGCGTCGGCGCGCACGCACGGAGGACTGCGCGACGCGCTCGGCGACTGCGTGGGCGCGTTCGCCCTCAGCGCCAGGCCGCGCGAATGGTCGCCTCAAGTGATCGATGCGCGCGGGGCCGCGGCGATTGCGCTCGAGCGCGCCGCGCTCGGACCGGTCGCGTTCGTCTTCGGCAGCGAATCCGCAGGGCTCACGAACGAAGAGCTTTTTGCCTGCCAATTCCTGGTGCACATCCCGGCAAGCCCCGAGTACCGCTCGCTCAACCTCGCGCAGGCGGTGCAGGTGATCTGCTACGAACTGTACGTCGCGAGCGGCGCGGCGGTTCCCGCCATGCGCACCGAAAAGCTCGCAACGGTCGAGGACCTGGAGGGGCTTTACGCTCATCTCGAAGAAGCCGCTGTTGCAGCAGGGTTTCTCGTTCCCGGTTCCGGCTCGAAACTGCGCGAACGGTGGCGGCGGTTCTTCTCCCGCGTGCCATCGCTCGAACGCGAAGAGGTCAACATATTGCGAGGTCTTCTCAAGTCGCTGCAGAAATCGCGAAACGAATAGTTGACCGCAAAAGTCGGATAACCTAGGATCAGTTTCATGTTCAAACAGCTGCGTGAAGACATCGCGAGCGTTTTCGACCGCGATCCGGCCGCGCGCACGACGTGGGAAGTGCTGACCTGCTATCCGGGGTTGCACGCGCTCTACATCCACAAGCTCGCCCACTGGCTCTGGAAGCGCGGTCTGCGCTGGTTCGGCCGCGCTACGTCCCACCTGGGCAGAACGCTGACCGGGATCGAAATCCATCCTGGGGCGACGATCGGCAAGCGCGTATTCATCGACCACGGCATGGGCGTCGTGATCGGCGAGACCGCCGAAGTCGGCGACGACGTGACGATGTATCACGGCGTCACGCTTGGCGGCACGTCGTGGAACAAGGGCAAGCGCCATCCGACGCTGGGCAAGGGGGTCGTCATCGGGGCGGGCGCGAAGATCCTTGGCCCGATAACGGTCGGCGACGGGGCGAAGATCGGCTCGAACGCAGTGGTGGTGAAAAACGTGCCTCCCGGCGCCACCGTGGTTGGCGTTCCGGGGCGAATCGTCGAGGAGCTCGTATCGCCGCAACAGGCGGCCCGGTTCGCCGCCTATGCAGTGGTGCAAGACCAGGACGATCCCTACGCCAAGGCGATCCAGACCCTGGTCGAGCATTCACGCGAACTCGAGCAAGCCGTCGAGACGCTTGCGGCGAAGGTCCAGAGCCTGGAAGAAGATGCCCGCCGGCGTGAGGCGGAAGGATCCAAAACGGAGCAGCTGCGAGCAATCAAGTAATTGATTTTTATGAGTCTATAAAGTTGACTAAATTGGTCGGATTTGCGCTATACTGTGGCCATTCTGTGTAGGCGTTCACCAAAACGGGGACGAGGATGAGACTGACGACCAAAGGCAGGTTTGCAGTGACGGCGATGGTGGATTTGGCGATGCGCCAGACGCGCGGCCCGGTGACGCTCGCCGCGATCAGCGAGCGCCAGCACATTTCGCTTTCCTATTTGGAACAACTGTTCGGGCGGCTACGCCGCTCCGGGCTGGTGACGAGCGTGCGCGGGCCGGGCGGCGGCTACAATCTCGCGCAGCCGGCGCAGAATGTCTCGGTGGCCGACATCATCGTCGCGGTCGACGAGCCGCTCGACGCGACGCAATGCGGCGGCAAGGAAAACTGCCTCGACGACAAGCGCTGCATGACGCACGATCTGTGGGCGCGGCTCAACGAAAAGATGTACGACTACCTGGCATCGGTCACGCTCGCCGATCTGGTCGCGCATCAGCTCGGAAAACACGTCGCCGTTCTGCACGACTGGCGTGCTGCGGACAAGACTGCCGCCAAGCCCGTGGTGCTGGCGGCGGCCTGAGCGGAGCCGGGACCGAACGTGAAGCTTCCGATCTACCTCGATTACTCGGCCACCACGCCGGTCGATCCGCGCGTCGCCGAGAAGATGATCCCCTATCTGACCGAGCACTTCGGCAATCCGGCGAGCCGCTCGCACGCGATCGGCTGGAAGACCGAGGAGGCGGTCGAGACTGCGCGCGCGCACGTCGCCGCCCTCGTCGGGTGCGACGCGAAGGAAATCGTCTGGACCTCGGGCGCCACCGAGTCGATCAATCTTGCACTCAAGGGCGCCGCCGAGTTCTACAAGACCAAGGGCAAGCACCTGATCACGGTCAAGACCGAGCACAAGGCGACGCTCGACACCTGCCGCGAACTCGAGCGACGCGGTTTCGAAGTGACCTACATGGACGTCGATCCCGACGGCATGCTGGACCTCGGAAAGCTCGAGGCGGCTTTCCGGCCGGACACGATCCTCGTCTCGGTGATGTTCGTGAACAACGAAATCGGCGTCATCCAGGACGTACCCGCGATCGGCGAGATGTGCCGCAAGCGCGGCGTGCTGTTCCACGTCGATTCGGCGCAGGCGACCGGGAAATGCGTGATCGACCTGGCGAGGCTGAAGGTGGACCTGATGTCCTTTTCGGCGCACAAGACCTATGGCCCCAAAGGCGTCGGCGCGCTCTACGTGCGGCGAAAGCCGCGCGTGCGGCTCGAGGCGCAGATTCACGGCGGCGGCCACGAGCGCGGATTCCGCTCCGGCACGCTCGCCACGCACCAGATCGTCGGCATGGGCGAGGCGTACCGGCTCGCGAAGCTCGAAATGGCGACCGAGAACGAGCGCATCCGGGCGCTGCGCGACCGGCTGCTCGGCGGCGTGCAGGAGATCGAGGAAGTGTTCGTCAACGGCAGCCTCGAGCACCGCGTGCCGCACAACCTCAACGTGAGCTTCAACTTCGTCGAGGGCGAGTCGCTCATCATGGCGGTGAAGGACATTGCCGTGTCCTCGGGATCGGCCTGCACGTCGGCCTCGCTCGAGCCGTCCTACGTGCTGCGCGCGCTGGGGCGCTCCGACGAACTGGCCCATTCGTCGATCCGCTTCACCCTGGGCCGGTTCACGACCCCGGAGGAGATCGATTACACGGTCGGGCACCTCAAGGCCAAGGTCGCGAAGCTGCGCGAGATGTCGCCCCTGTGGGAAATGCACAAGGAGGGGATCGACTTGAATACGGTACAGTGGGCCGCACATTGAACCAAGCAGGAGAACGCCATGGCGTACAGCGACAAAGTCATTGATCACTACGAGAACCCGCGCAACGTCGGGTCCTTCGAAAAGAACGACCGATCGGTGGGCACCGGAATGGTCGGGGCACCCGCCTGCGGCGACGTGATGAAGCTGCAGATCAAGGTGAACGAGCAGGGCATCATCGAGGATGCCCGCTTCAAGACCTACGGCTGCGGATCGGCCATCGCCTCGAGTTCCCTGGT
>CAZXAR010000167.1:0-6503 GCA_964638135.1 uncultured Enterobacteriaceae bacterium | reverse complement strand
ACGCCCCGCATCCGGGGCGCGAAAAAAGGAGTCAGAGTAATCTTACTCTGACCCCATTTACTCCGACCCCATTTACTCTGACCCCAATCACGCGTCCCAGGGATTGGGGCGCGGTGAGTCGAGCCCGCGGCTGCGCAGATGCGCCGCGAGCACCGAGCGCTCGATCGCGTTTTCATCGGCAAGCGCGTGGAGCGCTGCCACCACGAAATGCTCGCGGTCGATCTCGAAAAAGCGCCGCAGCGCGGCCCGCGTGTCGCTCCTGCCAAAGCCGTCGGCACCGAGCGCAACATAGCGCCGCGGCACCCAGGCGCGGATGAGGTCGGCCACTGCCGAGACGTAGTCGCTCGCCGCGATCACGGGCCCGCTTGTTGGAGCAAGGCACTGCTCGACGTGACTCGTACGCCGCTCCGCGCCCGGATTGAGGCGGTTCCCGCGCGATGCTTCCATGCCGTTACGGCGCAGTTCGGTGAAACTGGTCACGCTCCAGACGTTCGCCGCGATGCCGTAGTCCTTTTCCAGCGCGTCCGCGGCGGCGAGCGCCTCGCGCAGGATCGGGCCGCTTCCGAGCAACTGCACTTTCGCATCTGCGCGCTCGCGCAGCATGTAAAGGCCGCGCCGGATGCCTTCCTCGGCGCCGGCGGGCATCGCCGCCTGCGTGTAGTTTTCATTGCTGACCGTGACGTAATAGAACACGTCCTCCTGCGCCTGGAGCATGCGCTGCATGCCGTCCTGCACGATGACGCAAAGCTCGTAGCCGAAGCACGGATCGTAGGCAACGCAGTTCGGGATGGTGGAGGCGACAAGGTGGCTCGATCCGTCCTGGTGCTGCAAGCCCTCGCCCGCGAGGGTCGTGCGGCCCGCGGTGCCGCCGATAAGGAACCCGCGCGCGCGCGAATCGCCCGCCTGCCAGGCGAGGTCGCCGACCCGCTGAAAACCGAACATCGAGTAAAAGACGTAGAAGGGCAGCATCGGCGTACCGTGCGCGCTGTAGCTCGTCGCCGCCGCGAGCCACGACGAGAGCGCGCCCGCCTCGGTGATGCCCTCCTCCAGGATCTGCCCGTCGCGCGCCTCGCGGTAGTAGAGCAGCTCGTCGTGATCCTCGGGCTCATAGAGCTGCCCGAGCGACGAGTAGATCCCCACCTGCCGGAACAACGACTGCATGCCGAAGGTGCGCGCTTCATCCGCGACGATCGGCACGATGCGCTTGCCGATTGCCGGATCGCGCAGCAGGTGCGAAAGGAGATTCACGAACACCGTGGTGGTGGACTGCTCGCGCCCCTGCGAGCGCTCGATCATGGCGAGCACCGCCTGGGGGCTCGGCACCCCGAGCGCGGGCGCCGCGGCCGAGCGGGCAGGCAGGTAACCGCCGAGCGCTTTCCTGCGCGCATGCAGATAGCGCATCTCGAGCGATTCGGGCGCCGGTTTGTGAAATTCGAGCCCGCTCACCTGCGCGTCGGTGAGCGGCAGTGCGAAGCGGTCGCGAAATTCCGTGAGCGCCTCGTCGTCGAGCTTTTTCTGCTGGTGCGTGGTCATGCGGCCCTGGCCCCAGTGGCCCATGCCGTAGCCCTTCTTGGTCTGCGCCAGGATCACGGTGGGCTGGCCGCGGTGCTCTGCGGCGGCGTGGTAGGCGGCGTAGATCTTCAGCGGGTCGTGCCCGCCGCGGCGCAGCCGGTCGATGTCGTCATCCGACAGGTGGGCGACGATCGCCTTCAGCTCGGGATATTTGTTGAAGAAGTGCTCGCGGTTGAAGCGGCCGTCGGTCGCGGCGTATTTCTGGAATTCGCCGTCCACCGTCTCGTGCAGGCGCTTGAGGATCACCGCGTCGTGGTCGCGCGCGAAGAGCGGGTCCCAGTCCGAGCCCCACAGCACCTTGATCACGTTCCATCCCGCGCCCGCGAACAGGCCCTCGAGTTCCTGGATGATCGAGCCGTTGCCGCGCACCGGGCCGTCCAGGCGCTGCAGATTGCAGTTCACGACGAAGATGAGGTTGTCCAGGGCTTCACGCGCCGCGAGCGATAGCCCGGCGAGCGACTCGGGCTCGTCCATCTCGCCGTCGCCGACGAACGCCCAGACCTTGCGTCCGGCGGTCGCGAGAATCCCGCGATTATCGAGATAGCGCATGAAGCGCGCCTGGTAGACCGCGGTGATCGGCCCGAGCCCCATCGAGCCGGTGGGGAACTGCCAGAAATCGGGCATCAGGTACGGATGGCAGTAGGACGTGAGTCCCTTGCCGCCGGTCTCGCGCCGGTAATTGCCGAGCTGCTCCTCGCTCAAGCGGTCTTCCAGATACGCGCGCGCGTACACCCCGGGAGCCGAATGCGGCTGGAAATAGACCAGATCCCCGCCCTGCCCGCCACGGAAGAAATGGTTGAAGCCGACTTCGAAGAGATCAGCGGCCGAGGCATAGCTCGCGATGTGCCCGCCCAGTTCCGGGTGCGCGCGGTTTGCCCGCACCACCATCGCGAGCGCGTTCCAGCGCACGAGCGCCATGAGGCGCTGCTCTACATCCAGGTTCCCCGGATACTGCGGCTGCTCGGCAAGCGGAATCGTGTTGCAGTACGGCGTGTTGAACACGGGCGGGAGCTTCACGCGCTGGACGCGCGCCTCGTCCAAAAGCTTGCGCAGCAGAAACGTGGCGCGCTCGGCGCCCTCGTGCCGGATCGCCGACTGGAACGCTTCGAGCCATTCGCGCGTTTCCCCCGGGTCGGGATCGGCGGGAATGACGCGCCAGAAGGCGGAGGAGAAATCCGAGAGATCGGTCATGGCTGGACTCCCGAGCGGGGGCGACGCGCGCACTGCCCTGCGATGTTATCGCCGAACGAGCGGACCGTGCGCCGGGCGTCCCGGGCATCGATCGGCAGGGAATTTCTGCCGTTTTCCGCGGTCTGCGCTCTTGGTAATGGACGCAGCATTCAAACCAACGCTTCGAGCCGCCGCCCTCGTGGGGTTTGTCGCGTTGGCAGTGGCGGCGGAAAGCGTCCTTGCCCGCGACGGGCGGGCACGGTTGGGCTCCGGCGGACCGACGCGCCTTTCCGCGGGTGTTCCGGCTCACCCCGGCGCGGGGAGGCCGGCGCGCTCCTTCGGCGGAGCGCGCTGGCACCATCGCCACCCGCGGCACGGGCTCGATCCGGCGCTCGGCTTTTTCATCCTCGCCCCCCTCGTCTGGCACAGCTTCTACTACCCGCCTTCCTATTACTACGCGCCGCCGCGCGTATGGGCGCCCTCGGGGCCAGCGCAATACGTCGAGCGCCCGGACGCTCCGCCGGCATCCGCGCGGCCTTCGGGATACTGGTACTACTGTGCGGAGCCAAACGGCTACTACCCCTACGTCGCGCAATGCGCCGGGGACTGGCAGCTGGTCGCACCGCAGCCGCCCACCGAGTAAGCTGCGCGCTTCGTCCGGTTCACCGGCGGGCCTGAATTCGCGGGGAGGTCCATGGCGCTCAAACGTCCAAAAGGCGCGGCGGGCACGCTCGTCGTGCTCGAGCACGTATCGAAAGTCCTGAAAGGCAACCGGCTTGGCGACCCTCACGTGCGCAAGCTCGGGGTGTGGCTGCCGCCCCAGTACGACGAGGGCGCTTCGCCGGCGCGCAGTGGACGCGGCCGGCGCTTCCCGGTGCTCTTCGACCTGGTCGGCTTCACCGGCTCGGGCCTTGCACACACCAGCTGGAAGGCGTTCGGCGACAACGTGCCCGAGCGCGCGGCGCGTCTCATCCACGGGCAGAAGATGGGGCCGGCGATTCTCGTTTTCCCGGACTGCTTCACCGCGCTCGGCGGCAACCAGTACGTCAATTCCCCGGCGCTCGGCAATTACGCCGATTACCTGACGCGGGAACTCGTCCCGTTCGTCGACCGGGAATTTCGCACGCTCGCGAGCCGCGAGCATCGCGGCTGCTTCGGGAAATCCTCGGGCGGCTACGGCGCCATGATCCACGGCATGAAATACGCGAAGACCTGGGGCGCGATCGCCAACCATTCGGGGGATGCGTACTTCGACTTTGTCTATTGGCACGACTGGCCGAATACGCTCAATACGCTCGCGCCGTATCGCAAGAAAAAGCGCAAGCCCGGCGCGATCCACGTGCGTCGCGAAGCGAGCTACCGCGGGACGGCAGCCGGATTCGATGATGGCAGGATCAGGCGCTTCCTCGCGCGGGTGTGGAAAAAGGAAAAACTTTCGACCGCCGAAAGCCACTGCATCATGAACCTGTGCATGGCGGCAACGTACGATCCGGATCCGCGCGCGCCGCTCGGCTTTCGCGTCCCGTTCAACCTCGAAACCGGGGAAGCGATTCCTCGGCGATGGGCGCAGTGGCGCCGGCATGACCCGGTCCACCTCGTGCGCAGGTACGCGGCGAACCTGAAGACGCTGCGCGGGATCTACATCGACTGCGGCTGGCGCGACCAGTACCACATCCATTACGGCAGCCGCATCCTTTCGCGGCGCCTTGCCGAGGCAGGCATTCGCCACACCTACCAGGAGTTCGACGACGATCATTCCGACATCGACTACCGTATGGACGTGAGCCTGCCGTTTCTGTACCGCGCGCTCAGGCCGTGAGCGAGCGCCAGGACATGAGGCGGCAAATCCGCATTCGCCGCGCCACGCGGCGCGACGCGCCGACCCTGGTCGAATTCAATGCTGCGATGGCGCTCGAGACCGAAGGGAAGGAGCTGCTGCGCGAGGTGCTGAGCGCCGGCGTGCAGGGCCTGCTCGAGCGCCCGGACTCCGGGTTCTACCTGATCGCCGAGGCCGGGACCGAGGCCGCCGGCTCGCTCCTCATCACCAACGAATGGAGCGACTGGCGAAACGGCAATTTCTGGTGGATCCAGAGCGTGTACGTGCGCCCGCAATTCCGCCGCCGCGGCGTGTACCGGCGGCTGTACGCCCACGTGCAGGAACTCGCGCTGCGCGATCCCGGCGTATGCGGTTTCCGTCTCTACGTCGAGCGCGAAAACCACCGCGCGCAGAGCACCTACCGCGCCGCCGGGATGACCGAGACGCGCTACGTCGTCTTCGAGGAGCTCAAGCCGGGGGTGCGCTTTTGCGCGGAGACGAAATGAAAACGGCCGTACGCCACGCGCACGGCCCTGCGTCGCTCGCCTTGCCGGAGAAGCAACCTAGCGGAAGCGTCCGCGCGGTCCGCCGGCAAAGGCCGGCCCCATGCCGCGGCCGTGGCCGATCACGAAGTCGGCGGTCGCTTTCTGCTCGGGGGTGAGCACCGCGTACAGATCCTTCGTCGCCGCGGTGAGCGCTTCGGACTGCGCAAGGCGCTCCTTCATGATCTTGTTCTGCAGTTCGATCCGTTCCGGCCCGGTGACGCGTGATTCGCGCATCGTGTTATGCCAGGCGAACATGCTCTCGGCCTGCTTCTTCACCTGCGCGGCGTAGGCGTCCCACGCCTTTTCCTGGCTGGCCGTGATCTTGAGCTCGGACTTGGCGTAGGCAAGACGCGCCTCGACCGCGGCAGCGGGATTGGCGTAGCCCTGCGGCCCGTAGCCGCCGCGCCCGCCCATCATTCCCGGTCCGCCGCCGAACCCGGGACCCATGCCGTAACCCGGGGCGCAGCCCGCGCCACCGCCCCAGCCCATGCCGGGACCGCCGCCCCATCCCATGCCAGGCCCGAAGCCGCCCGGATGGGCATTCACGATTGCGGCCGAAAGCCCGAGGCTGAGCGCCGCACCGACACCGACTGCAATTTTCGTTACGCGTTTCATGATTCGCTCTCCATGTGTTGTTCCAGCGGTTCCCATTGCAGCACGGCGATGTAAGCGCTCTGTATGGTTTCTGTACGCCCCCGCAACAGGCGCCCGGCTTGTTACAGTTCGCTACAAATCGGTTCCGCAGGGCGCCCGCATACCGCTAAAAGACCGCACATGGAGGCAAGCGACCACATCCTGATCGTGGACGACGACGCAGAGATCCGCAGCCTGCTCGGCGACTACCTGCACCGCAACGGCTACCGCACGACCGCGGTGCCCGACGGCAAGGCGATGCGCACGGCGCTCGCCCGCGGCAAGATCGACCTCATCGTGCTCGACCTGATGCTGCCGGGCGAGGACGGCCTTGCGCTCTGCCGCGAACTGCGCGCGCAATCCGACACGCCGGTGATCATGCTCACGGCGCGCGGCGAGGAAACCGACCGCATCGTCGGCCTCGAGATGGGCGCGGACGACTACCTCACCAAGCCCTTCAGCCCGCGCGAGCTGCTCGCGCGCATCAAGAACGTGCTGCGGCGCGCACGCAGCCTGCCGCGGAACCTGCGCGCCGATGCCGCCCGCACGATCGAATTCGCCGGCTGGCGCCTCGACACCACCGCGCGCCACCTGGTCTCGGCCGAGGGGGTGGTGACTCCGCTGAGCGGCGCCGAGTACCGCCTGCTGCGCGTCCTTCTCAGCCACCCCAACCACGTGCTCACGCGCGACCAGCTGATGGTGCTCTCGCAGGACCGCGAGGCCGAGCCGTTCGATCGCACCATCGACGTGCAGGTGAGCCGCCTGCG
>CAZXAR010000166.1:0-6510 GCA_964638135.1 uncultured Enterobacteriaceae bacterium | reverse complement strand
GGGCAAAGGCGAACTCGTACTCGCGTAATGCGCGTCCCGTGTGCGATTCCGGGTGCTGCATCACGTCCGCCGGCGCGCCGCAGCATACGAGCGCGCCCCCGGCATCGCCGCCCTCCGGGCCGAGGTCGATGATCCAGTCGGCCGCGCGGATCACGTCCAGGTTGTGCTCGATCACGGCGAGCGAATCGCCGGCCGCAAGGAGTTGGCGAAACGCGCGCAGGAGCTTCGCGATGTCGTCGAAGTGAAGGCCGGTGGTCGGCTCGTCGAACAGGAACAACGCACCCCGGCCCCTCCGAGACGGTTGGGGTGCGGCATTCGCTTCCGCCAGGTGCCCGGCGAGCTTGAGGCGCTGGGCTTCGCCGCCGGAAAGCGTCGGCACCGGCTGGCCGAGCCGCAGGTATTCGAGGCCGACGTCCGCGAGCGGCCTGAGGCGCGCCAGCACCTCGCCCTCGGCGCCGAAAAAAGACATGGCTTCCGACACGGTCAGCTCGAGCACGTCGGCGATGCTCTTGCCGCGAACCTTCACCTCGAGCGCTTCGGCGCGATAGCGCCTGCCGTCGCAGTCCGGGCAGCGCAGGTACACGTCCGAAAGGAACTGCATCTCGACGTGCTCGAAGCCGTTGCCGCCGCAGCTCGGGCAGCGTCCGTTGCCGGAGTTGAAACTGAAGGTGCCGGGAGTGTACTTGCGCTCGCGCGCGAGCGGCGCGCGCGCGAAAAGCGCCCGGATCGGGTCGAATGCGCCGACGTAGCTCGCCGGGTTGGAGCGCGTCGTCTTGCCGATCGGGGACTGATCCACCATGACCGCGTCGTCCACCTGCTCGGCGCCGAGCAGTGCGCGATGCGCGCCCGGAGGCTCGGTCGGCTTTCCCTTCGCCCTGCGCAGCGCGGCGTGGAGCACGTCCTGGACGAGGGTGGATTTTCCCGAGCCCGAGACGCCGGTCACGCAGACCAGGCGCCGCAGCGGAAACCGGATGTCGATGTCCTTGAGGTTATTCGCGCTCGCGCCGAGCACGGCGACGAATTCCTCGGGCGCGGGCGCGAAGCGGCGCTCTTCGACCCGCTTGCGGCCCGACAGGTACTGCGCGGTGAGCGTATGGGCCGCGCGCATTTCGTCCGGCGTGCCCGAGAACACGATCGAGCCGCCGCGCTCCCCGGGGCCCGGCCCGAGGTCGAACAGCCGGTCCGCGGCGTACATGATCTGCGGGTCGTGTTCGACCACCACCAGCGAATTGCCGGCATCGCGCAGGCGCTGCATGACCTCGATCACGCGGCCCATGTCGCGCGGGTGCAGGCCGATGGAGGGCTCATCGAGCACGAACAGCGTGTTGACGAGCGACGTGCCGAGCGCGGTCGTGAGGTTGATCCGCTGCACTTCGCCCCCCGAGAGCGTGCGCGACTGGCGCTCGAGCGTGAGGTAGCCGAGGCCGACTTCGCACAGGTACCTCAGCCGCGAGCGGATTTCGCCGAGCAGCAGCTCGGTCGCCTCATCGAGCGGCGCCGGGAGCTGCAATTCGCCCATATAGGCGCGTGCCTGCTCGATCGGCAGCAGCATCAGCTCGTGAATCGAGAGCTTCCGGTGTCCCAGCTTCCACAGGGTCGAATCGGGCTTGAGGCGGGTTCCCCCGCAGGCCGTGCATTCGGTGTAGGCGCGGTACTTCGAGAGCAGCACGCGGATGTGCATCTTGTACGCCTTGCTCTCGAGCCACTTGAAAAAGCGGCGCACGCCGTACCAGGTGCCGGGCCAGGATTTCGACCAGCTCACCCACTGCGGCTCGCCTTCCTGCACCCACTCGCGCTGGGCCGGCGTGAGCTCGCGCCACGGCGTGTCGAGCGGAATGGCGCGCTTTTTCGCGTACTTGACCAGGTCGTCCTGGCATTCGCGGAAGCTTTTGGTCTGCCAGGGCTTGACCGCGCCGGCTCGCAGGGTCTTCGCTTCGTCGGGCACCACGAGTCCGAAGTCCACCCCGATCACGCGCCCGAAGCCGCGGCACGTCTCGCAGGCGCCGAGCGGCGAGTTGAACGAAAACGCCGCCGGGGTCGGGTCCGCGTAGTGCAGGTCGCAGTCGGCGCAGTGCAGGTCGGAAGAGAAGCGCCACGGGAAATCGGGGCCAGAGTCCTGACCCCAGACGTTGACGCGCCCCTGCCCGACGCGCAGCGCGGCTTCGAGCGCCTCGAAGACGCGCGCGCGCTCGGTGCCGCTCATGCGGAAGCGGTCCTGCAGCACTTCCAGCGCCGCCTTGGAACGGGAATGGATGCGGTTGTAGCCCTGGCGTTCGAGGAGCTGCAGCACCTCCTGCTCGCTGAAATTCTTCGGGATTGCGACCGGAAACGTGATCTGCAGACGCGGATCGCCGGCATCCCGCGCCCGCGCCAGCATTGCGTCGAAGATTGCATCCGGCGTGTCGCGTGTCACGCGCTTGCCGCAGCCGCGACAGTGCAAATGCGCTGCGCGCGCGTAGAGCAGCTTCAGGTGATCGTTCAGTTCGGTCATGGTGCCGACCGTCGAGCGCGAGGTGCGCACCGGATTGGTCTGGTCGATCGCGATCGCGGGAGGGATGCCCTCGACCGCATCCACCTGCGGCTTGTCCATCCGATCGAGGAACTGCCGGGCGTACGGGCTGAAGGTTTCCACGTAACGCCGCTGCCCCTCGGCGTACAGCGTGTCGAACGCGAGCGAAGACTTGCCCGAACCGGACACCCCGGTGACCACGACCAGCTCGCCGGTCGGGATCGAAAGCGAAACGTTGCGCAGGTTGTTCTGCCGCGCGCCGCGGATGACGATCGCGTCGGCCGGTATCTGTTCTTGCTTCACGGGATGTGCCGCCGGGGAGGCGTCATTCTAGCCGCGCGAACGCTCCGGGCGCGCCGGTGGTCGTACAATCACACTTCTCTAACCCGCGAGCGCGGAGGTGCATCATCGTTCGGTGGCTGATTGCGGGCATGGCGATCTGGCTGGCGCAGGCATACGCAGCGCCCGCACCGGTGCTGCTCGTGCCTCTGGAGGGCGCGATCGGCCCCGCAACGGCGGATTTCGTGCACCGGGGATTCGAGCGCGCGGCGCGCGAGAAGGCGCAACTGGTGGTGCTGCGCATGGATACGCCGGGCGGTCTTGACACCTCGATGCGCGCGATCATCAAGGACATCCTCGCCTCGCCCGTGCCGGTGGTGACGTTCGTCGCGCCGGGCGGCGCGCGCGCAGCGAGCGCCGGCACGTTCATCCTGTATGCAAGCCACATCGCGGCAATGGCGCCGGCGACCAACCTTGGCGCCGCCTCGCCGGTGGCGATCGGAGCCCCCGGGACCGGGAGCGAACCGGGTCAGGCGGACAAGAAGAAAAAGGAGGGCGAAAAGGAGGCGGCGCCTCCGGTGGGGGACACGATGATGCGCAAGGCGACGCACGACGCGGCGGCCTACATCCGCAGCCTGGCGCAGCTGCGCGGGCGCAACGCCGAGTGGGGCGAGCGCGCGGTGCGCGAAGCGGTGAGTCTCTCGGCCACCGACGCCCTCGACCTCAAGGTGATCGACGTGGTCGCGGAGGACGTCGGTGCGCTGCTGAAGCAGCTCGACGGGCGCACGATCGAGGCGGCCGGCGCCAAGCGCACGCTGCAGACCGCGGGCGTGAGCGTCTCCGCGGTGGAACTGGACTGGCGCACCCGCGTCCTGGGCGTGATCACCAACCCGAGCGTCGCCTATCTGCTGATCCTGATCGGGATCTACGCGCTGATCTTCGAGTTCACCAACCCGGGACTCGTTCTTCCCGGCGTGGTCGGGGCGATCAGCATCCTGCTCGCGCTCTACGCGTTCCACCTTCTGCCGGTGAATTACGCCGGCCTTGCGCTGATCCTGCTCGGCATCGCGTTCATGGTCGCCGAGGCGTTCTTCCCCGCTTTCGGCTCGCTCGGCATCGGCGGGCTGATCGCGTTCGTGCTCGGCTCGGTGATCCTGATCGACAGCGACCTGCCCGGCTTCGAGATTCCCTACGGGCTGATCGGCGGCGTCGCGGCGGCGAGCGGGCTGTTCCTGTTCTTCGTCATCGGCATGGTCGTGCGCGGGCGGCACCGGCCGGTGGTGAGCGGCCGGGAGGAGATGATCGGGGCGCTCGGCGAGGCGCTCGACGATTTCGCGGGCGAGGGCTGGATGCGCGTGCATGGCGAGACCTGGCGCGCGCGCACGCACGCCCCGGTGCGCAAGGGACAGCGGCTGCGCGTAAGAGCGATCGACGGCCTGATACTCGACGCCGATCCTGAATCCGACAAGGGAGGGTGAGCATGTTCTTCGACTTCAACTTCGGCATCGGCGCGCTGGTCCTCGCGATCGTGCTGATCGTCACTTCGATCAAGATCCTGCGCGAGTACGAACGCGCGGTGGTGTTCCTGCTCGGGCGCTTCCAGCGGGTGAAGGGCCCCGGGCTCATCATCGTGATTCCCGGGATCCAGCAGATGGTGCGCGTGGACCTGCGCATGGTCGTGCTCGACGTGCCGACGCAGGACGTGATCTCGCGCGACAACGTCTCGGTCAAGGTGAATGCGGTGGTGTATTTCCGAGTGGTCGATCCGCAGCGCGCGATCATCCAGGTGGCCAACTTCCTGGAGGCGACCAGCCAGCTTGCGCAAACCACCCTGCGCTCGGTGCTCGGCAAGCACGAGCTGGACGAGATGCTCTCGGAGCGCGAAAAGCTCAATCTCGACATCCAGACCGTGCTCGATACCCAGACCGACGCCTGGGGCATCAAGGTCTCCAACGTCGAGATCAAGCACGTCGACCTGAACGAATCGATGGTGCGGGCGATCGCGCAGCAGGCCGAGGCCGAGCGTGCGCGCCGCGCCAAGATCATTCATGCCGAGGGCGAGCAGCAGGCGGCGGAAAAGCTGCTGCAGGCGGCCGAGACCCTCTCCACCCGCGCCGAAGCGATGCAGCTTCGCTACCTGCAGACCCTGACGCAGATCGCCGGCGACAAGTCCTCGACCATCGTGTTCCCGGTGCCGATGGACGTCATCGGCCCGATCCTGGAGGCGGCGAAGAAGGCGAAGGCCTGAACCGACGCCCGGCGCTGCTCCACGACGCCGGCCGACGTGCTCGATGAAGATCCTGTCGGTCAACGTAGGGCTTCCACGCGAAGTCCGGTGGCAGGGAAAGACTGTCCGGACGTCGATATTCAAGGCGCCCGTCTCGCGCCCCGTCCAGGTGAAGCACCTCAATGTCGACGGCGACCTGCAGTCGGATCTGAGCGTGCACGGCGGGACCGAGAAGGCGGTCTATGCCTACCCGGCGGAACACTACGAATTCTGGCGGACGGAGCTGCCCGGCGTCGATCTTCCTTGGGGCGCCTTCGGCGAGAACTTCACGACCGAAGGTTTGCTGGAGGATGCTGTCCGGATTGGCGACAGGTTTTGCGCGGGTTCCGCCGAATTCGTCGTGACGCAGCCTCGCATGCCTTGCTTCAAGCTCGGGATCCGCTTCGACCGCCCGGATATCGTGAAGCGCTTCCTGCGCAGCGGCCGGACCGGCTTCTATCTGGCGGTGCTGCGGGAGGGCGAGGTCGCGGCGGGCGACGCCGTGACTGCCGCGGGTCGCGACGGGCATGCGATCACGGTGGCGGATATCGTCGAGCTGTACACGGCGGATGCAGCCAGCCAGGAACTCCTGCGCCGAGCGGCCGAGCTACCGGCTCTCGCCGAGGCCTGGCGCGCCTATTTTCGCAAGCGGGTCTGGGATCCGGACACCTGATCGGACGTTCATGGATCGGCTCTTCCTTGCCATCGGCAGTCTTTCCGGGTTTGTCGCCGTCGCGCTGGGTGCGTTTGCGGCGCATGCGCTCAAGGGCCGCATGGACGCCGACTTGCTGGCGAGCTTCGAGGTCGGCGTGCGCTACCAGATGTACCACTCGCTTGCCTTGCTCGCGGTCGCGTGGGCCCAGACGAAGTGGCCCGGAGCGGTGCTCACGGCAAGCGGATGGCTGTTCGTTGCCGGAATCGCGATCTTCTCGGGCAGTCTCTACGTTCTGAGCGTGAGCGGGGCGCGGTGGCTGGGGGCGGTCACACCCTTCGGAGGGCTTGCATTGCTCGCGGGGTGGTTGTGCCTCGCGTGGGCTGCATGGAGAGGATGACGCAGGAAGCTGCCGACTGCTGCGCGATCGTGTTCGCGGTGCCGATGGATGTCATCGGCCGGATCCCGGATGCGGCGAAGAAGGCGAAGGTCTGATCTTCGCCGCTCCGAAACGCTCTACGGACGCACGTAGCTCCAGCCTTCGCTCTGGCGCTTCATGATGTGCGTCACCCCGGCCTGGACGTAGCCGATGCCGGAGTACATCTGGTCCTTGGTGGTCTTGGTGTTGTGCATGGTGTTCTCGCAGGCCATCAGACCGATGTTGTTGTCGATCGCGCCGGCGAGCCGTGCGGCCACCGAAGATTCGGCTTTCAGCATGTTGAGGCCCGGGCCGTAGGCGACGATCTCGATCTCGACCTTGTCCTTGCCGAGGTCGGTCTGGACGTTGCGCGCGTTGTTGAGCGC
>CAZXAR010000165.1:0-6529 GCA_964638135.1 uncultured Enterobacteriaceae bacterium | reverse complement strand
CTAGCCGCCGCAGAAGCGGCGCAGCCGCGCGGCGGCCTCCTCAAGGTCGGACATGCCGCGCGTATACGCGAAGCGGACAAATGCGCGCGTCCGGTTCATTCCGAAATCGGTCCCCGGAGTTGCCGCCACCGCCTCGCGCTCCAGCAGCCCAAGCGCGAATTCCTTCGCCTCGCCGTGGCGCGAGCAGTCGGCGTACAGGTAGAAGGCGCCCCCCGGGCGCGCCGGAACGGACAGGCCGGCGCGTTCCACAGCCGGAACCAGGAAATCGCGCCGCTTCTCGAACTCGGACCGCCGTGCCTCGAGGATGCACAGGGTTTCCGGCTGGAATGCCGCGAGCGCCGCGTGCTGCGCCACGGTCGGCGGGCAAATGAAGAAGTGCTGTGCGAGCTTCTCGAATTCCCGCATGCGCTCGCGTGGCAGCACCACCCACCCCAGGCGCCACCCGGTCATGCAGAAGTACTTGGAAAAGCTGCTGACCACCACGATTTCTCCCGGCAGACCAAGGGCGCTCGCGGGGTCCGTGCCGTACACGAGACCCTGGTAAATCTCGTCGACGATCAGGACGGCGCCGTTCGAGGCGACGAAATCGGCGATGCGGCGCAGTTCCTCGGGCGCGATCAGCGTGCCGGTGGGATTGGCAGGCGAGCCCAGCAGCAGACCGCGCGTGTGCGGGCCCCACGCCTGGCGTACCAGGGCAAGCGTCGGCTGAAACGCCGTGCCCGCATGGACGGCGATCGGCCGCGCAGAGCCCTCGAACGCGCGCACGAAATGGCGGTACCCGGGGTAGCCCGGGTCGGGCACGAGGATCTCGTCCTCGGGTTCGACGTACAGCGCAAGCGCGAGCAGCAATCCGCCGGAGGCGCCCGCCGTTACGGCAACGCAGGCGGGCGACACTTCGGCAGCCATGCGCTCGGCGTAATATCGCGCGATGGCTTCGCGCAGCGGCGCGATGCCAAGCGAAGGCGTGTAGGCCGTGATGCCGTCGCGCAGCGCCCGGACCGCGGCGTCGACGACCGGTTCCGGCGCGGTGAAGTCCGGTTCGCCGATCTCCATGTGGATCACGCGCCGTCCCGCCGCCTCCAGCGCGTGCGCGCGCGCCATCACCTCCATCACCTCGAAGGGCTGGATTTCTGCTGCGCGCTGTGCCGTCCGAATGCGTTCAATGGTGGCGATGATGCGCTCGATTATACGGATTCACGGATTGCTATAATCCACGCCCCGAACGGCCGGCGGGCGCCAGGTTTTCACTCGAGGGGAGGAGCAGCAGTGGACGAGCAGCTCAGGAACAGCGCCCTCGAATACCATCGCCTGCCGCGCCCCGGCAAGATCTCGATCCTGCCGACCAAGCAGCTCATCAACGCCGCCAACATCGCATTCAACCTGCTCAAGACCGCGGCCGGCGGCGACGGAGTCAGCATCGGCCCGATCCTGGTCGGCGCAGCGCGCGCCGTGCACATCCTGACCCCCTCGGCCACGGTGCGGCGCATCGTGGACATGACCGCGCTCACCGTGGTGGACGCGGGTGCGCCGCGCGGGATCGAGCAGAGTCTGTTCTGACAGGACTTCGGGCGTGCCGGGCGACGTCACCGCACAAAATGTCGATGCGTTTCCGCACGCCGGCGCCTCGCATCGGGCGGGCCTGGTCCTCACCGGGGGCGGGGCGCGCGCGGCCTACCAGGTCGGCGTCCTCATTGCGGTGCGCGAAATCCTCGGCTCTCCCAAGGTAAACCCGTTTCCCATCCTGTGCGGAACGTCTGCGGGCGCGATCAATGCGGCGGCGATGGCCGTGTATGCGGACGACTTCTCGCAGGGCGTCGCCAACCTGGTCGAGGTGTGGCAGAACATGCGCTGCGAGCGCATCTACCGCACCGACTTCGCCAGCATCATGGGCCGAGGCATTCGCTGGCTCTCGGCGCTGTCGTGGCTTTCGCGCCAGAACCCGATCTCGCTCCTCGACAACGCTCCGCTACAGAAGATGCTCGAGCGGTTCCTGCCGTTCGAACGCATCCAGCGGAACATCGACGCCGGGGCGCTGCATGCGGTGAGCGTAACGGCTTCCGGATACACCTCGGGGCAGAGCGTGTCGTTCTTTCAGGGTGCGCCCTGGCTCAAGGGCTGGGAGCGCCAGCAGCGGATCGGGGCCGCGGTGCCGCTTCGCGTCGAGTACCTGCTTGCCTCCGCGGCGCTGCCCTTCATCTTTCCAGCGGTGAAGGTGCACCGGGAGTACTTCGGCGACGGCTCGATGCGCCAGATTGCGCCGGTCAGTCCGGCGCTGCACCTGGGAGCCGACCGGATCATGGTGGTCGGGACCGGCCGGCAGAGCCTGGACGCAGCGCGCGCGCGCTCCAACATCTATCCCTCGCTCGCGCAGATCGCCGGCCACGCGCTGAACTCCATCTTTCTCGACAGCCTGATGGTGGATATCGAGCGGCTCGAACGCATCAATCGCACGCTGAGCGTGGTACCGGAGGAGCTTGTCCTGCAGGGCAAGATCCAATTGCGTCCGGTCCGGGTGCTGTTCCTGTCGCCAACGCACCCGATCGAGCGGATCGCGGCCCGCTTCGTCCACGAATTGCCTCCGATGGTGAGGTTCGTGCTGCGGCCCACGGGCGCCATGAACCGGGCTGGATCGAATCTGGCAAGCTACCTCCTTTTCGAGGAACCGTTCTGCCGTGCACTGATCGACCTCGGCTACCAGGACACCACGAGCCGTGCCGACGAAGTGCGCGCATTTTTCGAAGGAGCATGAGCCATGGCCGAGTCACAGACACCGCAGGACCCGTTCGAGATGTTTCGCCGTCTCTGGGGGCCGCTCGCGATCCCGGTGCCCGGCATGGCGATGCCGACGCTCGATCCGCAGGAGATCGAACGGCGGGTCGCCGAGTTGCGGGCGGTCGAAGGATGGCTCGCGATGAACCTCAACATGTTGCGCATGTCGATCCAGGGGCTCGAAATGCAGAAGACGGCGCTGCAGGCGATGAAGGCGACCGCCGAAGCCGGCCTTGGGGCTGCAGCCGGGGGCGAGTCGCCGCCGGGCGCGATGCTCTGGCCCTGGGCGGCGATGCAGCAGGCGATGGGGGGCGGCGCACCGCCGCCCGATGCGCCGGACCCGCACGCTGCGCCGAAGGACGGCAAGTGAATTGATTCCGCGGCGCGCGTGCGCTACGGATAGACTCACAAGTTCGCCCTATTTCACCGAGGAGAACAGCAGATGGCAAAAGCAGTCCGATTTCACAAGACCGGCGGTCCCGAGGTCCTGCAGCTGGATGATGTGACGGTGGGCGATCCGGGTCAGGGTCAGGTGCGCCTGCGTCACACGGCGATCGGGGTGAATTTCATCGACACGTACCAGCGCACCGGGTTGTACCCGATTCCGCTGCCGTCGGGAGCGGGAAACGAAGGAGCCGGGGTGGTCGATGCGGTGGGTGCCGACGTGAGTCAGCTGAAACCGGGCGACCGGGTCGCCTACACCAATCAGATCGGGGCCTACGCGGAAGCGCGCTTGGCGCCGGCCGAGCGGCTGGTGAAGATCCCGGACGGGATCAGCGATGAGCAGGCCGCCTCGATGATGCTGAAGGGGATGACGGTGTGGTACCTGATTCATCGCACCTACCCGGTCAGGCCCGGCGATACCGTGCTGTGGCATGCCGTGGCGGGCGGGGTCGGTCTCATCGCCTGCCAATGGCTCAAGTCGCTTGGCGTAACGGTGATCGGCACCGTCGGTTCCGACGAAAAGGCAGCCCTCGCCAAGGCGCACGGCTGCGATCACGTCATCGTCTACACGCGCGACAACTTCACCGCGCGCGTGAAAGAAATTACCGGCGGCAAGGGCGTGCCCGTGGTCTATGACTCGGTGGGCAAGACCACCTGGGACGGTTCGCTCGATTGCCTGCGGCCGCTCGGCATGATGGTGTCGTTCGGCAACGCCTCGGGTGCCGTGCCGCCGGTGAATATCGGCGTGCTCGCCCAGAAGGGGTCGCTTTTCCTCACGCGTCCGACGCTGCTCACCTATATCGCCGCGCGCGCCGACCTCGAGACCGCCGCGAACGCGCTCTTCGGCGTGGTCAAGTCCGGCAAGGTAAAGATCGAGATCTCGGCGCGCTACACGCTCGCCGACGCGCAGCAGGCGCACCGCGATCTCGAAGCCCGCAAGACCACGGGTTCGGTGGTGATCCTGCCCTGAGAGGGCTTTCCGCAGGAACAAAAACGCCGCCCGCGGGCGGCGTTTTTGCTTCCTCGGCAGAGCGATCACATGATGCCTAGGATCGACTTGGCTTTGTTGAGCGCGGCCTCGGATTCGGCGTGCTTGCCGGACTTGTGGAGCGCCTCGCCGTCCGCGCGCAGCTTCTTCACTTCCTCCATCTGCGCGGCGCTGACCTTCGCGGACGGCATTGCGGCGTCGATCTGTTTCATGATTTTCGGACAGCTGCCCGCCAGAGCGACGCTGCTGGCGAACGCGAGAGCAACAAACAGTGCAGTGCGTTTCACAGTTCCTCCTGGGTTGAGACGTATCATGGGTCCTTGGCCGGCCTGACGAGCCGGACACGATGCAAACAGGAGCCCAGGGGCAGATATTCCGGATGCGCGCGCGGCTGACCCGAAACAGGGTGCGGGAGCTGGATTCCGCCTCGCTGCGGCAGCACTTCGCCTCCGCGGTGACTCCGCTCGAGACGGTCTACGGCGACCAGGGCGCGCGGCGCGAACCCGGGTCGCTCAAGGCCGCTTCGGTGCTCGTCCCGATCGTCGCCCGTCCGGCAGAACTCTCCGTGCTGCTCACCCGGCGCACGGCGCACCTGAAGGACCACTCGGGGCAGGTCAGTTTTCCGGGCGGCCGCGCCGAGCCGCGCGATCGGTCGCCCGAAGCGACGGCGCTGCGCGAAACGTTCGAGGAAATCGGCCTTGCGCCGGAGCGCGTCGAGGTGCTCGGCCGGCTCGCCGACTACCATACGCGCACCGGATTTTGCGTCACGCCGGTCGTGGGACTGGTGACGCCGCCCTTCGAGCTCGCGCCGGACGCGTTCGAAGTGGAGGAAGTGTTCGAGGTGCCGCTTTCGTTCCTGCTCGATCCAGCGAACCATCAGCGGCACGCGCGCGAGTATCAGGGCCAACTCGTGCACTACTTCGCGATCCCCTATCGCGACTATTTCATCTGGGGCGCGACGGCCGCGATGCTCGTCAATTTCTACCGGCATCTTGCGGCGGGGATGAAGTAGGAATTCGCTGTGCTATCTTCAGCCGCCACATGGCCGTAATCGCGATCATCGCCGCGCTGGCGCTCGAGCAATGGCGTCCGTTGGGGGAGCGAAAGGGATGGCTCGCCCTGCTTGCGAGCGGCGCGGCCTGGCTCGAGTCCTCGTTCAACGCGGGCGAGCAGCGCCACGGCACGATCGCGTGGCTGATCGCGGTCGTGCCGCTCGTCGCTGCCGCGATTGCGCTGCATTACCTGCTTGGCTGGTTTCATCCCTTGCTCGCGCTTGTGTTTAACATCGCCGCACTCTACGTGACGCTTGGATTTCGCCAGTTCAGCCACTACTTCACCGGCGTCCAGGCCGCGCTCCGGGAAGGCGACCTGGAGCGTGCGCGCGAGGCGATCGCGGCATGGCGCGGCGAGCCGGCGACCGGCCGCAGCCGGGAGGAGGTCATCCGGCTCGCGATCGAAGAAGCGCTCACGGCATCGCACCGCCACGTGTTCGGAGTGCTGTTCTGGTACGTGGTCGTTCCGGGGCCGGGTGGCGCGATCCTGTACCGCCTTGCGGTGTACCTGCGCAATCGATGGGGCGGCCTGGGCGCATTCGGCCGCTCGGCCGAGCAGGCCGGTGCAGTGCTCGAATGGCCGGCGGCGCGCTTGACCGCGTCGGCCTTCGCAGTGGTGGGGGATTTCGAGGACGCGATCTACTGCTGGCGCACCCAGGCGCGCGTCTGGCCGGATCCCGAGATGGGCGTCGTGCTGGCGGCGGGCGCCGGCGCGATCGGGGTTCGCCTGGGCATGCCTCTGAGCGAACCCGGTGGAATCGAGGCGCGGCCCGGCCTTGGCGTGGGCGACCCCCCCGACAGCCCGTCACTGGACAGCGTGGTCGGCCTGCTGTGGCGCGCGCTGGTGCTTTGGGTGTTCGTACTCATCGTGTTGAGCGCCGCGCGGGTGCTTTGAGGGCAGCTTTCTGCCGCGCGTCAGCCGCCGGGGATGGCGCCGCAATTCCAGCACTGCGTGAACTGAGGCTCGCACGTCTCTCCGCACGCGGCGCAGCGCCACGGCGCGCCGTCCTTCCGCGGCCCGTCGCGCAGCAGCGCTTCGGCGCGCGGGCCGTCCTCGTCTCGCAGAACCCAGAGCTCGATCTGGCATTCGGCGGGGGGTAGCTCCCCCATTGCCGAAGAAAGGTATTCGTTGCGTACCGCCGCACGGATGCCTTCTGCCTCGAGCACGTTCTTCGCGTGATGGACCGCCGTGAGATCGAAGGAGCTGTAAACGCGCCGCATGCTAGAGCCCGAACAGGGCGTCGCACTTCGCCGCACAGATGAAGTCGTTCTCCGA